>JAIEPV010000214.1 GCA_019748215.1 Hyphomicrobium sp.
ACGCTGTCGATCGATGGCAAGCCGGTCTCAGGACCGGTGCTGCGGTCGCTTGTTCCGGCTGATCTCGAAAACGGCGTCCTGACGATCACCAATTCGGGCGAAGCCGCAACCGACGCCGTGATCTCGGTGATCGGCGCGGCGTTAACGCCAGAGCCGGCGACGTCGAAGGGCTTCAAAATCGAACGCAGCGCTTACGCACTCGATGGCAAGAAGATTGATCTAAAAAGTCTCAACGGCGGCAAAGCCGAGGTGCGCCAGAACGATCGCTTCGTCATGGTCGTGAAGATCCAGTCGGACGAAGCAGGCGGCCGGGTGATGGTGGTCGATCGCTTGCCGGCGGGCTTCGAGATCGAGAATCCGCGCCTCGTCGCGAGTGGATCGATTGCCGGCCTCAATTGGCTGAAGTCGACGGTTGAGCCCGAGCACAGCGAATTCCGCGATGACCGGTTCGTAGCGGCGTTCAACTTCTCGGCAGCCAACGCGCGCAATGAAGGTGACGCGTCGTCAGAACAGGCGACCGAGGGTGCGGCGGTTGAAAGCGATGATGCGGCAGCGGGTGAAGCAGATGCGGCGAGCGTAGCGGATGCGGCAACCGCGATCGGGGGTGCAACTCCCCCAGCCTTGACGGCGACGGTGGCGTATATCGTGCGGGCTGTGACGCCCGGCACATTCGTGCATCCAGCCGCAACGGTCGAGGATATGTATCGCCCCGAACGGTATGCGCGCACGGCCGCTGGCACACTCTCGGTCGGCGTGAAGGAGTAACGACGGTGCGCGCGCGGAACTTCGTCGACGACATGCGCCGCAACCTCTCCCTCTCTCCAGGGCGAGAGGTAAGGCAACGCTCGGCGTTAAGGTCGGCGCGGCGCGCGGTCGTTGCGGCGTTGAGCGTTTGCGTCGTCGCCTCGGCGATCGGGTACGGGATTGCGCGCCACACGTTTGCGGAGATCGGGCCGCTGTCGCTGACAGATGCGCAAGCACTGTCGGTGACGGTGGTCGATCGCGAGGATCGCTTGCTGCGGCCGTTCACGACGGCGGATGGGCGCTGGCGTCTGCCGATCGAACCAAAAGATGTCGATCCGCATTATCTCGCAATCCTCATGGCGTTCGAGGATCGGAGGTTCTATGCGCATCACGGGATCGACGGCCACGCCATCGTGCGCGCCGCCTTGCAGGCGGTCTGGCATGGGCGGCTGGTCTCCGGTGGATCGACGCTGACGATGCAGGTGGCGCGTTTGCTCGATGGCAAACATGAGCGCACCGCCGGCGGAAAACTGCGCCAGATGGCGCGCGCCGTTCAGCTTGAACGCGCGCTGACCAAAACCGAAATCCTGCGGCTCTATCTGCGGCTCGCGCCGTTCGGCGGAAATCTCGAAGGCGTGCGTGCCGCAGCGCTGGCGTACTTCGGCAAAGAGCCGCGACGGCTGTCGATCGCCGAGGCCGCCTTGCTGGTGGCGTTGCCGCAGGCGCCGGAGACGCGCCGGCTTGATCGCAACCCGAAAGCGGCGGAGCGGGCCCGCAACCGCGTGCTCGATACCGCTGTAGCAGCCGGTGCGATCACTGAGGCCGAGGCGGAACGTGCTAAAACTGAGCGCGTGCCGCTGGCGCGTATCGCGTTTCCAATGCTGGCCCCGCACCTGACCGAGAGTGAAGTGGCGCGCGATCCGAAGGCTCTTGTGCATCGCCTTACGCTCGATCGCAATTTGCAGGCGAGCCTTGAAGATTTGGCCGCGCGGCAGACGCAGATCCAGGGCGAAAAACTATCGGCGGCCATCGTTGTCGCCGATCATCAGACCGGCGAAATTCTCGCCCAAGTCGGATCGTCGGATTATCTCGATGCGAGCCGGCAGGGGGCGGTCGACATGACGACGGCGGTGCGATCGCCGGGATCAACCTTGAAGCCGTTCATTTATGGCTTGAGCTTCGAAGCGGGCTTGGCACACCCAGAAACGCTGATCGATGACCGGCCGGTGCGCTTTGGCGACTACGCGCCGAAGAATTTCGACGAAGGCTATCACGGCCAGGTGTCGATCCGCGAGGCGCTGTCGCAATCGCTGAACATTCCGGCGGTGCGGGCGCTGGCGCGTGTTGGGCCGGGCAAGCTCGCTGGCCGCTTTCGGCGCGCGGGCGTCATTGCGCGCTTTCCCGACAAGTCCGAGCCGACGCTGGCCATGGCGCTTGGCGGCACCGGACTGACGCTGCTCGACGTGACACAGCTTTATGCGGCGCTGGCGCGTGGCGGCGATAGCGTGACGCTGTTCAGCCGGGCCAGTGCGCGAGCGCAGATCGCGGCGCAAACGCGGGTCAAATCTTACGTCAATGCCCGCCGCCTGATGTCGCCCGTCGCGGCGTGGTACGTCAGCGATATTTTGAAAGATGCGCCGCCGCCGTTGAATGCCAAGGGCGGACGGTTCGCGTACAAGACCGGCACATCGTATGGCTATCGCGACGCCTGGGCGATCGGCTACGACGGCCGCCATGTCATCGCCGTTTGGGTTGGACGCCCCGATGGCACGAGCGTCCCCGGTATGATGGGCCGCACGGCAGCGGCACCCATTCTGTTTGATGCGTTTGCGCGCCTGTCGGAACGGCGCATGCCGCTGGCGGCCGCGCCGCCTGGTGTACTAGTGGTCGCCGCCGCCGATCTGCCGCCGCCGCTGAAGCGCTGGCGTGAACCCGGCGACGATGCCGCAGCCGGGCCGTTTCTCGTGACCCCCGTGCTGATCTCGTTTCCGCCCGATCGCTCGGAACTCGATACCGGCGATTTCGTCGGCGATGCGATGATGCTGAAAGCCGACGGCGGGGCGCTGCCGTTGACGTGGCTGGTGAATGGCACGCCGTTGGCGTCCAATCCGCACGCGCGCGACGTGGCTTGGCAGCCCTCCGGCACTGGATTTGCCAAGTTGACCGTGATCGATGCCAACGGCCACGTCGATCGCGCCTCGGTCCGCCTGAAATAGCCGAGAGCGCAAGGGGCGCGACCTTTGCCGGTCTGGCTGTTAAGCGCTCGGCAGGCTAGAGCTGCATGACAACAAGCGAGGCTTTGTTACATGCGCAGACTGATGCCGAGACTGGCGATGGGCGACCGGAACCCTGTGCTCGCGATGTGCACACCGATATTTGTCGTTTCGCTCGTGATGCTGAGTGCCTGCGATCGGGCGCCAGACAACTCTCCGGTAACGCTGCCATCACTCGGTGCGGTGATCGACAAAACGTCGGTGTCCGGGATTTCGGCTGGCGCCTACATGGCCGGGCAATTTGAAATGGCTCAGGCGAAAATCGTTATCGGTGCAGCGATTATCGCCGGTGGACCCTATGGCTGTTCCGAGAGTGTTTTCACCGGTGCATTGCCGGCACCAGGGACGGCGTGGCTCAACCTGAGTAAGGCGGTCAACGGATGCATGAAGGACATGCTGGGCATCTGGGGCGTTGCCGATCCAAACGACTTAGCGACGAAAGCCAAACGCAGGGCCGAAGACGGCAGCATCGATCCGATCGCCGATGTCATTACCGATCGCGTTTATCTGTTTTCCGGCACTGCGGATCGCACCGTCGTGCCGTCCATCGTCAAACACGCGGCTGAGTTTTATGGCAAGCTCGGCGTGCCGGACGCGAATATCAAATTCGTCAATACGCTGCCGGCCGGTCATGCCTTCGTGACCGACGATAGCGGCAGTGCGTGCGGCCGTTCAGGCACGCCGTATGTCGTCGATTGCGATTATGACCAGGCTGGCGATCTGCTGACCCATATCTACGGCCCGTTGCAGCCGCGCGCCGCCGGGCCGTCAGGCACGATGATCACGTTCGATCAAAAGCCCTTCAAACCGCCCGGCGTACTCGATGGCTTGGCCGACAGCGGCGTTGTCTATGTGCCGCCGCATTGCCGGACGGCGAGCGGCTGCCGCATTCACATCGCGTTCCATGGCTGCGGGCAAAATCGCGAGACGGTCGATGATCAGTTCATTACTGAATCCGGATTTGCGCGATGGGCCGATACCAATTCACTGATTGTGCTGTTTCCGCAGGTTGCAACCACACCGCTTAATCCGCAGGCCTGCTGGGATTGGTGGGGCTATACGGGGGAAGCGTATCTGACACGCGCGGCTCCGCAGATTGTCGCGGTGAGGCAAATGCTGGATGTGCTGGCGGCACAGGCACGTCCATAATCCAAAAGTGTTTGGAAGCGTTATTTGAGCTGTGGCAGGGGCGCTCGCCGTTGCTAAAAGGTTTCGTCCCGAAGATGACGCCAGAACTGACGGGTGGGATGACGCGTCGGACGATGAAGGGGATCGGAATTTGATGGGCGAGGGTTTGCGGCTCGCACCGCCTTGGTGGTGGCCGGCGGGTGATCGTATCGGCGCGCTGGCGGATGCGCTGCACGCGGCCGCTGGTGTCGTGACGATGGGCTTGCTGATGGCGGCAGCGGCACTGCCGGGCGATGACGCGCAAGATGCTGCGGCGGTTAGCGCAGGCGGCGGGTCAACCTTTGCGACGCGGCCAAAGGAAACCGCGTTCGGCGCTTATCTCGGCGCGCCGTATCATTATCCAAGCGACTTCACGCTAAAGAAAGATGGCCGACACGATCTGACGATCAAAGAGATCGACTGGTACACCAAACCATTCGAGAACCCACTGTACTACGGCGCGCGTGTACAGCGCTGGCAGGCGGGCGGGCGCTTTGGCACGATGATCGACTTCGTGCACTCAAAGGTCTACGCGCCGCTCGACGCCTCGTATCCGTTCGAGGGAACCCTCGACGGCAAACCAGCGCCAGCGACCGGCAAACTCGACGACTATTTCAGCAAGCTCGAATGGACGCATGGCCACAACATGCTGACGTTCAATGGGCTGATGCGTTTCGCCGGCCTTGGACCCATTGCGCCGTATGTCGGCATCGGCGCGGGCGTATCGCTGCCGCACTCGGAAATTCATCTCGAAACCGATCCGGCGCGCACGTATGAATACCAATACACCGGCCCGACGGCGCAGGCATTATTCGGCCTTGAGTACCGGCTGAAAACCGGCAGCGTGTTCATCGAATACAAGTTCACGATTGCCGATTATCTCGGTCCGTTGACGCACACCGACGGCAGTTGGTTGCCGCTCGATCTTTGGCGGCAATTTACGCGATGGCGGTCGGGCGCAGAGCCGCCGGGCGGATGGGCGGGCGCGCGGCTGACCAGTCATCAGGTGGTGAGCGGGTTCACGGTGCGCTTTGCACCGGGACGCGTAACGGCCGAGTAAATGCCGGACGAGTCGAGCTGGCGGAGACTAGATGGCTGCTGTCTTGCCGCGCGGAGGCTTTGCACGCATCCCGCGCATCTCCTTCAGCCGCGCGAGATCAGCAACGGTCTGGCTCATTTCGGCCAACAGCCAGCTCTTGAATTGGCTCGCTGCCTTCGAGGGTTTCTTGTCGCTGCGGCTGACGAGGAAATAGGCGTGCTGGCCAACGACGATATCGAACGGCGCAACCAGCCGCTTGGCGAGCAGCGCATCACCCGCTTGAATGCAATCGGCGAGCGCGAACCCTTGACCGGCTTCGGCGGCGGCGATCGCCAGATCACCGTTGAGTGTCGGACCTGACGGTACAATGCTGTTCGCCACTTTGGCGGCCGTCAGCCACGTTCGCCAATACTCCTTGGCGGTCTCTTGAATGAGCAACGACCCACGAAGGTCAGCGGGCGATTGCAACGGCGATGTTCGCAACAGTGCTGGACTGGCGACGAGACCCAGCGCGGAGTGAATGAGCCGATCCGCCTGGACACCGCGCCATTGGCTATCGGCGCCGCCAAAGCGAATGCCGAAATCGAAATCCTCTTTGTCGAAATCGATCAGGCGCGGATTGGGATCGATGACGACGTCGATGTCGGGATAAGCGGCGGTAAATCGCCCGAGCCGTGGCACGAGCCACAGCGTGGCGAATGATAAATCGGAGCTGATCATCAGACGCGGGCGGCGCCGGTTCGGACGCGCAAATCGGCCGGTGGCCGTCGTGATGATGCTGAATGCAGTGGTGAGATCGCGGGCAAGTATGGCGCCCAGCTCCGTCAGTTCGACGCCGCGTCCGGTGCGCACGAACAGTTGGCATCTGAGATCGAGTTCGAGATCGCGAATGTGCCGGCTGATGGCGGCGTGCGTGACGGTTAGCTCGCTCGCAGCACGCGTGAAACTGCCGGCCCGCGCCGCCGCTTCGAAGGCTTTCAAGGCGTTGAGCGACGGAAGTTTATGGCTCATCCCGCATGCAACAAAAAATCACATCACGTGTAAAGCAATGGCGTTTGCGGACGAGTCAAAGCGGGCGCACGGTCAGCGTTTCGTGGACGAACGAGCGACGTGGAGGTGGTTATGATGGACGTTATCGACTCTCTCGTTCGTCGGATCGAGCGCTGGCTGTTTCAAAATCTTCGCAGCAGCCGGTCGATGTAGTCGAGCTCTATCGACGGGCGGAGATTTTCGCCCGAACGCTTGCGCAGCTCATCCAAGATTTCGCGCGCCCGCTGCGCATCGATGGCGTTGGGGACCTTGACCGACGTGCCAAGATCCGGCCCCTGCGAGCGTTGTGGACGGCCGAGCGGATCGCGCGGCGTATCTCCGCCACGGCCCATCTTCTGCTGGGCGTTCTTTTGCATTTGGTCCGCCATCGATTGCGCGCTTTGGCGCATTTGGTCGAGCGCCTCGCCCTGCTTTTCGGCAGCTTCCTCGAAGTCTTTTTCGCCGAGCGCATCTTCGGCTTGGCCCATGGCGTCCTCGGCCTTGCCGAGTTTATCGGGATCGCCGGCGCCGAGTTCCTCGAGGTCTTTTTTCAGCTGCTCAAGCTCTTTGCGCAGCTGTGCCTGCCGCTTGCCAAGATCGCTTTCGCCTTTCTGGCGCTCACCGACACCCTGGCCGTCTTTGCCTTGCTGGCCTTCGCCCTGCTGGCCGCCGCCTTGCTGCTCGGGCTGGCCGCCATTCTTGCCCTGCTGCTGGCCCTTGCCTTGCTGGCCTTGCTTGGAATTAGGACTGTTTTGCCCCGTCGGATCGTCCTGCGAGCCGCCCGGCATTTGTTCGCCGTTCTGATTTTGCTGTTTGAACGTGTCGTCCATCAACTGTTGCTGCTTGCCTGAGAGGTCGCTCAGCGCGTCCATTTTTTTCATCATTTCGGCAGCGCGCTTTTGCTCGGCTTTCGCTTCAGGCGAGTTGTTGGCCTGCAGGCGCTCCATCAATTCTTTCATTTCCGAAAGCATTTTCTCAGCGTCTTCGCGCGAGCCTTCGCGCGCGTTTTTCTCAAGCTCCTTCATCATCTCGTCGAGATCTTTTTGGCCAAGTTCCTGCTGAGTGCTCTGCTCATCCTGATCCTGGTTACCCTGATCTTTGTCGCCATTTTCCTTTTGAGCGTTTTTCTGCATCTCTTGCAGGTAGTCGTTGAGCTTCTGCTTTAGCTCGGCGATGCGATCTTGGATTTCCTGATCGTCGGCGCCTTTTTGCAGAGCGTCAGCGAGCTTATCCTGGGCTTCCTTCAGGGCGCGCTCAGCGTCCGATAGTGCGCCGTCCTCGATCTTCAGAGCCAGCTCCCAAAGCTGAGCGACGGTTTCCTTCATCGCGGCGCGCGAGCCGTCGCTTTGCAGACGATAGAATGCCGTGCGCAGGCCGAGATAAATGCCGGTCGTCTCGATGTAGCCCTCAGGTTCGAGGGTCAGCGCGTCGAGCGCGCGGGCGACGATCGGCCGATTTCGGCTGTCTTCCGATAATTTGCGGCGCTGCTCGATGACGGCGCGCGCCAATGGTTTCTTGAAGCGCCGCGCCGGCAGCACGATTTCGATCGGCGCGCTGCGGCCGATCTGGCCGCCAACGTCAGTCGCTTCGAGCCACATCTCGACGCGCTGACCCGCCCACGGATGCGGACCAAGCTCGAGTAGCGTCGAGGCATCGACGATCTTTTCGCCGGGCTTTGGAATTTTCAGCGTCAATACCGGCGGCTTTTCAAGCGGCAAGCGCGGACCGTCCAGCGGTTTGGCACGGGCCCAGGCTTTGCTTGGATCGCTCGGTTTGGGCGGCGCTTGGCGCAGTTTGGCTGAGGCGGACGCGATGCCGTAATCGTCTTCGGCCTTGTAGGTCAACTTGAGTGAGCCGCGCGGCGTGCGATCAAGCTCTTTCGACAATGCAATGGTCGGTAGCTGATCGGGAATGACGCCGAACGTCCACTGCCCCAGCTGGCGCGACCCATTGAGCGCCCGGATGACGGCCGACTTTTTGATTTCAAACCGGACTTCAGAAACACCTGCGGCAATGGCTGCCTTCGGTTTGACGGTAGCCTGGGTGCCGGAAGCTGCGTTCGCAGGTGCAGCTTCGGGCTTGATGATCTCAGCCGCGGCGGCGCCTTCGCTCAAAACTTCGAGCACAACGCCGGCATCGGAAAAGCCAACGCCGCGTACCGTCATCAAACTGCGCTCGGGAACCTCAATCAATTTGGTTTGCGTTTCGGCGCTGTTGCTCACACCGCCACCGTCGGCCAGCAGGATGGGCGCAAGTGCCGTGTAGGGCGGCGGCGTGACCCAGGCGTCGAGGCGGGCATTGGCCAGCAGTCTGTCGTCGGCGAAATTGAAGGCTGACGCCAAGCGCTCGCGCACGCTGCCGTTCACCAGCAAGGCGGTCGGCAACAGCACAAGTAGCGCCAGCACGCGCACCGCGAATGGATCAAAGCGATCGGCGCGGGGGCTTGGGTTGCCGACCTTCAAGCGATCGATGGCGCGAGCCAGGCGTTCGCGGTGGGCAAGCCACAACGCCGAAGTTTCGGTGCTGCTCGATTGCGCCGACAGCGTATCTTCATAGGACGATGCCGGGCGATGCGGAACGCCGGAGCGGCGCTCGATGCGGCGCACGGCATCGTCGCGCGTCGGCCAGGGCACGCGGACGGCAAACACCAACGAGGCGACGGCCGCCAGCGCGAACAGCGCCAACGCCGATTTGTGGACGAGGTCTGGCAGAAGCGGCCAAAGGCCGGCAAGCGATAGCGCCGCGAACACCGCCGCTAAGCCAAGCAGCACCCAAAGCCTAGGCCACAGGCGTTCGAAGAACAGCGCGATTTTGCTCAAGCTCACTTTGCGCACAAAGCTTCGCGTCATCGATGGGTCACGCGATGGATTAGGGGGAGGATTTTTCAGCTCAGCCATGCACGAAAATCTAGCATGCGGTCGCGATAGCGCACCTTAACAAAATGCAATGGTGAAACGTGCGAAATGCAGGCTTTAGGTGCCGGGTTTGCTGAGCCAATTTGGCAGAACATCGGCGGCGATCAGTGCGTCATATGTCGGCCGCGGGCGCACGACGGCGTAGTTTTTACCGTGCACGAGAACTTCCGGAATGAGTGGGCGCGAATTGTATGTCGACGACATCACGGCGCCGTAGGCACCAGCCGTCATCACCGCGACGAGATCGTCCGGCTCGAACGGCGGGAGGGCGCGATCTTGGGCGATGTAGTCGCCGGTTTCGCATACCGGGCCGACGACATCCTGCTGGATCGGCGCCATGGCCGTCTTGGCTTCATCGATCGGCCAGATATCGTGATGGGCTTCATAGAGTGTCGGGCGGAGCAGATCGTTCATGGCCGCGTCGACAATGGCGAAAGTTTTATCGGCGCCGTCTTTGACGTAAATGACGCGCGTAACGAGTACGCCGGCGTTGCCGACGATCATGCGGCCGGGCTCGAGCACGAGTTTGAGACCGAGATCGCCCAAAGCGTCGCGCGCGATGGCCGCATATTCGGCGGGGAGCGGCGGCACGTCGTTCGACCCGCGATAGGGGATGCCGAGCCCGCCGCCGATGTCGAGGTGTTCGAGTGCGATGCCGTCCGATTTCAAGGCCAGCGCGAGATCGCGCAGCAGCCGAAACGCGTCGCGAAACGGCGCCAGATCGGTGATCTGGCTGCCGATGTGCATATGGATACCGGCGATCTTGATGCCGAGCATTGTCGCGGCCTTCGCATAAAGCGCGCGCGCTTCGTCGTAGGGTACGCCGAACTTATTTTCACTTTTTCCGGTGGAGATTTTGGCATGCGTTTTGGCGTCGACGTCCGGATTGACGCGAATGGCGATGGCGGCGGTTTTGCCGAGCCCGGTGGCGATCTCGCTCAAGGCCAAAAGCTCCGGCTCGCTTTCGACGTTGAAGCCGAGAATGTTCTCAGTGAGCGCGTAGGCCATTTCGCTTTTGGTTTTGCCGACGCCGGCGAAAATGATTTTTGATGCCGGTACGCCGGCGGCGCGGGCGCGGCGCAACTCGCCCTCGGAGACCACATCCATGCCAGCGCCGAGACGCGCCATGGTGGCGAGCACGGCCTGGTTCGAGTTGGCCTTGACGGCAAAGCAGATCAGCGACGGCTGATCGCGAAAGGCGTCGGTAAGCACCTGATAATGGCGCACCAGCGTGGCGGTCGAATAGCAATAGAACGGCGTGCCGACCTCGGCCGCGATTTGGGCAAGGCTGACGTCTTCGGCGTGAAGCGTGCCGTTGATGTAGTGGAAGTGATGCATAAACGGTGGAGCGCTGGAGGTTAAAACGGCTGCGGATCAGCGCTTTTACAGCCGCACGACAGAAGTGCAACCAACGCTATGCGTTTCGGGGCGATATTAGGCTGTCGTCGGCGACAGAAATTTCTCTACTTCGGGTCAGCTTGGGGCGCAGCCTGAGGCGCGACTTGGCGGGTCATGTCGGCGCAACCCGCCGTGCCCTCTTCGCCCGGCTCGACGTAGCAGGCGGCGATGCGATCCGGCCCGAGGATGTGGCCGAAGTTGTAGCCCTTGCTGTCGGAGGCGACCCAGGTAAATGTCTTGTTGTCGGGATGGACGATGCCGAAAAAATTTTTGGTGCCGGCGGGATAAGTGAAGTGTCCGCGAAAGCGGCGGTCCTGCTGCTCGGTGATCAGCACCGTTTTGGTGCCCCAATCCTTGTAGCCCTTTTTGTCCGAGATGGTCTTGTTCTCACCGACCCAGGTGCCGACCAGATTTGGGATCGGGTCATCGGCGAGGGCTGGGTGGCCGGCGGCGAAGGTGGCAACAGCGGCGAGCGCGAGCACCGCCATCGATGGCCCGCGCGCTGGCGAGAGAGACGGAAACTGAGGCATTTCAAAAGTTCCAAAAAAGCTAAGTTTATGAGCGTGCGCGCTCAAAGTCATTGCCAAGGCTCTCCGCAACACGCGGCCGAAATGCGGGGGTCGATTATAAGCGGAGTATATAAAATCGACCAAATGCTGGGGCAACCGTAAATTTTTGCGAGTCACTACTGTCCGCACGAACAGCGGCATTGTTTTTGGGACCTGCGGAATGTTGAACCCTGGATGGCCGCCTCGGAGGGCAGCCATGACGTGGGGAGGGACGGCACGCGATCGGTCGCGGATCGATGGGGATGGACGGCTGAGAAGGCGGAGATCCCGCACTCCAAAGCTCGGGTCGTCATCCTCGGCCGAGTGATCCCGGATTTAATCCGGGGAACGTCGGCCGGGGATCCAGCGTCAGGATTGTCGCAGACACGAGAGCTTTCGGGCCTTCGGCACTCGTTGCGCTGGATCCCCGACCAGCGCCGCGCGTGCCGCGCGCTCGGTCGAGGATGACGTGGGGTATGGAGTTGGCTCATCCAAAAGTTGATGGCGAGTGCGCCGCGAACTTAACAGAGTGCGTGGCGCGGACGTGGAAAGCCTAGCGCAACAACCCGTCAAGCACGAAGGGTTCATGGGGCTTCGGCTTCGCGGATGAATTTTCACCAGCGGCGGCGGCTTCGGCGGATTTGGCTTCGCCCTCGACCTTAGCCTGCGTCGGCGGTTCGAGAGGTCCCTTAACGCCGCAGCCGGCAAGCCCTGAAAGCGCCAGCAGCACAGCTGCAGCGACAACGGACTTGGAACGGTCAAACGGCACAGCCACGGCTGATCCACTTCAATCACGAGACGGCGAAAACGAACGTCGGCAAGCCTCGCGCATACGCGTGGCTCGCTTGCGACCTCAAATTAGCCCTTCGCCCGCTCCTTTTCCAAGCGTTTGATCCAGGCGCGGGCCATTTTGAGCACGTTCTGTGGCGCGGTTCCCCCATAGCTGGTCCGGCTTTTGACGGAGTTTTCAACCGAAAGCACTGAAAACACGGCCTTCGTGATGCGCGGCTCGATCTGTTGCATGTCAGCCAACGGGACGGCCTGGAGGTCCAAGCTTTTAGCCTCGGCCGCCTTGACGATGGCACCGGTGACGTGATGTGCGTCGCGGAACGGCATTTTCAACTCGCGCACCAGCCAGTCGGCGAGATCGGTCGCGGTTGAATAACCCCGTCCGGCGGCGGCGCGCATGGCGTCGGGCACCGGTTCGAGATCGCCGATCATGCCGGCCATGGCGGCGATGACGAGCTTGAAGCTTTCGAGGGCGTCGAAGGTGACTTCCTTGTCTTCCTGCATGTCCTTGGAATAGGCGAGCGGCAGCCCCTTCATGACCATGGCCAGCGATTGGAAAGCGCCGGCGATGCGTCCGACCTTGGCGCGCGAGAGTTCGGCCGCATCAGGATTGCGCTTTTGCGGCATGATCGACGAGCCGGTGGTGAACTTGTCCGACATGGTCACGAAGCCGAACTGCGGCGTCATCCAGATGACGATCTCTTCGGCAAGGCGGGAAAAGTGGATCGCTGAAATGGTGGCCGCCGCCAGCGTTTCGAGCGCGAAATCGCGATCCGACACGCCATCGAGTGAATTGTTCATGGGCTTGTCGAAGCCGAGGGCTGCTGCCGTTTGATGCCGGTCGATTGGAAACGATGTGCCAGCGAGCGCGGCCGACCCGAGTGGGCTTTCGTTCAGCCGAGCGCGCGCATCCTGAAAGCGGCCGCGATCGCGCGACAGCATTTCAACGAAGGCGAGCAGATGATGACCAAACGTCACAGGCTGCGCCGGCTGCAGATGCGTGAAGCCGGGCATGACGGTTGCGGCGTGCGTCTCCGCCTTGGTCGCCAGCGCGCGTTGAACCTCAGCCAGTGCCGCATCGATGCCGTCGATCTGATCGCGAACGTAGAGCCGGAAATCCGTTGCCACCTGGTCGTTGCGTGAGCGCGCGGTATGCAGGCGGCCGGCGGCGGCGCCGATCAAGTCCTTCAACCGGCTTTCGACATTCATGTGCACGTCTTCGAGCGCGCGGGAGAATTTGAAGGTGCCGGCTTCGATTTCGGCCAGCACGACGTGGAGGCCCTTCGAAATTTCCTTTGCATCCGCCTTGGTGATGATGCCAGCATCGGCCAGCATGGCGGCGTGCGCCTTTGAAGCGCGAATATCCTGCGGTGCCAGTCGATGGTCAAAGCCGATCGACGCATTGATCTCCTGCATGATCTCGGCTGGAGACATTGCGAAGCGGCCCCCCCACATCATATTGGCGGGTTTGTCAGTCACGCGTCTGGTCTCCTCGAGGACGGCATCGAAAGGTTATAAAGTTGATGATGAGCAGCGTAGTCCGACCGGCAAAAGCATTGGCGATTGTAGCATTGGCGGCGCTGGCAGGCTTCGGCGCGATATACGTTACGATGGGGCGGCCTGACAACGCGGTCATCGTCAACGACGGCACGACTGCGATACCCGTGGCCGCTTTGTCTGTGCCAAATGCGCCCGGCGAAGTCAAAACCGGCCAAATGGCGGCGTTCGTTCGCCGCAAGACGCCCGAGCCGCTGCCGGATATCACGTTCAAGGATTCGAGCGGCGCCGACCGCAAACTTTCGGACTTCAAAGGCCGCACGATCCTGTTGAACCTGTGGGCGACGTGGTGCGCACCGTGCCGCGAAGAAATGCCGGCGTTGAACCGGCTGCAAGAGCAGCTCGGCAGCGACAAGTTCGAAGTCGTGGCGTTGAGCCTGGATCGGCAGGGTGCCGACGCGTCGCAAAAGTTTCTCGACGAGGTGAAGGCCACAGCGCTGCGGCTGTATGTCGATTCGACGGCGCGGCAGGGCACGCAACTGAAACTGGTCGGCATGCCGACGACGATCCTGATCGACGCTGACGGCTTGGAAGTCGGCCGCCTCGCTGGATCAGCCGAGTGGGATTCGGCGGAGGCCAAGGCACTCATCGAGGCGGCAATCCGCTAGCCGCCTCTCGCTTCGCCTTGACAGCGACGGTCGTTGTCGTCTGCCGATTATTTCTTCGCCGGCTTGGCTTTTGTCTTCTGCGTGAGCGCCGAAGCGGCGACCGATCTTGCTTCCTTGCTCGACTTGGGATCGCGCAGAACGTGAGCGGCGGCAGCGGCGGCGCTGGCGCTGGTGACTTCGGTCTTGCTCTTCGACTGAGTGAGGGCCGAGGCCGCGACCGTTTTCTCAGCCTTGGTGGCCGTCTTGCTCTTCATCACCTTGGCCGCAGCCGAAGATACCTTTTTGCTGGTCGATTCCGATTTTGCCATGGGATTAGCATCCTTGCTGGAGTGGCCGCCCGTTACGGGTTCAGCGCGGCAAATATGTACGATTCGCCTTGTCAGGTGTATGGCGAGCATAACACCGGCCAGTCGTTGATCGATGTGGTGACGGCTGCGATTGACACCCGCCCGGACCGGGGTCACAAGGCGGAGCTTACGCGATCCCTCGCCTTTTTTCCGGAGATGCACGCCCCCCATGTCGAGCCCCCAGTCGGTCACCATGTCGAGCCCAAAGCCGCACGCCGATCTGCAAGCCGTTATCGAGGCCGCTTGGGAGGTCCGCGACGGAATTTCGCTGACAACCAAGGGCACCGTGCGCGATGCCGTCGAGACCGCGCTGACGCTGCTGGATCGCGGCGAGGCCCGTGTCGCTGAAAAGCGTGACGGCACCTGGGTAGTCAATCAATGGCTGAAGAAAGCCGTGCTTTTGTCGTTTCGTTTGAACGATATGGAGACCATTTCAGGCGGTCCGGCGGGGAGTTGCTATTGGGATAAGGTGGCGCCGAAGTTCGCCGGATGGACCGAAGCTGATTTCCGCAAGGGCGGGTTCCGCGTGCTGCCAGGCGCCATCGTGCGCCGCTCGGCCTATATCGCACCGGGCGCTGTTTTGTTGCCGTCGTTCGTCAACCTCGGCGCCTACGTCGACAGCGGCACGATGGTCGACACGTGGGCGACCGTTGGAAGCTGCGCCCAAATCGGCAAAAATTGTCATATCTCGGGTGGGGCTGGCATCGGCGGAGTGTTGGAACCGCTGCAGGCCGGGCCGGTGATCATCGAAGACAATTGCTTCATCGGGGCGCGGGCGGAAGTGGCGGAAGGCGTCCAAGTCGGCGAGGGGTCGGTGCTGTCGATGGGTGTTTATCTCGGCGCCTCGACAACGATCATCGACCGGGCCACGGGTGAAAAGATGTTTGGCCGAGTGCCGCCCTATTCCGTCGTCGTGTCGGGCGCCATGCCGGGCAAGCCGCTCCCAAATGGCGAAATGGGTCCAAGCCTGTATTGCGCGGTGATCGTCAAACGGGTTGATGAGAAGACCCGCAGCAAGACCAGTATCAATGAGCTGCTGAGGGACTAAAGGTCAGGCGTCCCGGACCGAGGCGGAAAGATGTACCGCACGCTGAATGCCGAGAGAATTGTCGCGACGCTGGTCACGCTGCAGCGCCGCGTCGGCGACCGGTTTCCGCGCTCGGGCCTGACCGGCGTGTGCGGTGACGTTGTAGAACTCGCGAAGCAGACGACGGGGCGCATCGCCGAAGTCGGGCGGCCGCATTGGGCGCTGCGGTTCGGCGTGATCGCGACGGTCGTGCTGGGCGTCACCGGCTTAGCGCTGGTCATTGGCCGCGCCGTCGAACTGAAGGGCACCGACGAACTGAGCGACGTGATGCAGGGCCTCGACTCGGCAGTGAATTTGACGGTGATCCTGGGTGGCGCCGCGTTTTTTCTATCGACCATCGAAACCCGCTGGAAGCGCAACAAGGCATTGACAGCTTTGCACGAATTGCGCTCGATCGTGCATGTTATCGACATGCACCAACTGACCAAGGACCCCAGTATGCTGGGGGGAGCGCGGACGTCGAGTTCGCCCGACCACGATCTGACGCCGTTCGAGTTGATGCGCTACCTCGACTATTGCTCGGAGTTGCTGTCGCTGACCGCCAAGCTGGCCGCATTGTATGCCGAGAAACTCAGCGATCCGGTGGTGGTCGATACGGTTGGGGATATCGAACGCCTGACCAGCGGTCTTTCGAGTAAGATCTGGCAAAAGATCACCATCGTGCAAAGCCTGGAGGGCCGCGAACTGCCGCCGGCCATTCCGCCACCCGTGTTCAAACCGAGCCCCGTATGACCTTTGCGCCCACCGACCCCGTTGCCTTGACGCAGGCCTTGATCCGCTGCGAGAGCGTGACGCCGCATGAGGCCGGCGCGCTGACGCTGCTGCAGAATATTCTTGAGCCGGTCGGTTTCACCTGCCACCGGATGGTGTTTTCTGAGCCGGGCACACCTGACGTCGACAATCTCTATGCGCGGCTTGGCACGGGGCGGCCGCATTTGTGCTTCGCCGGCCATACCGACGTCGTGCCGGTGGGAGATGAAAGCCGCTGGACCGTGCCGCCGTTCTCGGGCGAGGTGCGCGATGGCAAGTTGTACGGCCGAGGCGCGGTCGATATGAAAGGATGCGTGGCGGCGTTCGCTGCGGCTGCCTTGCGCCACATCACGAAGCACAATGGCTTGCCGCGCGGCTCGCTGTCGTTTTTGATTACCGGTGACGAAGAAGGGCCCTCGATCAACGGCACCATTAAAGTGCTGCACTGGTTGAAGGCGCGAGATGAAGTTCTCGATGCCTGCCTCGTCGGCGAACCATCAAACCCGAAGGCGTTGGGCGACGAAATCCGCATCGGCCGGCGTGGGTCGCTGAATGCTGATTTGACCGTGCACGGCAAGCAAGGGCATTCGGCCTATCCGCAACTGGCCGACAATCCAGTCCCTAAACTCGCTCGGCTGATCGACCGGCTGTCGACCGCGACGATCGACGCTGGCACGGCGAACTTTCAACCGTCTAACTTGCAGGTGACGTTGATCTCGGTGCCGAATACGGCGTCCAACATCATTCCGGGCAAGGCGCGGGCGACGCTGAACGTGCGCTATAACGATGGCTGGACGCGGCCGAACATCGAAGCCTGGGTGCGCGAGACGGCTGCAAAGGCCGCAGATGAACTCGATGCCGCCTTCGAACTCGAATTCTCCGGTACTGGCGATGTGTTTTTAACCAAGCCCGGCCCACTGGTGGCAACGCTGCGCGATGCCGTGAAAACCGTGACTGGCCGCACGCCGGCGTTGACCACGGGTGGTGGAACATCAGACGCGCGCTTCATCAAGGATCATTGTCCTGTCGTTGAATTCGGTTTGGTCAACGCCACGATCCATCAGGTCGACGAGCACACAAGCATCGCCGATCTTGAAGCCTTGACCGAGATCTATGGCCGCTTCATCGCCAATTATTTTTCAGGCTCATAGCGATCAACGGCCGCCGATCGGAACAATGGCCGGCCGATGCGGACCACAAAAAAAGGTCGCCGTTGCGGGCGACCTTTTTTCTGATCGATGAATAGCGGCGAGGCCGGTTTACACCGACTCTTTCAATTCCTTGGCGGCGCGGAAGGCGATCTTCTTCGATGCCTTGATCTTGATGGCTTCGCCCGTGGCGGGATTGCGGCCCATACGTGCCGGACGCTTGCGAACCTGCAGCACGCCGAGACCGCCGATGCGGATGCGCGCGCCCTTCTTCAGATGCTTCGAGATCGTCGCAACGAGATCTTCCAGCAGAGCGATCGACTGCTTCTTGGGAATTTCGTGAGCCTCTGCCAGCGCGGCAGCGATGTGCTTCAACGTGACGGTTTCAATCTTTGCGGCGGGCGCTTTCGCGGGTGCCTTGGCCGGTGCTTTTACTGCGGCTTTTGCCATGTGTCGTGTCCCTCTTGAGAATCGAATGGTGCGCCGGACATTACAGCGCGCGCCGCAGAAAACCGCTATTTTGTGGGATTTTCTACAGCCAACTGCAAAAAATCAGCGTTTTGTGGCCGAAAAACAAGACTTTTTGGGTGTCTTATAAATTTCGCCGCGCAATAGAGCGTCAAATGCGCCCGTTTTGCGCGGCAACTTTGTTAAAAACGCGGGTCTCGCGGATCTGTTAGAACGTCAAACCACTGCCGCCGCCGGCTTCGATAACTTGGCCCGTCACCCAGCGCGATCGCGGGCCGGCAAGGAAGGCCACCACGTCTGCCACGTCATCGGCTTTGCCGACACGCTGTAACGCCTGCTTCGAAAGTGCCCAGGCTTTGGTATTGGGGTCGGCGGCAAAGGCGTTCATATCGGTGTCGATGTTGCCCGGCGCGACAACGTTGACGGTGATGCCGCGAGGACCAAGCTCGACGGCGAGCGCCTTCGATAGGTTATCGATCGATGCCTTTAAGGCTGAATAAGCCGGCAGCGCGGTGACGGGAATGCGCGCGAGAATGGACGACGTCGAGATGATTCGGCCGCCATCGTTGAGGCGCTTTAGGGCTTCCTGCGTCACCATATAGAGAGACCGAAAATTAACGGCGTAGATCTGGTCCAAGACGTCTTCGGTCGTGTCCGCAAAGCTGACAAACGGCGCGATGCCGGCGTTATTGACGAGAATGTCGAACTTGGTGGAGCCCGTGAGGCTTTGCAGGTTTTGATCGAGCTCGGCGAATAATGCCTGCGCCGCTGCTTTTTTTGAAAGATCAGCTCCGACCGCGAAGGCCTTGCCGCCTTTGCCGGTGATGATGGCGACGACCTCATCGGCCGCCTCGCGATTGGAGCCGTAATGGACCGCGACAGTTGCTCCGTCGGCGGCGAGGACTTCGGCAATGGCGCGGCCGATACCGCGGCTGCCGCCGGTGACGAGCGCGACTTTTCCGGCAAGCGGTTGGTCGGTGGGTTGATCTGACATGGGATGATCCTTGGTCGAGTTGATCTTGAAAGTCTCGGCGGCGCTGGAAGCTGACCGATGGTCGAGCACGTCGATGACTTAGGTGTGGCACGTCAGTAGTTCAATAAAACCGAACTATTGATTTATCACGATCGCGTGCGTATGTGGTAAGAATGCAGAGGCCATTCGTTCACCCAGCCGTCGATGATGTGTCGCTCGAGAGCGTGCTTTACGCGCTCGCCGATCCGGTGCGGCTGGAGATCATCAAGCGGATCGCCGGCGGCACGTGCGCGATGAATTGCTCGACCGCCGCTCCCGCCGATTTGCCGAAGTCGACGCAGTCGCACCATTTTCAAGTGTTGCGCGAGGCCGGTCTGATCCGCTCCGAGCGGCGCGGGACGGAAGTCGTCAGCGTGTTGCGCTGCACGGAGCTTGAGAAGCGCTTTCCCGGCGTGATCGGCTCGATCCTCAAAGCCAGCGACAAGGCAAAAAAGAAGATTTGACGCCGATGCTTACGTATCGTGCGAATTAACCGCATCCTCGAAGAGCGGACCGAGCACGCTTTCGGCGGGGACAGCCCGAAATGCGCAGGGGCTCTCGGTACCCGCGTTACGACGCGGTTTGCGCTGGATCCCCGGCCGTCACTCGCGCTGCTCATTCGGCCGAGGATTACGGGGCGCGCGCTTCGCGACCGGCCTCGCAAGTGCGTTTGCAAGACGCTTACTTGAAGTGCTTCGACAGCTTCAGGCCCTGGCCTTGATAGTTCGATTTGAGATCGCGGCCGTAGATCAAATCGGGCTTTTCGGTCATGCGTTCGTAGATCAAGCGGCCGATGATCTGGCCGTGTTCCAAAATAAACGGCACCTTATGTGAGCGCACTTCAAGCACCACGCGCGAGCCGCTGCCTCCAGTGGCATCGTGGCCGAAGCCTGGATCCATGAACCCGGCGTAGTGCACGCGGAATTCGCCGACCAACGGATTGAACGGTACCATCTCGGCGGCATAAGTCGGCGGCACGTGGACCGCTTCTTTCGACGCCAGGATATAAAACTGATCAGGATCGAGGATCAGCCGGTTTTTGCCGCGCGCGTAAATCGGGTCCCAGTAGTCCTCGACGGGGCAGCTTGCAGTCTTGTCGACATCGACGACGCCGGTGTGGCGCCGGGCGCGGTAGCCGATCAAGCCATTCTTGTCGCCGATCAGATCGACCGACAGTGCAATGCCGCCGGCGATATCCGCCGTATCGCCCGAGACGAGCCGCTCGCGCCGATGCAGATCTTTGAGTTGCGTATCGGAGCTTGCGGCGGCACCGACGCGAAACCGGATTTGCGACAGCCGCGATCCCTTACGCACGACGATCGGAAACGTTTGTGGGCAGATCTCGGCATAGAGCGGCCCGGTATAGCCGGCCGGCACCTGATCGAATGCGGCAACGCCATCAGCGATCACGCGCGTGAACACGTCCAGGCGGCCGGTTGAACTCTTTGGGTTGGCGGAGGCTTCGATTTCTGGCGGCAGCGCCAAGCTTTCAAGGAGCGGCACGATATAGACGCAGCCGGTTTCGAGCACGGCGCCCTGGCTGAGACTGATGGCGTGAAGCGCCAGATCGTCGAGCTTGGTTTGCACGCGCGTGCCCGGTTGCGGCAGAAAACTTGCGCGCACACGGTAGGCAACCGCACCCAGCCGCAAATCGAGGCTCGCTGGCTGCAACTGCGTCTCGGCGGCGGGCTCGGCGAGGATCAAGCTACCGCGCTCGATCAACCGGGCAATCGCCTGCGATGGCAGAATGCCGGCTGTGGCCGTGTCGCTCTCACCTAGGCGGTGATCCCCACGCACGTCCGCGCCAGCTTTTGCGCCGCTTTTGGCCATTTGATCCTCGCTTCTTGTCTGCCGCTCTAGCCGATGCCACCCTTGACGCCAAGAGTTGTGACCGGTAATCCCCGGAGCATCGTTCGTGGTCCTTTGGCCGGCCGGCTTGCAGCCACGTTAAACAAGTCGCTAAAGAGGCCGAGTGCGCCCTTGGTTTTCCGCGCCCGGCTTGCCGTATCGGTGTCCTCTCGGCACATGACGGAGAGGCGGGTTTTTTTATTGGCGCGAAAGGCGTTGGCGCAATGACGACGACGAATAAGCCGGCAAACAAGACGGCGGCGGCAGACAAATTCCCCAACCACAGCCCCGACTGGCGACCGGAAACGACGCTGGTGCACGGTGGCACGCTGCGCTCACACTACGGCGAGACGTCCGAAGCGATGTTTCTGACGCAAGGCTTTGTCTACGACAGCGCTGAACAGGCCGAAGCGCGCTTCAAGCAGGAAGACCCGGGCTACCAGTATTCGCGCTTTGGCAATCCGACCGTGTCGATGTTCGAAGATCGCCTGCGCCTGCTCGAAGGCGCCGAAGATTGCCGCGCCACCGCCACCGGAATGGCGGCCGTCACAGCGGCGATGCTGTCGTATTTAAAGACCGGCGATCACGTGGTCGCGGGGCGCGCGCTGTTTGGATCGTGCCGCTATATCGTTGAGACGCTATGTCCTCGTTTCGGCATCGGCTGCACGCTGATCGACGGCGCTGACCTCGATCAGTGGAAAGCCGCGATCCAGCCGAACACCAAGATGTTTTTCTTCGAAACGCCGTCGAACCCCAACCTCGAACTGGTCGACATCAAAGCCGTGTGCGCGATCGCAAAGGCCAATGGCATTTTGTCGGTGGTCGACAACGTTTTCGCGACGCCGATGCTCCAGCGCCCGCTCGCGCTCGGCGCCGACATCGTCGTCTATTCGACGACCAAGCACATCGATGGCCAGGGTCGCTGCCTTGGCGGCGCGGTGCTGGCATCGCGTGCGTTCATCACCAAGTATGTGCAGGACTGGGTGCGCCAGACCGGCCCGTCGCTGAGCCCTTTCAATGCCTGGGTGATGCTCAAGGGTCTTGAAACGCTGCCGATCCGCGTCAAGGCGCAGTGCGCGACGGCGGCAAGCATGGCCGATCATATCGCCGGCTTCGACATCGTCACGCGGATCCTCTATCCTGGTCGCACCGACCATCCGCAGGCGGCGCTGGCTGCGGCGCAAATGCCCGGCGGCGGACAGATGATCGCCTTTGAAGTCGATGGTGGCAAAGCGGCGGCGTTTCGCATGCTGAACGCGCTGCGGCTGATTCGCATCTCCAACAACCTCGGCGATGCCAAGAGCCTTGTCACCCATCCGGCGACAACTACGCATTTCAAGCTGAATGCAGCGCAGCGCGGTGAACTTGGCATAAGTGATGGCATGATCCGCCTGTCGATCGGCCTTGAAGCGGCCGATGATTTGGCCGACGATCTGACCGTCGCACTGACAGCCGCCCGCAATTGACCGAGATTAAAACGACGATGGCAAAGAGCACCGATCCGTTGGCGAAGAAGAAAATTCAGAAGATTCCTGAGCCACATGCCTATGAAGCGGTGACGCGCAGCATTCGTATTCGCGTTGAGCCGCGCTACATGGAAGATCAATCGTCGCCGGAAGATGGGCATTTCGTCTGGTCGTATGCGGTCGAGATCAGCAACGACGGCAAGGAGCCCGTGCAATTAAAAACTCGGACGTGGCGCATCACGGACGCGCTCGGACGGACGGAAGAAGTGCGCGGGCCGGGTGTCGTTGGCCAGACGCCGGTGATCCCGCCGGGTGAACAATTCAATTATACATCCGGTTGCCCTTTGAAGACGCCGCAGGGCATCATGGTTGGTAGTTATCAGATGACCGATGCCGGCGGCACGCTGTTCGATGTCGCTATCCCCGCCTTCTCGCTCGACAGTCCCTACACGCAACGCTCCATGAATTAGACCCGAAGAGCCAAGTGCAGCGGGCGCAAGAAAAACCAACTCATGCCCGGCCCAAAATCCCAGCCCATCGACCTTCTCCGCCAGCTCGTGTCGTTCGATACGACGAGCCACAAGAGCAATCTGACGATCGTCGATTTCATCGAAGATTATTTGCTCCAGCATGGCGTGCTGGCGACCCGGATCACGACGCCTGAAGGCGATAAGGCCAGCGTGTTCGCAACCATTGGCCCAAACGATGCCGGCGGCATCGCATTGTCGGCGCATACCGATGTCGTGCCGGTCGACGGTCAAACCTGGGACAGCGATCCATTCACGCTGCGCATCGACGGGGGCAAGTTGTACGGGCGCGGCACCAGCGACATGAAAGGCTTCATCGCCTGCGCGTTGGCGGCGGTACCGGATTTGAAGCGACGGCACTTAGCGACGCCGGTGCATCTGGCGTTTTCCTATGACGAGGAAATCGGCTGCATCGGCGTGCGCCCAATGATTGCGCAATTTGGCGCCCTGCTGCCAAAGCCGCGTCTTGTGATCGTCGGCGAGCCGACCTCCATGCGCGTTGTTGATGCGCACAAGGGCCCGGTGCGTTGGCAGGTTGAAATCACCGGGCGAGCGGCGCATTCAAGCATGGCGCCGCTCGGCGTGAACGCAATCAGCTATGCTGCGCGGATCATCGCCGAACTCGAACGGTTGGAAGCGGAGTTGAAAATCTCGACGCGTAATAATCGGTTTGATCCGCCTTATGCATCGCTGCAAGTGACCAGGATCGAAGGCGGCACGGCGTCCAACATCATTCCGCTCAGCTGCCGCTTCGGTTTCGAAGTCCGCGCCACGCCAGGTCTCGACATTGACGGCATCGAGCGGCGCGTGAAGGCGTTTGTCGACACCGAGTGCATCCCCGACATGCGGCGTGTGGCGCCGGAAGCCAATATCACGGTCGTGCGCGCCAACTCGGTCCCGCCATTTGGCGCCGACCGCGATTCGGAAATCGTGACACTGGCGTTGAAACTCGCTGGCCAAAATGATACGGCCGCCGTCTCATACGCGACGGAAGCGGGGCTGTTTCAGGATGCCGGATCGCCGTCGATCGTTTGCGGTCCCGGCGACATCGCCCAGGCGCACACCGCGAACGAATGGATCGCCGAATCTGAGATCGCGGCCTGCATGGCCTTCATGAAGCGGCTGGCTGACTGGGCTGAAAAACCCACCGCCGCCGATTAGCGCTTCGCAAATAGCCACGTCCCGAGGGCGTAGGCTGCAAAGGCACCGGCCATTTGCGCAATGATGAATGCGATAACGTCGCTCGGGGCGATGCCAGCGAACGTGTTGGTCAGCGCCCGGGCAATGGTGACGGCTGGATTGGCAAACGACGTCGATGACGTGAACCAATAGGCCGACACGATGTAAAGCCCGACGGCGGTTGGCACGGCATCGGGTCTGAAGCGCACGGTTCCGAGGATGGTCATGAGGAGGCCGAAGGCGGCGATAAATTCGCCGATCCATTGGCCGCTGCCCGTCCGCGCCGTCGTTGAAACCTGTAGCAAAGATTGATCGAACATGGCGTGCGCGGCGGCGACGCCGATGATGCCACCTAAGACTTGCGCCACGACGTACAGGCCGGCATCCGCGGCACTGATGTCGCCCTTGGCGACCATGACAGCCGACACGGCCGGATTGAAATGCGCGCCCGACAGCGGTCCGAAAATGGTGATGAGCACATAGAGTGCCGCGCCGGTTGCCAGTGCGTTGCACAACAGCGCTAGGCCAATGTTACCGCCGGATAATTTGTCCGCCATGATGCCGGAACCTACGACGGCTGCGAGAAGTAGAGCCGTGCCAATGCCTTCGGCAGCGAGACGGCGCGGCACATCGATGGTTGTCATGGCGTCTCAAGCGTCCTGTGGGCTAGCGGCGCGGGTTGCGCTTTTGGGTGGGAGTTAGGGATGTTCGGTGCCGGAGATGCCGTTGTTTCACCCCGTCAGCAAGATATTCAACGCACTGTTTGACCAGAGCGAAGGGGCCGACGCTATCCGCAAACTCGACTTTAGCCATCGAAGAGCCAACCTGTGACGTCTGGGCGACAGGAGCAAAGCTCAATATAGTCATGCACGAGTTTCTCCCACGGTGACGATGACTCGGCCGCATTGCTGACGCGACCAAACGTCCATACTACCGGTCATCGATCGACGATTTTTAAACGCAAAAGAAAGACCTAGACCCCATGACGCTCAGCGCCCGCGCCGTTTTATTCGCTCCTGCGCTGATGCTTCTCGCGGCGTGCTCGACGTCGCCGTTGTCGTCGATCGGGTCGCTCGGATCGCTCGGCTCGAACAAAGTGTCCGATACCGATCGCGTTTATCTGATTGCGGCGGGAAGCTGGGACCGCAACCGCGATAACGTCGTCACGTGCGACGAGTGGAAGGCCTATGCCGCTGAACTCTTCAATGGTGCCGACGCCAATCGGGATGACTTCGTCGACGCGGATGAGTGGAAGAGCATCGTCGCCATCGATCGCATGTTCGTCACCGCCGATACCGCCTATTTCGACGCCAACCGCGACGGCAAAGTCGGGCGCGGTGAATTCATCGATAAGCCGAATCCGGCGTTCGCGTTGATGGACACCGGCAAGACCTGCGCGCTCAGCGGCGCTCAAATCGCCGGCGCGCGGTCAAAAACCGAGTACGACGTTTCGGGCAAGAAGAAAGAAGAAGGCCCGACCGATCTTGACGACGCCAAGAAGGGTCGCGGCGGTGCCGGTGGTGGCGGGTATTAAGACAAAGCCACTGCCGCTGAACCCGCCGTTTCACGTCGAAGGTTCGTCGATCTCCGATAATTCGAACGCATAAGCCGTAGCGCAAAACTCGCATCGGACGACGACCTTGCCGGTTTCGTCGTGCATATCGGCAAGCTCTTTGGCGCCGAAACTGCGCAACACGTCGAACACGCGATCGCGCGAACACCGGCAATAGGTCGACAGTGGCAGCACGCGCTCGATGCGTACGCCTTCCTCATGAAACAAGCGCAGCAGTAGGCGTTCCGGCGACAATCCGGGATCGAGCAATTCGTGATGCTCGACTGTTGCAGCTAGCGTGTGAACGCGCCTCCAGGCATCATCATCGGGCATGTCTGTGACGTCGGGGTCGGGGTCGTCTTCGCCTTCAACGCGATGATCGAGGTTCGCTTGCACGCTTTGCATCATCAACCCGCCGGCCCGCCAATGCCACGGCGCTAAGCTGCCGTCGCGCGGCTTGTTGTAGGTCTGCGCCACGGCCAGGCGAACGAAGGTCGAAACTGCTTCGCGTTGCTCGAAGTAGGCTGATGCGGCGGCTTCAAGTGACGTGCCTTCGAGCGCGATCACGCCTTGATAGCGTTCAGTGGCGTCACCTTGATCAACGGTGATCGCAAGGTGACCATTGCCGAGGATGAGATCAGCTATGGAGCCATCGCCTTGGGCGGCGAGTGCCGCAAGTTTGTCGGCGTCGTAACGGGCGTAGCCGCGCAGACGGCCGGGAGCATCGTAGTCGGCGACGATAAATGAAACCGCGCCATCGGTGCGCGTTTGAAAAATGATTTTTCCAGCGGACGGCAGCACCGACCCAAACAAGCCCGCAAGCGTGACGGCTTGGCCGAGCACTTCGCTCACGGCGTCCGGCATGCGGTGACGGCTGACGATCGTATCGACCGTTGGTCCCATGCGCACCAAGCGACCGCGAATGGCCGATCGTTCGGTGCGGAACACGATGACCACGTCGTCATCGGGCAACGGTTGCATCAGCGGCGGATTTTCGTTGGCCATGACGATTGCTTTTCGACTGAACTTCAAGAATTAGCCGTCAAGCGCGATGAGGCGAGGAGCTAGTCGCCAAGACACCACGCAATGATGGCCTTCTGCACGTGCAGCCGGTTCTCGGCTTCATCGAAAACGACGGACTGCGGACCTTCCAGCACGTCCTGGCTCACTTCGTGACCGCGATAGGCCGGCAGGCAGTGCATGAAGATCGCGCCCTTCGCGGCTTTGCGCATCAGGGCCGCATCGACAGCGTATGGGGCCAGCAGCTTTTTGCGCCGCGCCGCATCCGATTGTCCCATCGACACCCAAGTATCGGTGACCACGCAATCAGCGCCGCGCACAGCCTTTTCGGGGTCATCGCCAATGCTGATGGCGCCCTTCTCGCGCATGGCCCAAGTCGTCGCCTCATCGTCCGGATACAGTGATTTTGGACAGGCGAGACGCAGCGCAAAACCAAAGCGCACCGCCGCGTGCATCCACGACACAGCGACGTTGTTGCCATCACCCACCCAGGCGACCGTGCGGCCCTTGATCGGACCGAGATGCTCTTCAAAGGTTTGAATGTCGGCCATCACCTGACACGGATGGCTTTTATCGGTCAGCCCGTTAATCACCGGGATTGTGGCATTGCGGGCTAACTCGACCAGCGTCTCGTGCGAATTGGCACGGATCATGATGCCATCGGCGTAGCGCGACAGCACCCGAGCCGTGTCGGCGACGGACTCGCCGCGCCCCAGTTGCAGATCGGTATGATTGAGCGACAGCGCCGCGCCGCCGAGCTGGCGCATGGCGATGTCGAACGACACGCGCGTGCGCGTCGACGGTTTTTCAAAGATCAACACCAGCACGGCATCGGCGATGTTCTTTGGCCGCAACGCCGCTGGAACGCGCTTGCCGGCCTTTTTCATCGCGTGCGCGGCGTCAATGATCCGGCGCAGCGCTTTAGCGTCGAGATCGCAGATGTCGAGAAAATGTCTCGGCGAAGCAGCGGATGAGGTGGTTGTCGGCATGGCTCGGGAATCTCTGGACTTGCTGAAACGGAGCTCGCTAAAAAATTTACGCGACGTTGGACCGAGCCACATGGCCAAGTGCGCGCGCCAGCCGGTCGATACCGTCGGCAATTTCACTTTCGGTAGCGATCAGCGGTGGCACCACGCGCACGGTGTTGTCGGCGGCGCCAACCAGCAGCAGGTGCTCGGCGCGGGCGGCGTTGACGAGCGTCGCTGGCTGGACGCCGGCCTTGAGTTTCAGCCCCGTTAAAAAGCCGGTTCCGCGAATGTCTTCAACGACGGTCGGAAACTGGTCTTTGAGGCTCGCCAGTCCTTGCTTGAGGCGCAAAGCTTTGTGCTGGACCTCTTCGAGAAATCCCGGCGCGGTGACGACGTCGAGCACGGCGTTTGCGACCGCCATGGCGAGTGGATTGCCGCCAAAGGTCGAGCCATGCGTGCCGGGTGTCATTCCCTTGGCGGCGTCTGCCGTCGCCAAAATCGCGCCCACCGGGAAGCCGCCGCCAAGGCCCTTGGCAACGGCCATGATGTCGGGTGTGACGCCTGCCCACTCATGCGCGAAAAGTTTGCCGCTGCGGCCGACGCCGGTTTGCACTTCGTCGAAGATCAGCAGCAGCCCGTGCGCGTCGCACATGTCGCGCAAACCGATGAGGCACTGCGACGGCACCATGCGCACACCGCCCTCACCCTGGATCGGCTCGATCATGATGGCTGCGGTGGCCGGCGTGATCGCTGCTTTCAGCGCCTCGTGATCACCGAACGGCACTTGATCGAAACCGTCGGCCGCCGGTGCGAAGCCTTCGAGGTATTTTGGGTTGCCGCCCGCCGCCAGCGTCGTCAGCGTGCGACCGTGGAACGCGCCTTGAAACGTAATGATGCGTTGGCGTTCGGGGTGGCCTGCCACAAAATGATAGCGCCGCGCGATCTTGATCGCGCCTTCGCAGGCTTCAGCGCCCGAATTACAAAAGAAAATCTGTTCGGCAAACGTCAGCGCCGCAAGACGCGCAGCGACTGTTTCCTGGCCCTCGACGCGATAGAGATTTGAGGTGTGCCACAGCGTTTCCGCCTGACCTTTCAGGGCGGCGACAAGGTGTGGGTGGGTGTGGCCGAGATTGTTGACGGCGATCCCCGAACCGAAATCGAGATAGCGCTCGCCGGTCGTCGCGGTCAGCCAGACGCCCTCGCCGCGCGCGAAGACGATATCTTGACGGGCATAGGTGCCCATCACGATCTCGGATGCCCCTGAGCCAGGGGTTTGGACGTTCGCGGGAGCAGCCAGCGGGGTAGCCCCGCGCGCCGCAGGAGACCCGGACATGTGTCAGCGACCCTCGTGCAGAAAATCAAAAAGCCGCCAATCCTGGCGGCCTCGTTATGATCCTTGATACGCGTGAGGCCGCGAGCTGTCAACGAAAACGCGCAAGAAAAGCCTGTTTTCATTGGCTTTGTCGCAAGTTCTCCGGATCTGCGGACGACTTAAACCGACCACCTGTTGCCCTCCGATCGATATCCACGGACTCGAATCGATCTGTGGCGATGAAGACACGTCTCCCTGTCAATGGCCTCGTAAACGCGACGCCGCCTTGTAGACGGGATTCAGCATGTTGTAATTTGTCGTTGTTGACCCACGAGATATGGCGGTGCGCCCTGCACCTTTATCTCGGCTTTGAGTAGTGTCAGCCGCGCCCTGGGCCCTCCTGTTGTGAGGTGCCCGCGTTTCGCTAGCGCGTTTTTGTCCTGCGTTTCCAGTCAGTTCTTGCGTTGTGCCCGGTCGGGATCGTTGTCCCTCGCCGCCGCGTCTTTGTCGACGCGTGCGTTGGACGAGCGTCATCGGCCGGATTTCCGCGGGCACCGGGGGGTGCACCGCCGCTGAATTGCGGCTCGACAAGGAGCGATAGACGCATGTCTTGGACGGATGATCGCGTGGAGCTTTTGAAGAAGCTCTGGTCGGAAGGGCTGAGCGCCAGCCAGATTGCAGGTCGGCTTGGCAGCGTAACCCGCAATGCCGTCATCGGCAAAGTTCACCGCCTCGGCCTTTCGGGCCGGGCGACCACGTCAAGAATGAAGACCCACCGACCGAGAGCGCGCATCGCCAACGCCAAGCGGGTGGCTAAACCGCGCTTCGCGCAGGTCGGCAACCCGGCCGTTCGCGCACTGTATTCGATGGATGTGGAAACCTACGTGCCACCGGCCGAAGAGGTGGTGATCCCGATGGCCGAGCGCAAAACCATACAAACGCTCACCGAATGCAGCTGCCGCTGGCCTATCGGCGATCCACAGATGAGTGATTTTCACTTCTGCGGCCGCGACAAGGTTTTGGGCCTTCCCTATTGCGAAGTGCACGCGCGCCGGGCTTTCCAGCCAGCAGCACCGCGCCGCCGCGAACGCAGCGACGTCGGGATGCCGATCGGTTTGACCTTGGCACCGCCTGCCGCGGCTAAAGAAACGGTTCGGTAGAAATTCTCGTTTGCCGGGTGGGGGCGCCCGGTATCGCAGAGAAAGGTCAGCAGCGCGGGGGCTGCTGGCCTTTTTTGTTGCGCCGTTGTTAAACACTGCCTGACGCTCTGAACGGCATCACACAGCAAGGGCATGATACGCGATGGGCAAAGACAAGAACGGCGCGAAGGATAAATCCGCCGGCAAAGCCAAGATCAACGTGGCGCCTCAAGCGGCAGCTGAGATGAAATCACCTGCCACCGCCCCGGCAAAGCCCGCACCCGCAGCGCCAGCGACGCTGCCGAAAGGCTTCTCGATCGACAATCCGGAATTGCCCAAAGCAATCGACGACGCATCGATGGCATCTGGCGGATATCCTTACGACAAGCGCTTAAAGCGCGAGCCGTTCGAAGAGCAGCTTTACGGTTTGCAGGTCGAACTGGTGAAGCTGCAGACCCACAACATCAAAACCGGAGGGCGTATCATCTGCCTGTTCGAAGGCCGCGATGGTGCCGGCAAAGGCTCATGTATCGAGGCATTTCGCCAACACATCAATCCGCGCAACACGCGCGCCGTCGCCTTGACCAAACCCACCGACACCGAGCGCGGGCAACTGTATTTTCAGCGCTATGTGAGCCACCTGCCGACCGCCGGCGAAATCGTGCTGTTCGATCGCTCGTGGTACAATCGGGCAGGCGTCGAGCGCGTGATGGGCTTTTGCAACGCCGATCAGCTTGCGGTGTTTTTGCGCGAAGCGCCGGAATTCGAGGGGCTGCTGGTCCGCGACGGGATCCGTGTGTTCAAATTCTTCCTGGAGATCGGCCGCGAAATGCAGATCAAGCGGTTTCACGAGCGCCGCCACGACCCGCTGAAAACCTGGAAACTTTCCGACGTCGACATTGCCGCCCTCGACAAATGGGACGACTACAGCGCGGCGCATGCCGATATGTTTCGCTTCACGCACACCACGATCGCGCCGTGGACGGTCGTGCGGGCCAACGATCAGCGCCGCGCCCGGCTGGAGGTGATCCGCGCCGTGCTTCTGGCGACCGATTATGAGGGCAAAGATCTCAAGGCGGTTGGTGCAGCGGATGCTGCGATTATCGGGCCTGCCGCCGACTTGTTCCCCAAATCTTAGGACGAGAGTTGCCGCAAGTCCTTCGCGCTAGGGTCTGTCCGCATTTAGAGAAATCACGAACGGAACCTACCCCTTATTTTGTCGTGCTTCTTTTCGGAAAACCGGTTCCCACTTTTCCGGAAGCACGCTAGCGCACCAGCAGAAACGGCGCGCCTGTGACGGCAAGACAGCGTGATAGCGCCCGGCCATCGCTGAGCAGCGTGCCGCCGAAGCGGGCGATGACGAGGCTTGGCTGACAACCCGATAATTGTTCATCGAGCGCGCCATCGACGCCAAGCGTCGGTCCGGGAGCTTCGAACTTGATGCTGTCGCGACCGGCCGTGAGCAAACGCGCCTGGGCGTCGAGATCACGGTAGGCGGTTTTCGTCACGGCGGCGATGACGAGATGGGTTTTTCCGGCGGTACCCGTCAATCTTTCAGCTGTGCGCAGCATCGAGGGCAAGCGCTCGCCGTCCTCAACGACGACGGCCACCCGCGACCCCCATGCTTCGATGCGGCGCGAGCCAACGAGAACCCCCGTCGCTCCGCTGACATTGGCGAAAATATTTGCGACGACCGACGCCAGATCGACGGACGGGGTCCGCGACAGGACGATGATGTTCCATGGTCCGCGCACGGTGCACAGATGCGCCAGCCGATCGACGGCCTCACCCGTGCTTCGTGCGTGGCGCACGGGCACGCCGAACTGCAACGCGATCTTGTCGACGCGGGCGCGATGGCCATCCGAAAGCGTTTGCCGCGCCGCGATCTCGTCGCCGGCGCTGGTGATGTTCAGGGGAGCCCGAAAGCCGACCCGGCCAAGCGGGAGTTGGGCGATGGCGTCGAGATGCGGAGGATCGACTTCGATGGTTTCCAACTCGGAACCGTAGGCATGAGCGAGGCGAACGGAAGCTTCCAAGGCTTGCGGCGCCGCAAGTAGCGAAGGATCAAGCCACAGCAGCACGCGGCCGCTCCCCTCGGACGCCTCGGCGACGTGGGCGATCATCGCGCCCGCTCACCGTGCTGGTCGAGTGCGACGCGCGAGGCGACATCGGTGATTTTGGTGAAGTGCTGACTGAGGCCGGGATCGATCGCCTCGAGCTTTTTGTAAGATACCGGATCGGCAATCAGAATCAGTGTCAACGAGAGCGGTACCGGATCGGCCGTGACCGCGAGGCCGGGCGTTGCTTTGGGCTGTAGCAAGCGCGCTTCGAGTGCCGCGCTCAGAGCCGCCCAGGTTTGCGGTAACGCCACGAGGCGCCACGCCTCAACGATCAAGATGCCACCGTTGGCGCGCATCAAATCGCCGGCGCGGATGGCCGGTGCGCCGAAGACGTCGCGGCCGATTTCGCCCGATAAGTCTTCCGGCGCAATGCTGCGTGAGATCACGACGGGGGCTCCGCTCGCGCCTTCCGCGATCAACACGCCAAGGCTTCGCGTGAACAAGGTTGCAACCGTCGCGCCGCCGATCGGATTGCGCACCAGCGCGGCGGCTCGCTGTAAAAATCCTTGCTCCAGACGGTCGGCAACGGCCGCCACGCCGTTCGCCTTGGCATACATTTTTTTGAGTACGGCAAGATTTGGTTTCACGGCCCGGAGCGCGACTTGGCGGATGAGCGCGGCGTGCTTGTCGTCCGCCTCCATTTCGGCTTCGGGCAAAAGCGAGACGAGACTTTGCAATTCCTGCTCAAGCGCGTTGATCTTGTTTTCGACATCGCGCTTCAAGCCTTCCGGCAGCGCCCGGAAAACGTCCGGCCGCACTGCTTTTCCTTCATGCATCGGGGCAAGGACGTAGCCGTTCAACGATTTGATGACGGCGATGTTTTGCGCTTCGGCGCGACGACGCAAACCGTCGATGGTTTTATCGCCACGCTGGCGAAATTCTTCGTCGAGCAATTCGACACTCAGGCGATGGTCGTCACCGGCGACGAGGCGATCGAACATGGCGGCTGATTTTTCCAGCGCGGCGTTGGCGTCGCTGACGAAACGCGCGCCCTCGCCATGGGGCAAAGCGACGGGCATCAACCGGCCCGGTCGATCCCAGTCGGGAACGTAAATCCAATCCGGCGGCGCTTCGAGCGTTTCAGCGCGCGTTTCGGCAAGCTGGCGAACAGCCGACCGAGTCGCCGGACCGACCGGCGCCAAGATGAGACTGTGGGCGCCGGATTTGGCTTGAGCGATGGTGACGCGCAGCATTTCGAGCGCTTCGGCGTTGAGCGGATCGCCCGATCCTTGCGAGATCAATTGCGTCATGTCACCGCCCACGTCGGCCAGACGGTCGGTCAAGCGTGTCGAAACCAGCGTTACGACATTGGTGCTGGAAGATGCGACTGCAGCCGACAGCGATGCGGGCGGCGTCGCCACCGTCGTATCGAGAGCCGTGACAGGCTTGGCTCCGGCGATTGAATTCGCCTCATTCGGTTCGCTTGCGGCTGACGGGCTTGACGCATCATCTCCCGGGATCGAACCATCGCCTGGTTTTGGTGTTTTTGCCCGCCAAAACATCATTCCGCCCCGCCCTCAACCTTGCCCCGATATCCAGCGCCGCGCACGTGCTGGCACCGCTCAAAACGC
>JAIEPV010000264.1 GCA_019748215.1 Hyphomicrobium sp.
CTGCAAAACGGCCTCGCGATCGAATTCGACACCTATCAGAATGCTGGACCGTTTCGCGATGCGAAGGGCGACCGCACATCGATTGCCAGCACTGCGCTCGGCGTCGCCGCTGTCGATCTGTCACCGCAGCAATCGCTCGGGGACTTTACCGACGGACGTTGGCACCAAGTTGGCGTCCATTGGGATGTCGACACGCAAACGCTCGCCTATTGGGTCGACGGCAATCGAACTGGATCGCTATCCGGCGACATTGTGACGAAATATCTTGGCGGACAATCGACGGCATTCTTGGGTTTTACCGGTGCGACTGGCGGAGCCACCGGCATCCAGCAGCTGCACGTTACGGCCGTCGATGCATTTTTCAAGGACTACGACGACATCCACAATTGCATCAAAGATCCGTTTGCTACAGCTGATGCTGCTGTCGTGAACGGCAACGCGTCCTACGATGCGTCGACCCACATCTTCACATTGACACCCAACGAGCAAGGTCAAGCCGGCAGCGCGTTTCTCGGCGAAAGAATAGACATCACCGACGATTTCTCGATTTCATTCCAAGCCAATTTCGGCACGAATGCGCAAGGGGCCGACGGCATCGCTTTTGTTCTACAAAATGACGTTCGCGGCTCGAACGCCGTCGGATTCGGTGGCGGCAATCTCGGTGCCATTGGCATCGACAACGGCTTGGCCATCGCCTTCGATACGTACCAGAATGGAAACTTTGGCGATATTCAGCAGGACCACACCAATTTCCTCGATACGTCTGTGGATCTAGCCAATGCCCGTGTTGGGGAACAGTTCGCACTTGGCAATGTCCAGGATGGTGCTTGGCATGCCGTAACAGTGACTTGGAACCCGGAGACTTTGACGCTGCAATATTGGATCGACGGTCGTCAGTCATTATCGCTGAATGAGAATATTCAGCAGGCCTACCTTGGCGGCTCGCAATACGCATACCTCGGCTTCACGGCCGGCACCGGCGGCACAAGCAATTTGCAGCAGGTCCACATCGATGCCGTTTCGGTGCTTTATGAGGGGCAGTCGCATGACGAAACCGGCCAACATGGCCACCTCGCCAGCAACGATCTGCACGCTTAACGGCGGGCCACAATCCCGTCCGTCGGCGGCAGTCGTCTGGCAGTGGGAAAGATGCGTGTGGCCAAGCGTGGCGCCGCCCTGGGCTCGTGGCGTTGATCTTTGCGGTCGATGTTGAGATAAGGTCTGCATGGTCTAAGCGGGCACACGATGATGTTCGCCGCCATTGGAGGGGGACCTTTCGTGGCGGCAATTCCGATTTTGGTCGACGGCTTTCAATTTTTGCGCCCGTCAGGCACCGGAATCGCTTCCTACGTTCGGTCCCTTACTGCGATGCTCAAATCGTCGGGCTGCTCCGTCAGTGTCCTGTACGGGCAGGCATTCCGGCCAAGCGCAAAAACGTCGCCGGGCGCGGCGGCCGCGACGGTCTTCTCTCGCGAAATTATCAAGCATGGCCGGGTTTTGGGAAAAGCTCACAACGCGTCCCTCGCTTTCGGGCTCATCACAGGTCAAGCATATCGAGCCAAGGCGGTGGTGATTGACACTTCGCAGATCGACATGCGCGCGATCGAGCCGACCTTGCCGGCAGCGGACAGACTGCTCAATGCAAATCGCCTGTACGCTCGCGCGAGCACGGCGTTTAATTTGACGGGAAAGTTCACCGAAGTTTCAGCTGATGTCGATGACTGTGTCTTCGCGGCCAGCCATTGGACTGGGCCGATTCCGGTGCGCATGCGTGGCGTCCCGAACATCTACACCCTCCATGATCTCATCCCGTTGCAATTTCCGTATTTCGTTACGGGCTACGGCGGGCGGATGTACCAGATGCATGAGACGATCGCCCGTGAGGCCGATCACATCATCACCGTTTCGGAATGTTCCAAACGCCACATTGTTGAGATGCTCAATGTGCCGGACGAGAGAGTAACAGTCACCTATCAGCCCGTTCCGCCATTACCCGATCTTGATATGGCCGACGCCGAGCGACTAGTACAAACGATCTATGGTGCGACACCTGGACAGTACGCCCTGTTTCTGGGTGCGATTGAGCCCAAGAAAAATATAAAACGTTTGGTCGAAGCTTTTCTTCTGGCGGATCTTGGCATTCCACTACTGATCGCTGGGCCGCTCGGATGGTTGTTTGACGACGATGTCGCGCTCATGCAAACGGTCAACCAGGCCAATCAGACAGAACAAAAACTCCGGCAGCTCGGCTTTCTGCCGCGCCGGCACGTCGTAGCACTTCTCAAGTGCGCCAAGTTCTTTGTCTTCCCATCCATCTATGAAGGCTTCGGCTTGCCAGTGATTGAAGCGATGCAGCTCGGCATACCTGTCCTGACGTCAAATAATAGTTCCCTACCTGAGGTGGTTGGGGATGCTGCGGTCCAGATTGATCCCTTCAGTATCTCCGAAATGACGAGCGGCCTTCGCCGGATCAACGGCGACATCGACCTGCGTAACGACCTGCGCACGAAAGGACCGCTGCAAGCGGCGCGATTTTCTCCAACCTATTGTCAGGGCCTTCTTGCACAGGCCTACAAAAAGGTCGGAGTTACGCTCGACCAACCTGTCGCGAAGGTGCTGTGACAATCGCATTCGGAGCATTTTCGAGGACATGAAATCCGTCTAAACATAACAAATATTGCGCCAGTCCGCCGCCTTCTTACGGTTGCCGGCCTGCACATTCACGTTGCTTTCGTAGCACTGCTGAGGGAAGCGTTAGACGCTCGAACAAGGAGAGTTTGAATGGCTGACTTCAACACGTATTGGGCGACACGTCGCGCCAGACCCGGCACTTGTCTTGGCGACGTGAGCGAACTCGACAGCCGCAAATTATCGTCCTTCGACGCAGTCATGCCGCAAGACTATTTTGTCAGAAAGCTGCCGCGCAAATGGTGGGAATGGGAGTACATCGCCGAATGCGCCGAGACGCTCGATCTTCTAAATTCCAGCACGACGGCATTAGGTCTTGGCGCGGGATTTGAGCCCTTAATCTTCCACTTTGCTAACTCCTGCAAAGCCGTCATTGCGACTGATCTCTACAGCAGCGACACAGCTTGGAGCGAAGCCAGGTTTGCGACGACGAAACAGGTTATTGAATCGGCGCCAATCCGTTTTCCGACAGACCGGGTTGAAGTGCGCAATGCGGATATGCGTCAAACCGGAGCCGCCGACGCCTCAGTTGACTTCGTCTGGTCATGCTCAAGCATCGAACACATTCCAACCTTGAAAGATCTGTTTCTCGTTTTCGCCGAGATCGACCGGATATTGAAAGTCGGCGGCCACGCAATCCTGACGACCGAGTTCACCGTCACCGGAAATCCGTACCTGCTGCCTGGCGTCAACGCTTGGAACGACGAACTGTTCGAGGCCATCAAACCGGCACTCAGAGGATTTGAATTTGTCGGTCCTACAGATCTGAGTTTCAATGCTCTCCACCCGGGCAATGCCGCGCGGCCACGACGTTACCTGCCTGCGTCCTCACTTCCAGGCAGCTCACCGCAATTGTCGTATTATCACCGCGCCGGAACTCTGGCCAATCCCGTCGGGCTTTCGATCATCGTTCCAATCGCCTTTGTCCTTCGCAAAACCTCGAATGCCGGCGTCGCCGCATGGAATGAAATCGCCATTTCTCCCCTCGTGCGCATGTATGCCGACGGGCTCGACGCGTTTTTTGCCGATCGCCTTCCGGAAGCAATCGAGCTACTCGGCAATGTGTACCGCAGCCAAGACTGTGATTTGCAGATGAAGCATCTTGCATTCCGCTTCATGATCGACGCGAAAGCAAAATCCGGCCAAATGGCGCAGCCCGAAACTTTTGCCGATGCCATCGAAGAATTTACAACCCAAGTCCCGTCAGGCCCGGTCCAAGATGCCGATTGTCTGGATTTGTGCGCCTATTTGCTTGGCGAGTGCGGCAGGGTTGCGCAATCACTGCGTCTATACGAAAAGTGCATCAAATCACCGAGCACCAGCCGCGAGCATCTTTTCGAATTATTAGGAAGCTATCTCGTCTTGGCTGACAAGCACGGCGCGAAATCTCATTCGGATGAACTCGCCGCGTCGATCATAAGCGATCTGGTGCAATTCGGGTTGTCTGGCGTGGAATTGATGCAGATGTCGAAGGCACCGATAAGTGAGAAGATCGGAAAACCTCGCACGGCTGACATCAAAAAGCAGGCGCGCAAACGCTTGGAAGTGGCGATCAAATCGATGACAATCTAACATGCGCATTATAGGGCGCGGGCGCTATGGCCGAATGCTAGGTGCTGTCCGCTTTTAAAGGGCTCATTGACCGACCCTAGCTCTTTGTCTGATCGTGGTTCTGTTCGGAAACCTGGTTCCCACTTATCCGGAAGCAGCCTTACGGCGCAATTAACCGGCCATTAACGACATTTCTCCTAGGCTCACCGGGCTGCGGCAACGCCAACGTCGCTGACGTTTGCCGCATCGCCGTGTTGCATCACCCTGTTTTCTTAGGTGTCGCTTGGTCGATTTTCACCTCACCATTGCCGTCCATCTCTGGCGTTGGGCGACGCATGCCGACTATCGCAACTGCTTGGCGGCAAAATTCGGCCCACGGCCACTGTCTTGGCTTGACGCCAGTTGATCTGCAGGCATTAACACCCGCCGGCCAACGACAAGATCACTTAAAGCGGGGCGTAGCTCACGGCGGCAATTTTTGCGCCGCTGTATCACGATGGCGCACCGACAAAAAACGCCTCGCGCTGCGGCGCTTAGCATACGGCGAAAGGTGAGCAATCTCTTTACGCTGCGGCCGCACCGGTGCCATTTTGAGCCACTGCCGGTGGTACGATTGATGCTGTTAGACAGCCAGTAGGTCAATTGAACCATGGCTGCAAAACGTGTCCCTCCTTTCAAAATCAAAGACGTCCCCGCACGCCTCCGCATCGCCCGGCTTCGCCGAATTGATAGGCGACATCCGCCGACCGCTGGCCATGTGCGTTGCGCTGAGTTTGGCAATCAATCTGATGCTGTTGGCCAGCCCTCTGTTCATGCTGCAGGTCTATGACCGAGTTTTGAGCAGTCGCAGCATGCCGACACTGGTGACACTGCTAGGCTTGCTCGCGGCAGTGTTCGCGGCCGCGACCCACCTCGACCTTATCCGGGCTCGCATTCTCAACCGCGTCGCGGCTCACTTCGCAACCAGTCTCAGCGAGAAAATTTTCGGCACGGTTCTCAATCAGGAGATTGAGAAGAGTGCGCATTACGGCAACCAGCCCTTGCAGGACCTTCAGTCGCTTCGTCAGTTCGCGACTGGCACCGGCTTGGGAATTTTCTTCGACATGCCTTGGGTGCCGATCTACCTGCTGCTCGCCTATCTGTTGCATCCGATGCTCGGCCTGCTAACGGTGACGGCCGCGATAATTCTGATCGGTTTGGCGATCGCGAATGAGCGCCGGACGGCCAAGCTTTCAGTCGTCGCCAACGCTCAGCTTGCAAAATCCAATAAGGTTTTCGAGAGCGCGCGGCGCGGCGCTGAAGTCCTACGCTCCATGTCGATGGAACCTGCATATTTTCGGCGTTGGTCACAGACGTTTTCGGCGGGCCACCAAAGCTTGGTAACCGCAACCGATCGCTCAAGTTCATTTCACATGAGCGCCAAATATCTTCGCCTTTTCCTGCAATCAGCGTGTCTTGCTCTCGGCGCAGCGCTTGCCATTCGCGGCGAGGTATCTGCTGGAAGCATTATTGCCGCAACGATTATCCTGTCGCGCGCTCTGGCACCCGTTGAACAGGCGACAGGCCAGTGGACCCATCTGCAGGGCGTGTACGCGGCTTACCGCCGCTTGCAGCAACTTCTCGAAACCTCGCCATCGAAGTTGGAGCCGTTGCGATTGCCCGATGCAACTGGCGCTTTGACCGTCGAAAACCTGACAATGGCAGCGCCCGGCGCTCAACGCCCCATCTTGTCTGGCATCAATTTCTCGCTCTCGCCGGGAGACTCAGTCGCCATCATCGGACCGACGGGTTGCGGAAAGTCGACTCTCGCCAGAGGCATTGCTGGCGTTTGGGCGCCCGTCGGCGGGGCTATTCGGCTCGACGGCGCGACCTTGGACAATTGGCCAAAGCATCAACTCGGCATCGCGACCGGATACGTTCCGCAAGATATCGAACTGTTTGCAGGCACGATCAGTGAAAATATTTCGCGCTTTACCGACAGCCCCGACGCCGAGGCGGTCGTGAAGGCAGCGAAGCGCGCCAACGTCCACGACATGATCCTGCAGCTCCCGGACGCCTATATGACTGAAATTGGTGAGGGTGGAGCCAAGCTTTCAGGAGGGCAACGCCAAAGAATTGCTCTGGCCCGTGCGCTTTTCGGCGACGTGCGGTTGGTCGTTCTGGACGAGCCCAATTCAAACTTGGACGACGCCGGGGAAACCGCATTGAGCCAAACGCTGGCGCAATTGCGCGCCGAAGCCATCACCGTGGTGATCGTCTCGCATCGGCCACAATGCCTAAAGGCCGTCGACAATATTCTTGTTCTCAGCAATGGCCAGCAAGCCGCATTTGCGCCACGCGACAAGATCCTGACACCCGTCCCAAGGCCTGCGCAGCAGCCGGTCTACGCCAACGCAAGCGGCTTCCATTTCCAACCTAGAACGTAGCTCATCGTTTTCAGGGCCATCACACCATGACATCGCCGTATCTAGCTTCCATATCAAAATACGAACGCTTCGCCCTTGCGCTGCTTGTAACAATCGTTTTCGGCGGAGCCGCGAGCCTCGCGTATGCAGAGATTTCCGGGGCGGTTGTCGCGCAGGGAACTGTGGTTGTCGAAAAAAATTCGCGAAAGATTCAACATCTCGATGGCGGCATCGTTGCCGAGCTCCGTGTCAAGAACGGTGACACGGTCGCGGCAGGCGATGTGTTACTCAAGCTCGATTCGACTGAAGCGGCCGCAATGTTCGATATCGCGGAGGCGCAACTCGATGAAATCAACGCCCACAGGGACCGGCTGATCTGCGAAAGCATTGGATGCGCGCAGCTGCAGCAACGAGCCGCCGTCACGGCAACAGCCAGCGCGACGACGCGCAACGACGCATTGTGGCTCGGGCAGTCGAAACTTCTGGATGCCCGGCGCGATCTACGTCTCAACAAGAAGAATCAAATCAACACGCGCATGGAGCAGCTGGATCGCGGTCGGGCGGCGATCCATGCGCAAATTCAATCTCTAAAACGCCAACTTGATCTCTCAGAACAGGAATTGCGCGCCATTGCCCCGCTCGAGAAGAGTGGATTGGTTTCATTGACGCGCACATTGACCGCAGAGCGTGAACACGAGCGGTTGTCAGGCGAAATTGTGCGTCTGGAGGCGGAACTCGAGCGCCTCGCGGCTCAAATGAGCGAAACCCGCCTGCAACTCAGCGAAGTCGATCAATCCAACCTTGGCGAGATATTGTCGGAGTTGCGCGACGTCGATTCCAAACGCTCGGAACTGATAGAAAAGGTGACGGCACTTCGGGCCCGTCGTGATCGCGCCACCGTTGTCGCGCCGTCGAGCGGCGTTGTGCACAATCTGACCGCCACAACGATCACCGGCGTTATCAAGCCGGGGGAGACGGTCGCGGAGATTGTACCGCAGAACGAAGATTTAATTCTTGAAGCGCGCGTTGAAACGTCCATGGTCGATCAGCTCTCGCTGAATCAATTGGCAACAGTGCATTTCAACGGCTTTGATCAGCGTACCACGCCAACTTTGATGGCGACTGTCAGCATGGTAGCGCCGGACGCCAATCAGGATACGCGCAGCGGCCAGTCTTATTATATCGTGCAGGCGCGGCTATCGCCCGGCGAAGTGGGACGGCTTGGCGGGCAAGCCATGCGGCCCGGGATGCCGTGCGAACTTCATTTCAGCACCGGCGAACGAAGCGTTCTCAGTTATCTGACCAAGCCGTTCACGGATCAGATGTCCCGCGCCATGCGCGAGCGCTAACTCCGGCGAGGGAGCTTTCACCGAGGCAATTGGGGCGGTGTCTCCAAAAGTTGTCGAAGCACGTTCGCGTAGGTATTCGCGCTGAAAGTCGCCATCGCGAAATGACGCGCCTGGTCGCCCAAGACATTGGCCCACTCCGGCTGTTCGCGGAGAGCGCGCAGTGCTACGGCGGCTTGCGCAATATCGGGTTCCGCCCATGACATCTCTGAGAAATTGTACGTCAGCTGGGGGTCCAGCGCTGAAACCAACTGATATCCAACAGGGATACTTGTCGCCTCAGATGTAAAATCGACATTGCCCGACCACTGCGTACATATTGTTGGCAATCCGCGCAGCATGGCCTCCGCAATCACCAATCCGAAGCCTTCTGCGCGATGCAGAGAAATCAGGACGTCGGCATTGGCGTACATGGCCGCGAGTTGCCCGGGACTCATGTGTCGATCGACCAAGGTGATGTTGGGAACCCCGTCGCAGGCTTCTCTCAACTGGCGAGCACCGACGTCATAGCAGTCAATATTTGCACATTTGATGATAAGCCTCGCACCAGCATCTTGATCAAACGCGCAGCGAAACGCTGCGATGGCAGCAAGCGGATTTTTCCGTTCAAAGCTCGACGCCATATCGAAGATATTCAGCACAACGAACGGAGCATCCGACGAACGCACGGGTCGTCGCCGAGTGTCAGAACACCGGATAGCGACAGGATGCGGGACGACGCGCACCGGAATGCGCCCTGACATGGACGCGAGCGCATCGGCTGTAAATTGGCTCGGCACCCACACTTCGTGCACGTAGTGCAATCCGAGCTTCCAATCGCGTGGGACTTCCGGCAACTCCCACGCCCAATATCCGGCGACATACTTGTTGCGCGCAAAGGCGCGCGTCAGCGCCGAAATCGCAAGCGCCATCAGCGGCCCATTGACGTGCACGATCAACGTACCGGGCCCAACAAGATGCCGCCCGTCCGTGAAGTCGAACGCGACGTCGTCGACGGGTTGCATGAGCTGCGCCGCTATATCGATGCCGAATACCGGCACCCCCAGCGCCTTGATCGCGTCATGACACAGCCTGGCGGACTCCCCCAAGCCTGAGGCCGTCCGCAGCGCGCCAACAACGATCACGGGCGCAGACAACATCGCGCTTGTCGTGATTCTGGGCGCTATCAGGTGCGCACCACTAAACAATAGAGACCGGCGCACAGCCCGCGGAAGCCGCCGCCAGACATGTCGATGTAAACCTTCGCGCAAGGAGCGTGTCATCGACTAAGCGGCTTGGTTGGCCGAGTAGAATGCAACGGCATCGTCGACTGAACCGCAAAAGGCAATTTGTCCGCCATCAATGACGATGGCCTTGTTACATAAATTCTGCAACAATTGAGGGTGATGGGACGCGAGCACCAAAACCTGCGTCCGACCGATCAAGTCTCTCCTCAGCCGCGCATCGGCTTTTGCAGTGAATGACTGATCGCCCGTTGCAATCCATTCATCCATCAAAAGAATATCCGACTCGATGCTGGTTGCTATCGCGAACAGGAGACGAAATGTCATGCCGCTCGAATACGTCCGCACCGGCAGGTTCAGAAACGAACCCAAGCCGCTGAAGGCTTCGATCTCCGGCAGTCGTGCTGCGATCTGCGCGCGCGTCTGCCCGAGCAGCAGGCCTCTCAAAGTGATGTTTTCGTAGCCGGTAGCATCCTCGTCAAAGCCCATGTGAATATCGAATAGAGGCATCACACGTCCGCGACACTCGATGTCTCCGGACGAGGGCGAGTAGATGCCGGCCAGCACGCGCAGCAGCGTCGACTTGCCCGCACCATTTGGACCGATGAGCGCGAGACGGTCGCCAGCATGGATTTCTAGATTGATGTTTCGAAGAGCATTGACTTCGACGGGCCCGCGATCGGAGATCGACTGACGTCCGTCGCCGACGCTCGACCGCAAGAGTGCCCGCCGCAAAGACCGCGACGCCTCGTAGATCGGAAAACTCACTGACACGTTTTTTAGTGTGAGACTCGACATCGATTACTACCTGCCAACACCGCTTACGTCATGAGATGATCACAGCCAATAGGGAATACGCTTCGAAAAACGGCCAAACACCGTGAGCCCGACGAGCAGCATCGACACCGCCGCGAAAGAAGCACCGAACCAATGGAGCGCGGTGGTTTCCTGACCCAAGATGGGTGATCGGATAACTTCTATGAGGTCGTAAATCGGATTGGCGTAAAAAAGTGCTTCGGCCAAAGGGCTCGTGGAAACTCTTGCGGGATGCCAAATGATAGGCGTCACTAGAAAAAGTACTTGGAGAACGGATGTGACAAGCTGCGGAATATCGCGAAACCGAGCACACAGCGTTCCAAGAGCGAACACAGCACCCAGCAGAGCGATCACGAGCAAAATCAGCCCCGGAATCGCCGCGAGCGCGCCGACAGGAACAGCCCGTTGAACAACGATCCACAAGATGGCTAGAAAAAGCAGATTATGCGCAAGACAGATCAGCTGCCGAGCGAGCAATCGCCAAACATAGAGTGAAATTGGGTTTGGCAGCGATTTGATCACGTGATGCGCGTCGAGAAAAACGCGGCATCCTTCGGTAACGGTCGAGCTAATGAAGTTCCAAACGACCATCCCGAGCGCAAAGTAGGGAAGATAGTCGCGCATGGGCATCTGAAAGACGTAGCCCCAGACAAGGCCGACGGATAACACAAAAAAAGCAGTGTTAAGCGTCATCCAGAACGGACCGAGTTTTGTCCGTCGATAGCGCAGTCTGATGTCAGTCCAAGCAAGTGTACACCAGCGATCGAACTGAAAAAATACAGTGATCGCGCTCAGGGTGCCGTCTTTGAGATAGGAATACAGCAAGCGGCACTGCCTCATGAATGCACGGATGAGCCATCGCTCACGACGGCCACCGTCTACATGTTGCCGCCGACCTTCGCTACCCCCTGCGCATACCCAGTGGTTTCATGGATGCAGGCCAGAATGCTCGACAGGAACGCACTGAATGACTTTTGCTTGTAATCTGCTTGCAGACTGGCAGCGATGCCATCGTACAGTTGCCGATCGCCTGCCAACTTTGCCAGAGCGTCACCAAATGCCGCAGCCGTCGGCATTGCCGCCATGACTCCGCTTTGACCATCGACGATTTGCTCAACGAGCCCGCCGACCGGATTAGCCACCACTGGCACGCCATGCCCTGCGGCCAGCGCCGCGATACCCGATTGGCTTGCCTCAGTATGCGACAACGCTACGGCATGATACCTATTCAGTGCTGCGGACATCTCTTCCGTCGAAAGCCAACGGTTTTCAACCTCTGCGCCAAGGCCTTTCAGCCGTTCCATGTATGGCGCGATAGCGCCATCGCCAAACACCCCAAGCGCAAGATTAACGCCGCGCGCGCGCAACCCTTCGATAGCGTCAATCAATAAAGCGAGACCTTTGTAGGGCAAAATGCGCCCAAGAAACAGGACGCGAAACGGCTCCGATGGCGTAGGCCAGTCTGGCCGTACAGATTCGGCAAAACGAAGATTGGGATGAAACAGCGTCCGCACGATCGACGGATCGACCGTGTCGCTGTCATGCAGCGATTTCGTCACGTGCTCGCTTAGTGTCAACACGAGATCTGAATGTACCAAATCGCGAAAGGCCCAACTCGCGACCCAACTTTTCAGATCGCCGGGATGGGGCTCGGCGTCGTGAATAATGGACACAAATTTCACACCCGCGGCGCGAATGGCGGGCGCAATCAAAGGGCTCCAGACATGGGGCATGAGCGATACGACAGTATCGATGCGATCTCTGCGGAGACGTTTGAGAATTTGTGACCGCGCTTTATTGACACGCGCGATCGACAGCAGCGCGCCGAGGTTACTTTCAAACGTCGTGACTGGCTCCATGCATTCGCCCAGCATCTCGAAATCGCTGAATTTTTCGTTCTGGCGAGAGACGGTGAAGAACGCCTCGATGTCCGACCGGGCGCGAGCGGCGTCGGCCAGCATGAGCGAGAATTCCGAAAGCCCGCGCCGTCCCCAATAGAGAAACAGGACGCGCTGACGTGGCAATGTGGTTTGCGGCGCAACGCGGCTAGCGTCGGCGGACCGCGCCTGCACAATGTCGCTAGAGAGCGGCGCTTGACGCGTGCCTCGGTGCACAGCGGCGAGACCCACGTCGGCGCGAGGAGTGATGTCAGGGAAAGCGAGTGAAAGTTCAGGAGGTGACCATTTGGCAGACGAGGCTGGCATGATGGTAGGTCCTAATCCGTGATAGAACGCAGTAGTTCGCGCCACGTCGTGCGGCACTCAAGTTTTAATAGTGACGGGAGACACCTGACGCTGCAGCGACTTCACAATGCGTACATATGATAACGTTTATCAGATTCTAGGACGTCACGACGTGTCCGCAACAGCCCTGCCAATCGACTGCCGGTTTTCCACATGCTGCCAACACGTTTGTTCACAGCATCTTCAGAATGGCACACGACGACTGGCTTTAGTTTTCATTGGCCAAAACTGTCACTCTGAACACGCTTGAGCAGCACCGAATCACTTGGAGATAATATTGTGACGCGTTTGTCTGACACGCCTCTTGGCCGGCTTTTGGACGGGCCCATTCAACCTGGAGAGCTCGCGTGGATCGGACTTCGACCAAGTCGCAAGGCGCCGATGCAAATTGCGAATGTGGCGGCACTGATTGCCGGCCGCGGCATTGAAGGCGATCATTACGACACACAGCGAAATGGACCGCGCCAGGTTACGATCATTGCTGCCGAGGACATTGTAGCGATCGCCGCATTTCTTGGAAGAGACTGTATCATGCCAGATGTGGTACGCCGCAATCTCGTGACCCGCGGGATCAATCTGATCGCGCTCAAAGGCCGTCGTTTTCGTATCGGATCAACGCTGCTTGAAACGTCTGGCGAGTGTGCGCCGTGCAGCCGCATGGAGACCGATCTCGGACCGGGCGGCTACAATGCAATGCGCGGTCGGGGAGGCATCACGGCTCGCGTTGTTGATGGCGGCTCCATTCGACTCGGTGACGTCGTCGAACGGATAGGCCACGACCTGTAGCCAAATCCTCCAATCGTCGATGAACTTTGCGGCTCTACGGCGCCACAACTGCTGACACCGATCGCCGCTTAGTGCGATGGTTGAGCTTTGAAAATCTCGCACGGCCAACACATTGCATTTGTCTACTGAGCAAAAAGTTTTGTCGCCCAATCCGGATCGATATGATCCTGCGGCTTCTTTTTCAGTGGCCGTGATCGAGCTATTTTCGCTCCAGGCTTTGGTGCCGCCGCTTGAGTTTTCGCAGCGACGTCAGGTTTTGCGGCAGTGGTCGTCTCTGGTACCTCGATAGTCGATGGTTTGTTTTCGTTGACACCCGGAGCAACGAATTCCGACGGCGTCTCAAGCGTAGACAGACTTCGTGTCGCCCCTCGGTTTTGCGACCCATCGTCGGCTTTGGTCTGTTGCCCGAGGCTTTTTTCTAGGCGCTCGATTTCAACTTTCAGTTCTTCGCGTTGCTTACTGCGCCGCACCACGCCAATTTGCAGTTGGCCGATTTCCCGGTAAAGGGAACCGATCTTCGCCGAATTGGCCTCGCCCGACGTCGATCGTTGCAGCTGGAACACCCGGTCCCAATCGCGGCGATTTTCGTCGCTCATCTGGTCGACGCGTTGTTTCAGCTGCACCAACGCGGCGTTGGCAGCGGTATTGGCAGACTCAGTCTTGAGTTTGATTTCATTTTCAAGCAGCCGCACGCGACCCTGCAACTCGGCATCGTTCGTTGTTTTTGCGGTTGGATCGAAGAAGAATTCGCCCGTCAACGCCGAGTGATCCCAAGGCACCTGTTTGCCAGACGTCGCGGCCACCACGTCTTTGCGCACGTCGATCATAACCGAGGTCAGGCTTTTGCCAGGTTGGCGCATGTATTTAAGAAGCGCCGACGCGAACGGAGAGTTTCGCCCATCGCCATCGAGCGCCACATTGCCCGGCTGAGTCGAATAAGAAATAAAAGTGCCGATCCCAGCAATGGTTTCCGCCAATCCGCTGCCGATACTCGTCGATCGCGTCCCCATGCTGCGCGCCAGATTTCGGGACAGCGGGTTGTTGCGGCACGCATCGAGAAAAACGATGTTGGTTTTGGTTTCTCGATCGATTTCCATCTGCTTCAAAACGAAATCAAGACTGACCGCTTCGAATTCGACATCGCGTTCGCGCTCGAGTTGGGCGTCGATCGGAACCAGGTAATTGCGTCCCGCAATCTGCAGGCCATGACCAGCATAGAAGAGCAAGGCAGCATCAGCGCTTTCCAAAGAGCGCGAGAATTCACGCAGCTTGGCGTCGAAGGCCACCTTGTTGAGATCAACGCCGAGCATGACCTCGAAACCGGCTTGCTGCAGCTTGGCCGCGATATCTCGCGCGTCATTCGACGTGTTGGCAAGCGGAGTGGCGTGCACGTAAGCCGAATTTCCCACGACAAGGGCAACGCGCTTGCTCGCCGCGGCAGGCTGTAGCCCGCACAGCAAAATTGCCAAGCTAAGAATTAGCCGACTTGGACTGCGCATTGTCCGACCCATGTCACTCGCTAACGACGTCGCCATTTAATTAAGTCGAAACCGAGGACTAATCCTCCTCGACCGAACCGGTCCGACTTGAAGTATGGATTTTCCTTCGATGAGCACAGAAATGGCGAGAAGGAATCACGGGCCGAAAGAGTTCGTCTCGAAGCTGCGGCAGGCGGACGTTCTTATAGCTCAAGGCCTGAAAATCCCGGCTGTTGTGCTCCTTGCGCTGAAAAGACGGATACGGCAGGCCTTAAATCGTCCAGTGAGCGCCGCAAAGTCAGGACTTATTCGAAGGCTGCCTATGTCGGGTGCTTGCGATCGACGCGCCTGCGTCTCCTCTAACCGCCCACTGACGTCAGGTGAGCCGGCAGACGTGCAAATCAGGCGTCGTTATGTCGTGGACGGGTGAAGCATCTCTTCCCGGCGTCAGTTGAGGCCCAAAGCGCAAGCTTGGCGTCAGCAATGAGTCATATCTTCGTCCGATGTTATTGGCCTTCGCGCAGTCGAGCAGCCTGCTTTCGAACCGCGCTTCAGGCTCCTCAATCGATTTCAAGACAACCATATGGTGCGAGATGACAGTAGAAAACCTTAAGTCGCCGCCAAAATCTGGGAAAGTGAACTTCCAGGAGTTAGCGGTGCTGCTGAAGACCGACGAATCTCAGATATCATTGAACCACCCAGTGCGCCTGATAAATGATGAGTATAAAGCCTTAAAGGCGATGTGTGCGCCAGAATTCTTGCCAGATTTCAATGAATTGATGACCTCGATCGGCTCTGATTTGGCCGAGTACTGCATTAGTCTTAGTCCAGTCGAAGGTGACCCGTTTATAGATTTTGAAGTATTGAGTAGAGGGAGCAAAGTGATCGGTGGAGATTCTTTCATTTCTGGACGGCTTTATGCCGAGCAGATCGTGCTAGAAATGTTACAAGAGAGATTGATGGAACTTGCCAGCTGTATCGCTCTGAAGCGCTCACGTCTCACGATCACGAAATCGGCTTTCAGGACTGCGATGAATATCAAGGTCTATCGAGGTGCTTTCCCAGTCTGGAACCCTCAGCTTGGACGTCACATTGTTTTGTTGGCGATTGCGCCAGTGTATGTAGCGCTTTAAGCCTTCCTCATTTTGGTGGCGCCCTAGGAACCATCAAATTTATTCGCCAAGTTGAGTAGAGGCTTACAAACTCGTCGTGTTTCATCTCGTGCTTTCGCAGAGACTATTCCCGCATTAATGAGAAGATCGGCAAAACGCGAGGGCGCGCTTGGCTGTCGCCATCTACCGCACGGGGTCAGTCTTGTTGTGCGCTGATTGTCGGCTTCCTGCAAATACCTGCCATCACCATTTAAGGTCCTTGCCGTGATGGGTCGCTAGTGATCGTTCGCCGGGGGCGTAAGGACGACTGCTTTCCACAACTCATCGGTTTTTGGTCTGCACGTGGCCGAGGCACGAACCGTGACGCGGACGATGTCTGCTGTTGAGATCGAGCTGCTGTTTACAATGCGGCAGCCAACGGCCAGATGCGAGTCCGACGTTTCGAGTCGACACCAATTTGCGAGCTCACAGCCCCGCCACCCATCATGCAAAATCTATGGGGCCTGTTAGTCCAACTAAGCCAAATCAGTAAATTTTCTTACTGTGTGCTTCGAGCCAATCAAAACGGTCGTTATTGGCCGCGATGTAGCACTCGCCTCATCACTAGGGCGCAGGGTTGGGCGCTTGCGCGCAAAGCCAAACATCTGTTGCTTTGACAATAAGGGTATGGCGGAGGGAGTGGGATTCGAACCCACGAGACCCTTACGAGCCTACACGCGTTCCAGGCGAGCGCCTTCAACCACTCGGCCATCCCTCCGCAAATTGCCTGGAATGGCGCGCACTATACCGATCCACCGCTTCGACGCAACTCGCACCGCGAGAACGTGGTCGCCAGCAGGAATTTATCCGGCTTGGCGCATCACATCCCGAGCCTGAGTGACAAACTTGACGTCGTGCACGCTGCGCCCCACAAACTGGCTGCGGCTAACACACCGCTATGCCACGCACGCGAGTACGAACGATGACCGCTCAGCGCCTGTTGAACGTTATTGCACTCGCGGCCCTTGTGGTCACAATCGCCGCGCTGCTCATTTGGCAGCAAAGCGGTGAACCACCGCCGGTCTGGCTTCGGCGCATAGCAATCGCCGGATGGATCGCGGCTCTTGTCATTGCCAGTATAGGCGCCAAAACGCGGCCGCGCCTCATGTTGCGTTTCTTGTCGGCCTTATTTGCGCTCATCGCTGTCGTCGCCGCCATTGCTGACTGGTCGCGCCCCCCGCTGCCCGGTGGCGCGCTTGGTGCGACGACGCTGCTCGATTACCTCACAAACTTCACACCCTCTCTGATATCCGCCATTGAAACAGCCATCAGCCGGACAACGAGCCCGAAGCTGTGGAGCCCGGTTCTGACCTCGGTTCTTGACTTGCCGGCATGGTTGATTTTCGCAGGTTTCGCCGTTTTGACCGGCTACGCCGGTAGACCACGACGCGACGTTCGCGTTTTCGTGAACTAAGAGGCGGCGAGCGACGACGCGATGGCTCTACGTTGATGAAACACTCGGCGAGTGGCGAGCGTAAGAGCAGTATCGCAATTGCGCACACGAATATCAGCGAGCGTTTCGTCGGTTCCATAGAAACGACGCGCTTGGAATAAGGAAACATCGACATGTTTTTACGTCGCAGCAAAGCCATGGCAACCGCCGACTCCGCCCCAAAAGGCAGATCAACTCCGATCCTCGCCACATCCGCAGAGCATTATGTATTGTCACGCCCGCTGCATCCACCTTATCCCGAAGGCATCGCCCACGTCGATTTTGGCCTCGGTTGTTTTTGGGGTGCTGAGCGTCTGTTCTGGCAACTTGGCCGCGGAATTTGGATTACTGCAGTCGGATATCAGGGTGGATTTACAGTCAATCCTACGTATGACGAAGTCTGCACGGGGACGACGGGGCACGCGGAAACGGTGCGCGTCGCGTTCGACCCCGCCGCCATAAGCTTTGAAACGCTACTCGCAACGTTCTGGGAATCGCATGATCCGACCCAGGGCTATCGCCAGGGCAATGACGTCGGAACGCAATACCGTTCGGCAATTTACACGTCGACGGCCGAGCAACTTGCGGCTGCAGAGGAGTCACGGTCAGCCTATGCGGCAGCTTTGCAATCGCGGGGCTTTGGATCGATCACGACCGAAATCCGCGATGCGCCGCCGTTTTATTTTGCTGAAGCCTCCCATCAACAGTATTTGGCGAAGGTTCCGCACGGCTATTGCGGACTGGCCGGCACGGGTGTTGCCTGTCCGATGCCGGGAACGGGTCCGCTTGGTCGGCAGACTGTCGCCGGTTAGACGCGGAGAACGGGCCGTAGATTGCCGATTGACCAAAACGCGCGCTGCAGTGGAGACAGCAGCGCGCAGCTTGTTTAGTCGCTCTTCGCCGCAGCTTTTAAGCTCGTGATATGCGGTCTGAGCGCTGTACCAGCGACAAACGCACCCGCCTTGGCCTCGCCGAGGCCGCCCATCGGAACGTCGTCCTTTATTGCGGTGAGGGGCTGGCGAACGCCGTCAGGCCCGCTTTCGAGCACGGCGCTACATTCTTTGGGAAGTTGCGCCATCGTGATAGGTGGCGCGGGTGGTGGCGGCTTGTACCCTGGAGGCTTTGGCGGCGGTGGACCTTTGGGCGGAGCCAATCTTGCCAACCATTCTTGCACTTCCTTGCCACACCCATCGTCACCGGTGGGCGGCACTTGAGGTTTGCACACCGTCGAGCCTGGCGGGCACCCGATCCGGATGTGGAAATGGTAGTAATGACCGCCAATCGGACGGACTTTGCCGAGCCATTTGCGGTCAGTCCCGGCGGCTTCGCAAAGCGCCTTTTTGATCGCCGGATGCACCAGCACGCGCTCGACCTCAGGATAAGACGCAGCCCGTTTGATCAGCTTGACGTGTTGCTCGGTAAATATTTTTGGATCAACCGCGAGATCGGTCTGATCGAGCATCGACGTGGCGGAAATCTCTTCACGCTCTTTCCGCGTCAGTCGCTTGCTTGGCATCGGAGTGAGCCAGACATCCGCATCGAGCCCGACTTGATGGCTGGCGTGCCCCGTCAACATTGGTCCTCCGCGCGGCTGCGAAATATCGCCGACCAAAAGACCTGGCCAATTGTCGTGCTTTTGCGCGTCGAGGGCTAGACGTTCAACCAAGGCTACAAGCTTGGGATGCCCCCAATTGCGATTGCGAGAAAGCCGCATGGCTTGCCAAGCCGGACCGTCCACTGGCAACGCCACGGCGCCAGCGAGGCATCCGCGCGAATACGTGCCGATTGCGCGCGACGCCAAAGGTGCGGCAGTTGTTGCAGCACCAAAAAGCGCCTTCGCGGGGATAGGTGGCGGTGCCAATGTCGACGCCGAAGGCGCGATGGCCGCAGTTGCAGAATTTGCCGATCCGTCACGGGGTGGAATAGGCTCAACGCTGAGGACGAATGGCGTTGGTTCTTTTTCGCCCGTCACGGCCTCCACTTGGCGAGGGGGGGCGCTTGCTGCGGATGACGAGGAAGCTGGCTGTAGGGATGCCGTCGCGGATTGCAGCGCCTCCGTTTTGGCGTCTTCAGGCCCAGCGGCCGATTGGCCAGCAGACTCTGCGCCGGCCTTCGCGCCGAAGACCAAATTTGCGGCACCCGGTACGAAACTCGGTAAATTTACTTCTGACCGATCGGCTGACAAACTGCTTTCGCTGCCCTGCGAGGATGCCGCACCAGCCATCGGTTCGGGCACGTTAATTTTATGAGCCGGCTCCGCCACGGCAATCGCCGACGTTGTGGCAGCAATCGTCCATAGGGCATACGTTCTCACAATGGGCAGCACAACGCCGGGACGCGCCGCGACGATGCCCGCAGCGGTCAAAAACGTCAGCAATACAAAAAGGCTGCCTGCCCGCATTCGGCTTCCCTGGAATGACATCTCGACGTCGATTATACCTGAATTTCAGGCAAAATTCAGCTACGCATTTCTCGTCGCAAACGAATGCTGTAAAAGTATTTTTTCGATGCTCTCTCAGACTGATAGCCCAAGCCGACTAGTCATTGGGGCAACGGCATTTTTGTTCGATCGCAATGCCGAAAACGTCGGCAGTGATGCGCTGAGAGAATTTTCCATGACCGAAACAATCGTAGCGCGAGCTTTGACCCTGGATAGCGGCCCAGGATCGGCAACCGCGCGACTTATCCTCGCCCACGGCGCCGGCTCAGGCATGAGCGCAACAATTCTCGAGGTCGTCAGCGAACTGTTGGCGGAGCGCGGCGTCGCCGTGACGCGCTTCGAATTTCAATACATGGCGCAACGGCGCCAAGGCGGGTCGCGCCGGCCACCGCCACCCGTTGAAAAACTCGCGGCCGAATTCGTCGTCTGCCTGGAAGAAGTGAGGGCCGGATCAGCCCGACCCCAGCGGATTTTCATTGGCGGCAAGTCACTCGGCGGCAGGGTCGCCAGCCTGATCGCCGACCGGGCCTTTCGCGACCGCCACATCGAAGGGCTGATCTGCCTGGGCTATCCGTTCCATCCCGTCGGCAAACCAGCGCAACTGCGCATTGCGCACCTGACCGAATTGACGTGCCCCACCCTGATCGTGCAGGGCGTCCGCGATCCGTTCGGATCGAGAGGTGAGGTCGAAGCCATGCCGCTTTCAGATCGTATCAGGTTTCACAGGGCGGCTGACGGCGATCACGATCTCGGCCCTCGCGGCAATTCGGGTTTTACGCGCAAACAAAACCTGACCGCTGCGGCAGATGCCGTAAAATCATTCATGGCAAGCCTGTCGGACGCTTGACGCCCCGCGCGTTGACGCTTCAAAACGGCAGCTTATCGTGCCGCCCTTCATTCGCGCTCCTTGGCCCCGCCAGTGGATGCTCCAACCGAAAAGCTCTCAAGTCCGATGCCGACGACACAAATCGTAGCGCCGCTATTGTCAACTGGGCAGGCAGCAGCCCTCAATGATGCCCGGGCATGGCCATTTGAAGAAGCGCGCCGGCTAATCAAGCGCCTCGATCAATTGCCTGGCGGCGACGCAAAGACCGTTCTGTTTGAGACCGGCTATGGGCCTTCGGGGCTTCCGCACATCGGCACCTTCGGAGAGGTGGCGCGAACGACGATGGTGCGCCACGCGTTCGAGATACTGACCGAAGGCCGCCGCGCGACCCGACTGATCTGTTTTTCCGACGACATGGACGGCCTTCGGAAAGTTCCAAGCAACGTGCCGAACCAGGATCTGCTGCGCCAGCACCTCGACAAGCCGCTGACCGTCGTGCCCGATCCATTCGAGAAATTCGAGAGTTTTGCTCACCACAACAATGCGATGTTGCGCGATTTTCTTGATCGCTTCGGTTTTTCTTACGAATTCTATTCTGCTACTCATTGCTACACGTCCGGCATGTTCGATGCCGCGTTGCTGAAGATGCTCACAACCTACGATAAGGTCATGTCCATCATGCTGCCGACGCTCGGCAGTGAACGACAAGCGACCTACTCGCCGTTCTTGCCGGTTTGTCCGCGAACCGGGCGAGTGCTCCAAGTTCCGATGGTCGCTCGCGACGTTGACGCCGGGACGATCACGTACATTGACCCAGAGACCGGAGATAGAGTCGAAACGCTCGTCACAGGCGGCCGGGTCAAATGTCAGTGGAAAGCCGATTGGGCGATGCGGTGGACGGCGCTCGGTATCGACTACGAAATGGCCGGAAAAGATTTGATCGACAGCGTCGCGTTGGCGTCCAAGATCTGCCAAGCATTGGGCGGTACGCCGCCGGAAGGTTTCAACTACGAGCTTTTTCTGGACGAGAATGGCGAAAAAATTTCGAAATCGAAGGGCAACGGCCTGACGATTGAGGACTGGCTGACCTACGCATCACCCGAGAGTCTCTCGCTCTACATGTTTCAAAAGCCAAAAACGGCGAAGAAGCTCTTCTTCGATGTGATCCCGCGCGCGGTCGATGAATATTTGCAGTTCCTTGCGAGCTTTGAAAAGCAAGACGGCAAACAGCAACTCGACAATCCGGTGTGGCACATTCATAGCGGTCATCCGCCACAGCCCGAATTGCCCATCACGTTTGGCTTGCTGCTGAACCTCGTGTCCGCCTCCAATGCCGCAAACAAAGACGTGCTTTGGGGCTTTTTGCGCCGTTACTCGCCGGGCGCGACGGCGGCGGCAAATCCGATTCTCGACAGGCTGTCGGACTACGCCATTCGGTACTTCAATGATTTTGTCAGGCCGTCTAAGAAATATCGATCACCCGATGACGTCGAGGCAGCGGCGCTGGCGTCTCTTGACGTCACGCTTGGCCGGCTGCCATCGACTGCGAGCGCCGACGAGATCCAGAACGCGCTTCTTGATGTTGCGCGAGCCATTCCACGCTATCAGGATACCGCCAAGGTAGGACCGCACGGTGGCCCGGGCGTCAAACTCGAATGGTTTCAAGCGGTTTACGAAACGTTGTTGGGTCAGGAGCGCGGGCCGCGCCTCGGCACATTTATCGCCCTGTACGGGATCGCCGAAACCCGCGCGCTCATTGCCCAGGCCGTCGCCGGCACGCTTGGCTCAGCAGCCGCATAGCGTGCTTCCGGAAAAGTCGAATTCGGTTTTCCGAAAAGAAGCACGACAGAACAAGGAGCTAGGGTTGGTCCATCAAGCCGCTAAAAACGGACACCCTCTAGCTCAAGCCTGTCGTTCGTTAGCATGATCCTATTTTCGGAGTGGATAATCGATCCCGATGTCGTCAGCATTGCCGCTGAAGGTTCGCCGTCAGTGCGAGATGGGGCGATCTGCCGGTAACGATGGCGACGCCAGCGTGTCCCCATCATCCAGGCGCCCGACCGACTTCCGCAAGGCCGTAAAATCGGTCCGCCACAAGCGGTCAATCATGCCGATGAGTTTTTGCTCACGAGCGTCGACATCCTGTGGCCGCCATTCGGCCGTGTCCAACACGTCGTCGGTGATGGCCAGCAGCGGTGCCCTGACATTGGCGGCAGCATAGATGTCTTTTTTCGCATTCCACGAGGCGTTTCGCGCGCGATCGTTCTGTTGCTGGGTAATCAGCACCAAGTTGCCAAGACTTTCGGTGGCTCTGACGCGCTCCTCGGATATTGGGAACCACCGTCGCCATTCGCTGGTCGCGGAGGGACGCTGCGGCAGCACGTGCTCGATGGTGTAGTCATCCGGTTTCACATTCGAAATATCGCCGCTCATCTCGTCACTCAATCGCAGCAGCAGCAGTTTGCACGCTTTGGGGTTTCGTTTGTGGAGATCCTTGAGATGAAACGCGATACTTCGTGTCTCCTCGCGGGTGAGTTGGAATACCGGGTGCGAGGCATTGACATTTGTATCCGAGCGAAGTGCCGCGATGATATCGCCAAAGCGACGGACCCGTTTGCCCGTACCTGCGCATAGCAATCGCATGAGAAGCGCAAACCGCTCAATTTCGCCAAGAAGTGCTGCGACGCGGACCGGGTCGCTTTCCAAGTCCTTCATCACCAACATGGCAGCCGGCGCCCAATCGCCATCGGCCATGCGATTCAAATAATGTAAATGCCTTGCGATCGCTGGCGGAATGGCGTGTGTGCGACGCTGCCGGATGACGGCGTATGACTGCGCCAGCGGCACGAAAACCAACTTAAAAAACGCTTCCGCGCCGCCCGCTTGGCGAACGACGGCCCGCACCCCGGAGACAATTTGCGGCCTCGTGTTGCCATAGATGGCTCGAACATGGGTGAAGAAATGCTCGAAATCCGCTCCGAGAGCTTGCCCAACTTCGTCCCACTTCCGCGATGCCCATTCAATATCGATAGCGGGCATCCGGCTTAGAACGTCGGCTTTCAGAATATCATTGCGCTGAAGTTTTTTGCCGCGTTCGTTCAACACGATGAACAGACGGTGGGCGCGATCGATATCGCTACTGGCAATGACGACGACATGAACTTTGTCAGCCACGTAGGCGAACAAGCGTTCGCGATCATCTTCGGCGAGATCGCTGACCAAGGCTTTAAGCTTATCGCGCACAGCGAGCAGCGTTGATGGATTGCTCAACGGGTCGGAAAAAATCGGGTTGCTCAGTGTTCCGCCGACTTTAAGAATGTAGTCTTCAAGAATTTCGCGATCTTGGCTTTGCGCATGCAGGCGGTATCGCTCAGTGCGAAAAAAACGGCTACCCATTTGCGCGATCAGCATCGACTGGGCGCGGCGCGCGAGCGGTCGTCGCGGATTGGTTTCGAAGTCGCGCAATACCGCAAACAGTGTCATCAGCGAGACGAGGCGTTGCTGGCCGTCGACGATGTCGAACTCCCGCATCGGAATTTTTGACGTGAGACGTTTCAGTTCCAAGCCTGACCCGTCCATGAGCAGGATTGTGCCGATGAAGTATCCGGGATCCGCTGAACTTTCGCCGTCGAGGGTCATTGCCTCCAGCAAGTCGTCAAAGAGCTGCTCGGCCTGATCGCCACCCCATGAGAAAGGCCGCTGGTACACCGGCACATTCAACAGAAATGGGGTCGACAAGAGGTTCGAGATTGTCAATGAAGCAGCCGGTAGCACGAGACGTCGCTCTCCAAGGATTTATTCAGCGAATTCTTCCCATCGCAGGTATCGAAATCGGTGACCGTTAAACATAGCATGCCGCACACTGCACTTGTGCTCAAAACTGAGCCGACCGGACATTTTTTTGGCCGCGGTTGCGACGCGATGCGGCAACGATAATTGAACGGTGTAGTGGAGATGTGGCGAGTGGCGGGAATGGGAAAGCGATGACCCCGATTGTGAACGACGAACTAAGTGCGTCACCCGATCGCAGCGCCACGCGCGTGTGTGTGTACAAAATCGTCGCGCACGGCGACTGGAGTACGGCGCAGGCGGCGGGCATGTTCGCCGGCTCTGCGGATGATCGCCGCGATGGCTTCATCCATCTCTCGACAGCCGATCAAGTGGCAAGCACGCTCGAACATCATTTCACCGGCGCATCAGACCTTTTACTTGTCGCATTCGATGCGGCCGGCCTTGGTGCCGCTCTTCGTTTCGAGGCATCCCGGAACGGTGCGATGTTCCCGCATTTTTATGGGGCCCTGCCAACGTCCGCAGCTTTGTGGCAGAAAAGCTTGCCGATGACGATCAACGGCAACCCCACCTGCGATCCGGCATGGTACCTATGTTAAACGGCCTGTATTTTCTCGCCCGGCCGGCCTTATTCGCCATGCAGCCGGAAGATGCTCACGAAGCGACGCTCAAAGCGCTTGAAGCCGGTCTTTATCCTCGTCAACTCGGTATCGACGATCCATGCCTGTCCCAGCTCGTGATGGGTTTGTCGTTCTCGAACCCGGTCGGCATTGCCGCAGGGTACGACAAGGATGCGCGCGTGCCCGATGCGGTCATTGGTCTTGGCTGTGGGTTCGCAGAAATCGGCACCGTCACACCTAGGCCGCAGGATGGAAATCTAAAGCCTCGCGTCTTTCGCCTTGTTGCCGAGCACGGCCTGATCAACCGGCTCGGCTTCAACAACAAGGGCCACGCCGCAGCCCTTGCCAAGTTGCGCGCGCGTCAGAATCGCGGCGGCATTGTCGGCGTCAACATCGGCGCCAACAAAGAGAGCGCCGACCGCGGGGCCGATTACGTCGCAGGGCTTGAAGCATTTAACGGGGTCGCGAGCTATTTCACCATCAATATTTCATCGCCAAACACGCCGGGCCTGCGCGATCTCCAAGCGCCGGCCGCGCTCGACGAACTCCTTGGCCAGATCATGGCCGCACGATCCAAGCTGGTTGCCAGCGGAGCGCCGCGCCGCCCGATCGTTGTCAAGATCGCGCCCGATATCGCTGAAGATGACATCGCTCCAGTCTGTGAACGCCTTCGCGCTCATAACGTCGATGCGATCGCTGTCTCGAATACGACACTTGGCCGCGGCGGGATGACGAGTGATGGCGCCCACGAGCAGGGCGGGCTATCGGGCCGACCACTTTTCACGCGGTCAACCGTTCTGCTGGCGCGTATCTACCGGCAAACAAACGGTGAAATTCCGCTTATCGGAATTGGTGGCATCGACAGTCCCGAAACCGCCTTGGCGAAAATCGAAGCCGGGGCCTCGCTGCTCCAGATTTACACCGGGCTGATCTATGAAGGCCCGGGGTTGATTTCTCGCATCAAGCGGCACCTAGCTGCCAGTGTTCGCCGCGCGGGCGTCAGTAACCTCGGTACAATAACAGGACGTGATGCTGCAGCGTGGGCCGCTCGGCCATTAGTTTAGCGAGAGCCGCGCGACGGCTCAGTCGGGTGACGATCGCCCGCTCCGTAAGACGCGGATGACCACCCAAATCGGCACCACAAGCATCGCGCCGAGCGCTAAGTATTCAAAAATCCAGACTACGGCATCGAAGCCCATATCGTAAACGTAGCGAGCGAAATTATCGACAACGTAAAAAAAGTTGCGCGGTGTAATCCCGAAGACTGAGAGAATCAGACCGACGAGGATCGAGATGATCGCCAGCCGGATGGCCACAGCGACAGGGTGCCCACCAAGAAAATCCCTCAAATTCATCTCTCGAATCCATTTCTTGTAAGACGACGCTGACAATTTCGCGAGCTATGATGCTCGCCTACCATGGTCTGCCATCAATAGGCGAGCCAAACACCGAGCGTGAGCGTACATTCCTGCATGGCAGAAGCACGGCAGACTTCGCGACGTCAGAAACGCGCAGCTCTTTCGAGCGCCGCGCCACTTGCGACTGAAGCGCCATCACTGCCGCCAGTGATCGACGACTGGTTTCACCGCAAAGGTTGGCAGCTTCGCCCGCACCAGGTGGCGTTGCTGAAAGCAGCGGAAGCCAGGCAATCGACACTTCTCGTGGCGCCAACTGGAGCGGGCAAAACGCTCGCCGGATTTTTGCCGAGCTTGATTTCTTTATCGCGACCGAGATTTGAAAAACGCGGAGCCGGTCTTCGCGTGCTCTACATCTCTCCGCTCAAGGCGCTCGCGGCCGATGTGGCTCGCAATCTCATCACTCCGATCGACGAAATGGGCCTGAAAATTCGCACCGAAACCCGTTCGGGCGATACCAGCGCCGCTCGCCGGCAAAGGCAGCGAACACACCCGCCGCATATCCTTTTGACGACGCCGGAGCAGGTGGCGCTATTGCTCAGCCACCCCGACGCAGGCTTTCTGTTTGCTGATCTCGAGACCATCATTCTCGATGAGCTGCACGCGCTCGCTGCTTCAAAGCGGGGCGATTTGCTCGCGCTCGACGTGGCGCGTCTGCGGACACTCGCCGACGGCGTCATGACCATAGGCCTGTCGGCGACCGTCGCGCGGCCAAGCGAATTGCGCGCGTATCTCGTCCCCCAGCCGCAGCCAGACACCCACATTTATCTCGCCCATCTCGTCACAGTTTCCGGCGGCGCGCCGCCGGACATCCGCATTCTCGAAGCTGAAACGGCGGTCCCGTGGTCCGGCCACACCGCGCGCTACGCGATGCGCGAAATCTACGATGTCATCCGATCGAACAAGCTTGCCATTGTTTTCGTCAACACGCGAATGCAAGCGGAATACTTGTTTCAAGAACTATGGCGCGGAAACGACGACAACTTGCCGATCGGCCTGCACCACGGTTCGCTTGACGCAAAGCAGCGCAACAAAGTCGAAGCTGCGATGGCGGATGGGAGCTTGCGCGCCGTTGTCGCCACGTCGACGCTCGACCTCGGCATCGATTGGGGTGACGTCGACATTGTCATCAATATTGGTGCGCCGAAAGGCGCCAGCCGGCTGTTACAGCGCATTGGCCGATCCAACCACCGATTGAACGAAGCCTCGCGCGCAGTTCTTGTGCCCGGCAATCGCTTCGAAGTTCTTGAGTGTCGCGCGGCCCTCGACGCCGCCGAGGCAGGATCTCAGGACGCATTCCTCAGCCGATCTGGGGCGCTCGACGTGCTCGCACAGCATATCCTAGGCATGGCCTGCGCAGCGCCGTTTTCGCCGGATGCATTGTTCGCTGAAGTTCGCTCGGCGCTCCCCTATTCCGATCTGACCCGACTGCAGTTTGACCGCGCCGTCGATTTCGTCGCGACCGGCGGCTACGCGCTTCGCGCTTATGATCGATTTGCCAAGCTGAAAGCCACAGACGATGGCCTGCTGAGAGTCTCGAACGCTCGGGTCGTTCAGCAATATAGGCTCAATGTCGGCACGATCGTCGATACGCCGTTGCTCAAAGTTCGTCTCATATCCGGCAAGCGTACGCGCGCGGCATTGCAGGGCGGACGCCCACTTGGCGACATTGACGAATATTTCGTCGAACAGCTGACACCGCGTGCAACGTTCGTGTTCGCTGGCGAGGTGCTTCGTTTTGAAGGCTTGCGGGACACCGAAGTGTTTGTCTCACGCGCCACAGCGAGCGATCCGATGATCCCCAGCTATGGCGGCGGACGCTTCCCGATGTCCACGCACTTAGCGGCGCGCGTGCGCGGCATGTTGGCGGATACATCGTCGTGGTCGGCACTACCCGAACCGGTCGCAGACTGGCTGCGCTTGCAAGCTCATCGATCGGTTATTCCCGAAGCCAATGAAGTGCTCGTTGAGACATTTCCGAGAAACAGCCGTCATTATCTGGTCGCCTATCCGTTCGAGGGCCGGCTGGCGCATCAGACGCTCGGCATGCTGCTGACCCGGCGCCTCGATCGCGCTGGCGCCAAGCCCTTGGGGTTCGTTGCCAACGACTATGCGCTGTCGATTTGGGGCCACGGCGACATGTCGGACATGATTGCGACGGGCCGATTGTCTCTTGCCGATCTTTTTGAGCAGGACATGCTCGGCGACGACCTCGATGCTTGGCTGGCGGAAAGCAGCCTGATGAAGCGGACGTTTCGACACGCGGCCGTCATTGCCGGCTTGATCGAACGGCGCCATCCAGGCAAAGAAAAATCGGGCCGCCAGGTCACGATGTCGACCGATCTCGTCTATGACGTGCTGCGCCGCCACGATCCGGGACACCTTCTGCTCGAAGCCTCATGGGCCGATGCCGCATCAGGATTGCTGGATATCGCGCGCCTCGGCGAATTTCTTGCGCGCATCAAAGGACGAATCAGCCATCAACCATTGAGCCGTGTGTCGCCGCTATCAGTTCCCGTCCTTCTCGAAATCGGCAAGGAGCAGGTGTATGGCCAAGCGCACGACGCTCTGCTGCGGGATGCCGCTGACGCGCTAATCCGCGAAGCGATGGGGGATATTTGACATGGCAGGGTTGAAGCCAGAGCGATTGGGCCTCGATGATTTCGCCGATCAGCCGATATCGATATGCGGCAAAGCGTTTCGCGCGCACAAGTCAGGCGCGCTTTACTGGCCTGCTGAGCGCGCACTGATCGTTGCCGATCTCCATTTCGAAAAAGGGTCGTCCTTCGCCACGCGCGGTCAAATGCTGCCGCCCTACGACACGCGCGAGACGCTCGCAAAGCTTGCCCGCGCTATTGATACTTACGACGTCGAGACCGTCATCGCCCTAGGCGACAGCTTGCATGACGTGCGGGCCGTTGAACGCATGAACGCGCGCGACCTTGAGGGTCTGGCGATATTGCAGGAGGATCGCGATTGGATCTGGATCACGGGCAATCATGACACCGTTCTCGACAAGCGTCTTGGCGGCGTCGTGCTCAACGATGTGACTGTCGAAGGCATCACCTTCCGGCATGAACCGGCCGTTGGAGCGGTGACGCATGAAATTGCCGCGCATCTGCATCCAGCGGCACGCTTGAAAATGAATGGCACGGTGTTGCGCCGGCCGTGCTTCGTCGGCAATGGACTACGGCTCGTCATGCCGGCATTTGGATCCTTTACCGGCGGCTTGAACGTTCTTGATGAGGCGTTCCATCCGCTCTTCGACTCTGACGGCATTGCCGTGTGGATGTTGGGCCAAGAAGGCTTGTATCCTGTCGCATCACGGATGCTCTGCGGCGATTGAGATAGACCTCAAGGGCCGCTGACCCGTCATTCCCGGCGGAATGCAAAAGCGGACGCCAATCCCGCGGCAACTGCAAAAAAAACAACACCGAGACCGTAGAGCAAGCCGTGGCGATAGGCGACATCATGCAGAACGCGTTCGATCCCCGCCCGCGCCAGCGCCACTTCGCTTTTGTATTCGCCGAGTAGCCGACCCTCGCGAAACAGATAGACTTTGGCCTTTAAAACCCCGATCGGCACGTTGGGCGGCACTTTGATTGTGGTGCGAAACAAGCTTCGGCCAACGAATGCGACGGCGTAATCCGATTGGATGTAAAGCCCGTCGCGTTTTTTAAGCCGGACCACGGCATCACGGAATTCGGCCAGGTCCTCAGCATCCGTCGGCTGCGTGCGTCCACTGCCTGACTTCACCATGCGCACGTGCTCGAAGCCGATTTGGTTCTGAGTCAGAATAGGCAACTCAGCGATGTCTTGGATCGGTCGCGTCGATGCAATCGCATAGTAACTCGGCAACGATGCGAAGCGGACCGATGTTGTGTTCATCCACAACCCGCCAAGGTTGGATTTACGGCGGACGACGTGGGGAACGGACGTGCCCTCGACCACAATAATGATGTCATAAGTGCCGGCTTCCGCACTGGGCTGACGGCTATTCTCTACGGTTCCGAAAACAACGATCTCGGTCCCCGTAAAATCAGCTTGCACCGAGACACTTCGCGCCGACACATCGGCTTCAATAGCTTCCGGCAATGTCGCGGTCGCGCCAGCTATTGCTGCGCCGTGTGATGCGACGACGCAGAGCCAAACGACGAGTGACAGCCTCAGCAAAAATTGCCCAACCCTCATTTCGGCACCTGTGACGGCCCGAAGTTGAAAAGTTCGGCCGGCGTGACGACGAGATCGTAGGCTACGCGAAGCGCAACCAGCAGCACCAGTGCGGCCAGTAAGCCGCGCAACTCTTCGCCCTTGAATCTGCGTGCCGACATCGCGCCAATCTGCGCGCCGATCACTCCGCCCGTAATCAGCAATGTCGCCAAAACGACATCGACGCTCTTGTTTTGGACGGCCTGCAGTATTGTGGCGAGCACGGCGACGAACAGGATTTGGAAGAGCGATGTACCGACGACGACCGATGTCGGCATGCGCAGCAAATAAATCATCGCCGGAATGATGAAGAACCCACCGCCGACGCCCATGATGGCTGCCATAAACCCAACGAACATGCCGATGATCGCCGGTGGAATGGCGCTCATGTAAAGCTTCGATCTCTGAAAGCGCATCTTCAACGGCAGACCGTCGATGAAGCTGTGTTGGCCGGATTTCTTGCGTTTTTTGCCGCCCGTCGATTGGGCATGCCGCCACGTGTTGATGCTCTCGATCAGCATCAAGGTCCCGACGACCCCGAGAAAAATCATGTACGTCAGCGACACCGTGACGTCGAACAATCCGGCCTTGCGCAGCAACCGAACGGCTTCAACGCCGATGATCGTCCCAATGACACCGCCCGCCAGCATCACGCCGCCCATTTTGAGATCGACGTTGTTGCGGCGGTATTGCGTCACGGCGCCTGAGACCGATGTGGCTACGATGTGGGCGGCGCTGGTACCGACGGCGACGGCGGGTGGAATGCCGAGAAAAATCATCAGCGGCGTCAGAAGGAAACCACCGCCGACACCGAACAATCCGGACAGAAATCCGACCATGCAGCCGAGCGCGAGAAACAACGGCACCTGAACCGGTAACTCTGCGATCGGCAAATAAACATACATTGCGGCGGTCCGCTGGCTTGATCGATGTGACGCATGGTGAGTGATGCGCGCATCTCGGCTACGTAAGCCACGTCATCCGACACCAACTTGTCCGCCATCACAAGTCGGCAAAAGGCTGCATGTTGGGACTACGTTCGCGACAGCAGCGCGGACCCCAGCCGTGTCCAGACTTTCGATCGAGATCGACACCCATTCGCCATCGATCGGACTGAGCTGCGAAACTCAGCTCGTTTAGCCATTAACGCCGTTTTGCGGATTTTTCTTCCACGCGTCGCCCGCCGTACGGGCATCATTGGTCAATGCGTCCGTCGCTTTTGGCTTCCAAGCGCGAAGCAAATCTTCCGCCTTGTTGAGATCGTCGGCCGTCAACTTGCCTTTAAGAATGTCTCGGCGGCGGACCGCTTCTTTGTCTCCGCCGCGCGCAGCAAGCGACAGCCACTTGTAGGCTTGCTGCAGGTCAGCCGGTACGCCGAGGCCGTTTTCGTTCAAAACTGCCAGATTGAATTGGCTATCGGAAAGCCCCCGCTCTGCCGCCTGCGTAAACCACCGGGCCGCCGTCGCGTAGTCCGGCGAACCTTGATTTTGATTGGCGCTCAGAACGGCCAAATTGTGCATGGCTTTGGTGTTGCCGAGTTCTGCTGCACGTTGATACCATGATTGCGCCCGGGCAGGATCGGCTTTCAGGCCTAGACCGCGTTCATATAGCGTTCCGAGACGGTATTGCGACTGCGCAAATCCGCGGTCAGCCGAGCGCTGATACCATTTCGCGGCTTCTTTGTAGTTCGGCAAGCCACCTTTGCCTTCGGCAAGCCGCGCCCCAACATCGAACTCCGCCGACGGGTCGCCATTGGCCGCCGCGAGCCGAAGCGAAAGCGGGCCGACGACCGCTGGCGGCAAGTCCAGCGCGGCCGATTGCGCGGCGCCGCCCGTCAAGGCAGACGTCTGCCGATCGGAAAAAATCGACGCTGCGCTTTGCGATGGCGGTGCTTTGGGAGACACCAGCGCTGCAGATCCGTTGGGCACGGCCGCCGCGTATTCGGCCTCGGACGGGACGAGTGAGATCGGCGTTGAGATACCATTATTGAGCGACGCCGCGGCGCGACCGAGCTTGCTCGACATGGCGGCCATCGATTGACGGCGCTGCGCTCGTTCCATTTCGCCAGCTGACATCGGAACTTGGCTATCGACGGCGATGCCAAGCATCGGTACCTGCGTCTGACCCACTGTCACGCTATCTGGAACAATTTCGCCGCGCGTCCCCTCAGGCACGACCATGCTGTCGGGTTCGTTGCGGCTGTCGTTCAAGGCCGGCGGAGTTTCACCGCTGCTGGCTGCTGTGCCTTCGACTGGCACATCCGTGAGCTTGACTGCGCTGCCGGGCGTAGCAGAGCTGTCCGTCTGGGGCGCTGCGCCTGAACCAGCGTCCGACACGCCATCTGGCGCCGTCGCAACAGTGGGAGTTGCAATCATCGGCTGGCTGTTGCCCGCATCGAGTGCGACCCAAAGTCCACCGACGACGGCCATCGCACCTACCGCCATCGCGACGAGCCGCCGGGCCGATGTGGGCTGCGCCGATTTTTTCGACGAAACTTTCGAGCGACGGGAAGATTTTCCGGGTGCGACCGGTCGACTGGCGGCCGTATCGAGGCTGGGACTATCGCCAGCAACCGTGTGCGCAACAGCAATATCGCCCGCGTCATCAGCTGCGGCGAGACGCAATTTTGCGCGGCGCGCATCGGCGATAAAATCCTGGCGGATTTTATCCGGTCCGCGCATCGGCTGTGCCGGCGCCGATTGTTCATCGGCGGTAGCCGATGGGCGAGCCGCATAGTCGTTCATATAAAAGTCTGGCCCTGGCGAAGGCGCTGGCTGGGCCGACGCGACAGCCGCGACGGCGGCATTCAGCGCTGCGCTCGACGGCGGCTGTGCATTGAAATGCAAATTTTCCCGCGGAGTATCGAGCGGCCCGGCGTACGGATATGCCGTGTGGTTGTGCTGCGCATCTTCCATCGCATCGACGCGATCCAGGAGGCGAATCATGGCTTGTTGCAACGTGTCGAGCAGCGCGTTGGTCGTTTCCTCACCCTGGCGGCTCTCAGACATGAAGGTCTGCATCAGGTGGCGCATGTCATCGTTGCCGGGCGCCGGCGCAGCGGGAACGATATCGGCAAATCGCCGCATCGCCTGCTCGACAGCGGCGTGGGCCACAGCGTGGACATCTGCATTGAGCGGCCTCATGCCGTCTGACGCCATGTCCATCGACGCGCTCTGCGAACCGGCAAGACGCTCCGCAATTTCATGCAATTGCGTTTCGATCATATCCAGACGCGAGAGCTGCCCACTCGTATGATCGAGATGATTTGCAATCTCGCCGATGTGCGATTCGATGATCCGGATGGCGTCGATATCACCGCGTCCTGCGACGTCCTGCAGTGCCTGGGAAACGTGCTGCTCGACGCTTTCAAGACGTTGACCTAGGGCAAAAAATGCCTGGTCTGGCCGGATGTCGGCTATGCTTTCGTCAAGCCGGCGCGCAATGTCGGCGAACCGCATTTCGAGCCACGCTGCATCGACCGTTGTTGCAAGGTCTGAGACCGACAATGACGGGGTGGTCGGGTGCGGTTCGTCGGTCAGGCAGAAATCATCGCCATTTGACGCATAGAGCGTTTTCAATACGTCAGCGGCATCGTTCTGCCACGGATTGCCGTCTGCGTCGGGCAGACTGGATTCGATAACATCGAACGCATCATCATTATTCGTTTGACGAGGTGTTGCGACAAATCCGTGCTCCGCCGAGCGCAACGCCTTGGGGCTTTCGCCGTGCTGATGCGCAAACCGTGCGGGTGTCACCGGGGCCATGCCATAGCTGATGGACAACGCCGAGGTCATGTCGGCATCGGACGTCAGGGACGAATGAGACGATGACTCGGATATCCGGTGTGCAAGTTCCGCGACACCGGATTCAATCCGCTCGAAGGCCGGCGCAAATTGATCTGGAATGCGGTGACGCATCGTCGTCGCATCTTTACCCATCAACGCCAATTTTTCCTGCATGTGTTGCAGGGCGTCAGTGTGGCGGCGATCGGCGTCGCTGAGTTGGTCGACGATCGACGACAACAGCCCTTTCAGACCGCCAGACTTGTCGTGAGACGTGCCATCAATGCCAATCGCGCCGCTGACGTCGCCG
>JAIEPV010000076.1 GCA_019748215.1 Hyphomicrobium sp.
CCGCGCTGGTTGTGCCCAAGGTTGGCGTAATTCGGCTTCAACTCGGCCGGATCGAAGTGATCGACCGCGATGACGCGGGCGACGAGCCGTTCGACCTCGCGCAACTGATCGGCTTCAGCGCGTGTCAACACAGCCTTGCCAACCGCGTCTTCGAACCAGTCCATGCCGTGATAGCGGCGAACCACGCCGTCGCGGATGGCCTTTTCCAGTTTCTTTTCGACGGGTTCGGCGGCGATGACTTTTTCCAGCGTGACTTCGAGCAAGCCGGTCGGATCGTTGACGTCCTTTGAAATGAAGATGTCGCGCGTCAGCCGGTCCCGGGCGCTGCCGGGTTCCAGAACGTGGCGGGCAACGGCGCGGCCGAGCTGATCGGAGGCGGGCTTGAAACGGCGCCCGAGCGGGAACACGACGACGCGTAACAACGGCCGTACCCAGGCGGTCGGGAAATTGTCGATGGTGCCACTCATCGCCTCCTGGAAGCGATACAGCGCATTGCGTGCCGCGAGCTCGACGATCTGCTCGTCGCCGGCCATACGCCCGTCATCATCGTAGCGCTTGAGCACAGCCGAGAGGAAATAGAGCTCGGATAGAGCGTCGGCAAGACGGCCGGTGATCTTCTGTTTGGTTTTCAATCCGCCGCCAAGCATCGCCACCGTGATATCGGCGACGAAGGCGAACGAGCGGCTGGCGCGGGCCAGCTGCCGGTACCATTGCGACATCATTTGCGCATTGGGTGGCGCTGACGCGAAAGCGCCGCCGGTGAGATTGTGGAATAGCGCTCCGGTGACGTTCGACACCGAGAACGCGATATGTCCGTTGAAGGCCTCTTCGAAGGCGTCAAGGCCACGGCGGCGATCGCTGTCCTGCGCCGACTGGACTTCCTTGTAGAGATAGGGGTGCGAGCGCAGTGCCCCTTGCGCAAAGGTGATCAGCGTCCGCGTCAGGATATTGGCGCCTTCGACCGTGATCCCAACCGGCACCATTTGATAGGCCGACTGCAAATAATTCATCGGTCCGTCGCAAATGGCGCGGCCGCCGTGAATATCCATTGCGTCGTTGACAGAGCGGCGCATTTTTTCAGTGGTCTGATATTTCATCAACGCCGAAATCACCGACGGCTTCTCGCCACGGCTGACCATCGACGCAGTAATGGCGCGCGCTGCTTCGTTGACGTAGGCCGTTTCGATGATGCGAACCAGCGGTTCTTCGATGCCTTCCATGCGTGAGATTGGCAGCCCAAACTGCTTACGAATGCGGGCATAGGCAGAGGTGACGCGCAACATCATCTTGGCGCCGGCCGTCGCCGACGACGGCAGCGAAATGGCGCGGCCAGCCGACAGGCATTCCATCAGCATGCGCCAGCCCTGTCCGGCCATCTTCTCGCCGCCAATGACCCAATCGATCGGAATGAAAACGTCGTTGCCCCAGTTTGGGCCATTCGGGAAAGCGGCACCCGACGGCAAATGCCGGCGGCCAATGTTGACGCCAGGATGGGTCGCCGGAATGAGCGCCAGCGTGATGCCGACGTCTTCACCTTTGCCGAGCAGATTGTCCTTATCGAACAGGCGAAATGCCAAGCCGACCAGCGTCGCTTTCGGCCCGAGCGTGATATAGCGCTTTTCCCACGACAGTTTGACGCCGAGCGTTTCTTTGCCCTCGTGGATGCCGCGCGTGATGTAACCGATATCGCGCATCGTGGCGGCGTCCGAGCCCGACGTCGGCCCGGTCAGTGAAAAGCACGGCACTTCATCGCCACGAGCCAAGCGCGGCAGGAAATGATGTTTCTGGTCGTCGGTGCCGTACTTCTCGATCAATTCGCCCGGCCCGAGCGAATTTGGCACCATGACGATGGTCACAACATCGGGCGAGCGCGAAGCGATCTTGCCGAGAATGAGCGATTGCGCCTGAGCCGAGAAACCCAGCCCACCGTGGTCTTTCGAAATCAGCATGCCGAGGAAGCCGTGCTGCTTGACGAACGCCCAGATCGATTCCGGGATCTCGCGATTGGCGTGGCGCACATCCCAGTCGTTGATCATCCGGCAAAGATCTTCCGTCGGGCCGTCGAGGAACGCGCGCTCATCGGACGAAAGCTGGATCGGCGGAATAGCTTGCAGTTTGTTCCAGTCCGGCGTGCCCGAAAACAGCTCGGCATCGAAGCCGACCGTACCCGCATCGAGCGCTTGAGCTTCGGTATCGGAGACTTTCGGCAGGATTTTCTGCACGAGGCCAAACACCGGCGTCACAACGAATTGGCGGCGGATGCTCGGCACCGCCAGTAGCGCCAGCGTCACGAACGGCAGCCAAGCGAGCAGCGAGAGCAGTCCGCCGCCGCTTGCGGCACCGCCCAGCATCCCTGTTTGCATCACAAGCGTCAGGACGCCGACCACCGCCGCCCATGCCGTGAGCGGCGCCTGCATCATTCCGAGCGCCATAAAGGCCGCGAAGCCAATCACCAGCAGAACCACGGTCGCCATTATCCGAGCCTCCGAAACTCAATTGTCTCAGCACATCGTGCCAAGGCAGTTTAAATCAATTCATCCTGCCGGTCTTACGCCCAACCCGCATTTGGCCTTCAAAACCGCAGATAAGGGCAGATCGTAGTCACATACCCTTAGTTGACGTATACGTCAACGTGGACCCAATCTGTTACATGAACGCACTGGACCGGATGACCGGCGGATCGCCGCGGCCCTGCGGGTTCACTTGCAGTTCGGGAGAGTGTAGCACATCAGCGCCTACGGCGCTGCCGCCGAGGTGACAGACGTGCCAAAAATCTCGGTAACAGCGGAATCATACCAAGCCGCGCTTTCCTCGAACGTTTCCCGGCGCTTGTCAGCCGTCTCACCGGCCGCCGAGATGAACGGATCGACCGGCGTCAGGATACGGTGACCGTCTTTGGTGCCGGGTTTGTAGTCGGCGCCGATTTTCGCACTGTTGGCCGGACTGACCATCGACCAGCAGGTATTGCGATATGAGCCGACCAAGCGCGGCTTGCCAGACAGATCGGCAATGATGTCGGCCGCCACCACGTTCGCCTGGCTCATGGCCGAGAAGGCCGATTTCGGCATATCGGCGGCAATGGCCGCGTCGCCCAGCACATAGACATCCTTGACCTTGGTCGAGGTGAAGTTGTCAGGGTTAACGGGGCACCAGTCGCCGTCCATCAATCCGGCCTTGGCGGCGATGGCGCCGGCACGCTGCGGCGGAATGATGTTGGCTACGGCGGCGCGTTCGGTGCGCGCGGCTTTGGTCACGACATCGCCGCTTTTGGCATCGACGCGAGCGACGGAAAAGTCGTCGATCTCGTTCGATAAATTCAGCTCGATAATGCCTTTGTAGTGCTCGCTGATCGCCTCCTCGAAAACCGCCTGCTTCGAAATCGTCGATTTTGCGTCAAACAGGATCAGCTTCGATTTCGGTTTCACCGTCTTGAGAAAATGGCCGATCATGCAGGCACGCTCGTAGGGACCGGGCGGGCAACGATAGGGATTTGGCGGCACCGTCATCACCACGACGCCGCCATCGGTCATGGTCAGCAGCTTCTTTTTCAAAAGCCAGGTCTGGGCGCCACCTTGCCAGGCGTGCGGCATGATTTCGGCGGCCGCTTCAGAGTATCCTTCGATGGCATCGAATTTGATGTCGATGCCCGGCGCGACAACCAGTCGATCGTAGGCCAAGGTCGCCGCGGCGTTGGCAAGTGTCACGGTTTTGCCAACGGTATCGACGCCGACCGCGAAGTCGCGAATGACGTTGATGCCACGTTTTTTGACACCTTCATACGTGTGCGTGATCGACTGGAACGTGCGAAAACCGCCGAGATAGAGGTTTGAATAAAAGCACGTCGTGTAGGTTTCCTTCGGCTCGATCAGCGTGACGTCAATGGCCGGATCGGCCGCTTTCAGCCGGTTGGCGACCGTTGCACCTGCCGGCCCGCCGCCGATGATGACAATTTTCGCAGGCCCGGCGGCAACCGCCGGATGCTCGAGAAGAGCTGTCGCGCCGAGCACGCCGAGCCCAGCTGCCATCCCACCAAACCGTCGCCGCGACATCGTGGTCATGGTGGCCTTTCAAAGTGTTCGATCCGGGTCGCAGTTGGGAATGAATGAACCGATCGCGATACCCCGTCATTGCGTCATTGTGTCAGGAAATGAACCCATTGTAACTAGATGGCGGCAACCGCCGCAGGCTATATATTCCGGCGACAGAAGTGATCCGCGCCACGCTTCCAAGGTGGTCTTCGTGCACCTCATGAAAGTCTTACGACCCGAGCTGCTGAACCGCCGGAGTTTTATTATCACAGCGGCGGCAGGTGCGTGCCTGGCGCCACTCTTGAAGTCTGCAACCGCGCTGGCGCAAACAGCGGACACCGCGCCATTCGAGCGCACGCCGCTGTTTGAAACCGAACTCAAGACATTGCTCGCAGGTGCTGTCCCGACCGATGGCAAGATCACCGTCGATCTGCCTGAGATGGCGGAGAACGGCAATTTCGTGCCGATCACGATGACAGTCGACAGTCCGATGACGGACGCTGACCACGTGCGTGCGATCCACATTCTATCGTCAGGAAATCCGGTGGCGCATGTCGCCACCTTCCGCTTGTCACCGCTGAACGGCAGGGCACGTGTGCAAAGCCGCATGCGCCTTGCGCGCAGCCAGGATGTCGTCGTTCTGGCAGAATTGTCGAACGGCGAAATCACGATGTCGACGATGACGGTGAAAGTCACGCTCGGCGGCTGCCAGACATGATGCAACCTCAAAGGCGCAACAGCTGATGGCCAGCAACCCACGCATCAAACTTCCCGACCAAGCGGCGATCGGCGACGTGATCGAAGTCAAAACGCTTGTCACGCATGTGATGGAAACTGGCAACCGCAAAGACAAAGACGGCGTTCCGATCCCGCGCAACATCATCAATAAGCTCATCGCGAAGTTTGGCGACGTCGAGGTTTTCCATGCTGAGCTTGGACCCGGCATCTCCGCCAATCCCTACATCTCGTTTCAGATGAAGGTGCCCGGTCCCGGCGTCTTCGAATTTGCTTGGATCGACGACCAAGGCGTCAAGCTCGTCGAGACGGCTGCGCTCAACGTTGTTTGAAGCGAAGCGCGCGTCAACCCAATCGAACCACTGCTTCAGACAGCGGCGTCGTCTTTCAACAGCTTGTAGTTGATGCTATCGAGGAGCGCTTCGAAGCTCGCGTCGATGATGTTGGGCGAAACACCGACCGTCGTCCACCGGGCGCCCGTCTCGGTGTCATGGCTTTCGACCAGCACGCGGGTGACGGCTTCGGTGCCACCTGCACCCGTGTTGGTCAGAATGCGGACTTTATAGTCGACCAATTCGACATGCTCGATGTGTTTCTGGTACCGGCCGAGATCGCGCCGTAAGGCTTTGTCCAGCGCGTTGACCGGGCCGTTGCCTTGGCCGACGGACCACAACGGTTGGCTGGCGCCGGCGATGAAAACTTTGACAGTCGCCTCCGAGACGGTCGCAAGTTTTCCGGCATCGTCACGCCGGCGTTCGACCGTGACGCGAAAGCTATCGACGGAAAAATAGCGCGGCACGGTGGCGAGGGTGCGCCGTGCCAACAATTCGAAAGAGGCTTCGGCAGCTTCAAACGAATAGCCGCCGCCTTCTCGGCTTCTGATTTCGTCCCAGAGCGTTTGCACCGACGCATCATCTTTGCCGACGGCAAGGCCTAAGCGATCGAGGGCTGCGAGCAGCGACGAGCGCCCGCCCTGCTTCGACACCAGAATGCGCCGCTCATTGCCGACACTGTCCGGCGGCACGTGCTCGTAGGTTTCAGGCTCCTTCAGCAAGGCGGACGCATGAATGCCGGCCTTGGTCGCGAACGCACTTTCGCCGACATAGGGCGCGTGGCGATCGGGGGCTTCGTTCAAGATTTCATCCAGCACCCGGCTGGCGTGCGTGAGATTGCGAAGTTTGTCCGGCGTGACGCCCGTTTGAAATGCGTCGGCAAATTCGCTCTTCAACAGCAACGTCGGAATGATCGACGTCATGTTGGCGTTGCCGCAGCGCTCGCCGAGGCCATTCAACGTGCCTTGAATTTGCCGGCAACCGGCCCGCACGGCCATCAGCGTATTGGCAACGGCATTTTCGGTGTCGTTGTGCGTATGAATGCCGAGATGGATGCCCGGCACGTGATGAGTAACATCGGCGACGATGCGCTCGACTTCGTGGGGCAGCGTGCCGCCGTTGGTATCGCATAGCACGACCCAGCGCGCGCCGGCATCGTAGGCCGTCTTGGCGACTGCCAGCGCATACGAGCGATTGCCTTTATAGCCATCGAAAAAGTGTTCGCAGTCGATCATCGCTTCGCGCTGCGTGGCGACGATGGCACGCACCGATTGATCGACGCTTTCGAGATTTTCTTCATTCGTGATGCCGAGCGCGACGCGGACATGATAATCCCAGGACTTGGCGACGAGGCAGATACTGTCGGCAGAAGAATGCAAGACGGCTTGAAGTCCTGGATCGTTCGAGACGGAACGTCCGGCGCGCTTGGTCATTCCGAAAGCTGTAAAGCGCGCTGATTTTAAATCGGGGCGCGATGCGAACAGGTCGGTATCGGTGCTGTTGGCGCCAGGATATCCGCCTTCGATGTAATCGACGCCGAGCGCATCCAAGACCGCCATCAGGCGCCGCTTGTCGGAAAGCGAAAAGTCGACGCCGGTCGTCTGCGCGCCATCGCGCAGCGTCGTGTCGAACAGATAGAGACGTTCTTTGGTCATGACGGTCTCGGGCCGGATTGTCCGGGCCTCGGCATCGTGCCGTCGCTGCCGGCAGCGTCTTTTGGCTTGAAGCGTTTTGTCATTGTGGTGTTCGACAGCCACTGGTCGTCGATGGGGATCGAGTTGCGGCTTTGCGCTTCATAGCCGCGCGCTTCAAAGAACGGCGCTGCGGTTTCACTGGCGTCAACCGAAATGGTTTCAGCACCACGCGCTTCGGCCAGCCGCTCGATCGCGTCCGCGAGGGCGCGACCAACACCTTCGCCGGCATAGTGTGGACTGACAAACAGCATGTCGAAATGATCATTCGCCTTGAGTGATGCAAAACCGAGATATTCGCCGTCGATTGTCACGACGAGAGTCGTCATTTCGCCGAGGCGCTTGGCGAAGGCCACGGCATCTTCAGCCGTCGCCGCCCAGGCCAAGCGCTGATCGTCGTCGTAGTCATCCGCGGTCAATTCGTCGATGCTCTGCGCAAACAGGTCGCGCAAAGCCATCGTATCGCTCGGTAGAAACGGGCGGAGTGGAAAGTCGTTTGACATCGTCGCGTCCAACAAGCCTGACCGGCAGCGCGCCAGCTTGGTTGACGGCCTAGCGCCACGACAGTTGTCGCGCAAGGCCGCGAACGGTGGCAGGCCTGTAGATTGCGACGCTAGTCGTTAACAATTGAGCCCGCACGCTCAGACGGCCCGCGAGCGGGTCGATCGACAAACCACGAGGTGCGTCAGATCGCGCGAACGCTATCGCTGCAGTTGGACCACCGTCCGCATATCCTCGAGTTCCATCGGCGCTTCTGCTTGTGTGATGAGTTGGGGCTTCAGCATGCCGTCAGCGGGTGCTGGAACAATGGTTGCTTCGGCGACAATGGTTTCAGCTGACGTCTCGACGATCATCATGTCCCTGGCTAGAGCATAAAAAAGCAACAGGAATGCGAGGCCCGCCAGCATGAATGTTGCCGGACGGCCAAGTGATGCCGAGTTGGCGGCCGTTCCGATTGCCTGCAGGAACAAACCAAACGTCAACAGCCCGCCACCAAAGCGCGCATCGATGCGCTGCGACGCGGCAGCCGTGGTGTCAGTCATTGACACCGACAGCGGTGAGGCCAGTGCCGCGGCCCACAACAAGGCGGCTCCGGCGATGGCGTAGACCGATCCGGTCAGGGCCCACAAATTCGATGGTGTGGCGACATCCATTCCAATCACTCCTGTCTTACCGGCGCTGCATCTCAGCGCGTCGGCTTGCGATCTCGAACAGCCCAAAGTGGTATGCACATTATCGCGTTTGCGGGTGGCCCGCTACCTACAGCGGAGTGTTTCGATGCAGGTGTGTGCGGATGAGCTAGCGTCCAATCTCCCATGTTGTTTCGATTTCGCCGGTGTCCCTGTTCTTGGTGTCTTTCAGTACGACACCCATGGCTGAAAGCTGGTCGCGGATGCGGTCGCTTTCCTTGTAGTCCTTGGCTTTGCGGGCGGCGAGCCGGGCAGCGATCAACTGAGTAACTTGGCGCGCATCGACCTGCCGCGCCGTATGGCCCGGATCGAGGTCAAGGTGGGTCTCGCTGTCGTAGACGCCGAGAAACTGTAGCGTCGCTTTCAGCTCTGCTGCTTGGTCGGCATTGCGGTGCGCTGACTTTGCCAATCCATGAACGATCGAAATGGCGCTTGGCGTGTTCAAATCATCGGCCAACGCCGCGATCACGTCGGGATGTGGCTCAGCCGCCGGCACAACGTCATGGAGAAAACTCAGATCAAACAGCGTGGCGCGTGCCTGCACCAATCGATCGACGGTCCAATCGATCGGCTGGCGATAATGGGTGCCGAGCATCGCCAAGCGAATGACGCGCCCATGCCATTGGCTGCCACCAAATGACGTCGTCGCCAGCAGTTCATTGATGGTGATGAAGTTGCCGAGCGATTTGCTCATCTTCTCGCCTTCGACCTGCAGAAAGCCGTTGTGCATCCACACATTCGCCATCGCCGGGGTGCCGTGCGCGCAGCGGGATTGAGCGATCTCGTTCTCATGGTGCGGGAATGCGAGATCGATACCGCCACCATGAATATCGAAGACGCGGCCAAGATGCTTGCCAGCCATCGCCGAGCATTCGATGTGCCAGCCGGGCCGTCCCGCGACAGCAATTCCGCCCGGCGACGGCCACGCGGGTTCGCCGGGTTCCGACGGCTTCCATAACACGAAATCCATCGGGCCTTTTTTATAGGGCGCGACTTCAACGCGGGAACCGGCTTCCATCTCGTCCAGCGAGCGGTTCGACAGGCGGCCATAGTCCGGCATGGACGAGACATCGAACAGCACATGGTCAGCGGCGACGTAGGCGTGGCCATTGGCGATCAGAGCATCGCAGAGCTCCACCATTTCGACGATGTGTTCGGTGGCGCGCGGTTCGACGGTCGGCGCCAACACGCCGAGTGCGGCGATGTCGGCGTGGAATTGGTTCGCCGTTTCCTCGGTCAATTTTCGGATCGCGACTTCGGGGGCGAGGTCGGGGTAGCGTTCGGCGGCGCGGGCGTTGATCTTGTCGTCAACGTCGGTGATGTTGCGGACGTAGGTGACGTGATCGGCGCCATAAATGTGGCGCAGGAGCCGATAGAGGACGTCGAAGACGATCACCGGGCGGGCATTGCCGATATGGGCAAAATCGTAGACCGTCGGCCCGCACACGTACATGCGGACGTTGCTCGCCTCGATCGGTTGGAAATCCGCCTTCTGTCGCGTCAGTGTGTTGTAGAGCCGTAAAGCCACCCGTCCCTCGCTTCTCTGCTGCCATTCAATGCGATTGCTCGCCGAGCCGGAACACTGAGCGCAGCATGATTCCGAGAGTATGCCATAGGCCGCGATCGACTGGCTCGCACTTCCCGAGATGCCTCGTCGCACGCGCCGAACTGGCACGTCAACAAGCTGAAAGGTTTGGATAAATGCGGTTGGTCGCAATTGCTCCGCATTGACCCCCTAGCTCGAAGCTGTTTAGGGTTCTGGCGCGGGCGGCAGGCTTTGAGCTCTCGTTGCCTGATAAAGACGGCGCGCGATTTGCGAGGACTGTTCGTGATCACGACCAGCACGACGTTGGAAATCCAGCCCCGGCAATTGCCGGCGCACCCCGCCCGAGCGGCGTCGTGGTGGGTTGCGATTACGCGCGGGCTCGCTGGTCTCGCCATCGTCGCCGGCTGTGGGTTGGCATCCGCCGGCTCGGCCCAAGCGCAGAAATGGTGGCCGTTCGGTAATGATGAACCGGAGCGACCGCCGGTGCCTCGCGAGCCGGTTTATCGCAATGATGCGCCGCCTCCGGCCCCCATTCCGCCGCAGCCACCACAAGCATACCCGCAAGGGAGTCCGCAGGCTGGTTCGCAAGCGGGCGGCGGACCAAGTTGGGGAACCAAGAATCCGATCTGTCTGCAGCTTGAACAGCGCTTGGTTCAGGAAAGCCAAAAGGGCAATCAGAGCCGCGATGTCTTGCCGAAAATCGAAACTGAAATCCGCCAGGTCGATCGCACCTATAATGTGGGTGCGACACAACTCGACCGCAGTTGCTATGAATATTTTCTGTTCACCAAGTCGTTCCGCGCGACGCCGCAGTGCCGCGAGCTCGTCAAGCAGGTCGAAGGCGCCAAACGCCGGTTGGCTGAACTCGAAGCACAGCGCCAAGACATCATCGGCACCGGCGGCCGCTCTTATCAAGACGACATCGTCCGCGAACTGGCACGCAACAACTGCGGTGCGAATTATGCCGACCAAGCACGGCGTCGCGACGGCGGTATGTGGCAGGACGAGGAAAGCATCGGCGGCGGCACCTGGACCCCGCAAAACCCGACGGGCGTCGCAACCTATCGCACGCTGTGTGTTCGGCTGTGCGACGGCTATTATTTCCCGGTCAGCTTCTCGACGCTGCCGAGTCACTTCCCGCAGGATGCCGAGGTCTGTTCGGCAAAGTGCGCGGCACCGACGGAGCTCTATTACTATCCCAATCCCGGCGGCTCGGTTGATCAGTCCGTCGCCCTGACGTCGCAAGACCCCTACACCAAATTGAAAGCGGCGTTTCGCTACCGCAAGGAATACGTCAACGGCTGCTCGTGCAAAGAGGCCGACTACGACGAGGCGACGGCGACGCTCGGCAAGAAAGCCGATGCGACAGGCGCCGACCGCGCCACAGCGCGTAAAACGTCTGCCGCTGCGGCGCCTGTTGAGACGGCGCCACTGAGTCAGCCGATCACGACTGGCACATTGCCGCCGGGCGCACCTGCGACGGCGCCATCAGGTGGCGAGTCCGCTGCAGCAGCAGATGAGCCCGTTCCAAGCGGGCAAAACTGGCAGCCGCAGTAAGATTTCTCGTCACTCGCAATCGCGTCATGCCGTATCGCCGCGCAAGCGCGCATTGGCTCGCACGCGACCAATGAGCGGCAGCAATGCTTTTAGTTCTGGCCCAGTTTCGGCTCCCGTCAACGCCAGTCGCAGGGGATGAAATAGTGCTTTGCCCTTGGCGCCCGTCTTGGTTTTGACGGCGTTGGTCCACGCGCTCCACGTCTGCTCACTCCACGGCTCAGCCGGCAGCAGATCGGCAGCGGCGGCGGTAAAGCCGGCATCTTCGATGATCGGCTCGATGTCGCCGTCGACCACCGACCACCAATGCCGGGCATCGGCGAAGATCGCGAGATTACCGCGCACCGCGTTCCAGAATTCGGGCCCAGCCATGATGCCGAGCCCAGCCAACCGATCCTTGACGTCGGCATAGTCGAGCCGCAGCAGCAGCTTTGAATTCAACGATTTGAGGTCTTCAACATCGAAACGCCCCGGCGCCATCGAAATCTTGTCGAAGGAAAACAGCGCGGCCAGTTCATCGCGCGATACATGCGGCTCGATCGCGTCGGACGTGCCGACCAGCGCAGCATGAGAGAGCACCGCCATCGGCTCCAAGCCATCGTCGCGGAAGCTCTGCACCGACAGTGCGCCGAGCCGCTTCGACAGGGCATGTCCGTCCGCGCCGATCAGCAGACTGTGGTGGCCGAACGCGGGAGGCATCGCGCCCATCCCACGAAAAATCGCGATTTGCACGCCGGTATTGGTGACGTGATCTTCGCCGCGCACGACGTGCGTCGTTGCAAAGTCGATGTCATCAACGACGCTGGTAAACGTATAGAGAAATGTGCCGTCCGCACGGATGAGCACTGGATCGGAGAGCGACCCGACATCGACGTGCTGCTCTCCGCGAATGAGGTCAGGCCATGTGATCATGGTTGGTTGCGGCGCGGCGTCTGCGGCTTGGCCAGACTCTGGCCTGGTATTCGGCAGCCGAAAACGCCAGTGCGGGGCCCGACCGGCGGCACTATGAGCCGCGATCTCATCAGGTGATAATTTGAGCGACGCACGATCGTAAATCGGCGGCCGCTGCATCGCGAGCTGACGTTTGCGGCGGCGATCGAGTTCGTCCTGCGTTTCAAAACACGGATAGAGTGCGCCGGATGTCTTCAACTGATCGGCAGCCTGCTGATAGCGCGCTGTGCGCAGCGACTGGCGTTCTTCGTTATCCCACGTCAGGCCGAGCCAGGTCAGATCATCGCGGATGGCCTGGGCGAATTCTTCCGTTGATCGCTCGGTGTCGGTATCATCAAGACGCAGGAGAAAATGCCCACCGGTCTTGCGGGCATACAGCCAATTGAGCACGGCCGTTCGAATGTTACCAATATGGATGCGCCCGGTGGGGCTTGGGGCAAAGCGGACGCGCGGAGCCATGTGTAACTCAAAATTGCGTTGGTTGATGATTTGGCGCGCGTTCACGCGCGACAGCGAACCCTTAAACGCCAGACGATCAAACGCAAGCCCGCTAGCGCCTAAGCGTTATCGCTACCGGAGGTGCGGGGCTTGACGCTGGCCGGACCAGGCGGGCGCAATGATGCGGGTTCGCCGACGACGTTATCGCGAAATTTATTGGTGATCGGATAGCGGCGGTCACGACCGAAGTTTTTCGGCGAGATCTTGACGCCTGGTGCCGCCTGACGGCGCTTGTATTCGGCGAGATACAGCAAGCGCTCGATTTTTTTGACTGTTTCGGGCGGGTGACCGCGTGCAATCAGCGCCGCCACCGGCAGCTCGTCTTCGACGAGCCCACGCAGAATATCATCCAGCGCCGCATAGGGCGGCAGGCTGTCCTGATCGGTCTGATCGGGGCGCAATTCCGCAGTTGGTGCCTTGGTCAAAATCCGTTTTGGAATGACGACAGCGGCACGTCCATGACCGCCGTCCGGCACATGGCCGTTGCGCCAGTGCGACAAGCGATAGACCTCCATTTTGTAGAGATCCTTGATCGGATTGAAGCCGCCGTTCATGTCGCCGTAGATCGTCGCATAACCGACCGACATTTCGCTTTTGTTGCCAGTCGTGACCAGCATCGATCCAAACTTGTTCGAGATCGCCATCAACAATGTGCCGCGGACGCGGCTCTGCATATTCTCTTCGGTCGTATCGGTGTTCGATCCGGCGAACAGGTCCTTCAATCCCCAGGTCAACCCGGCAACGGCCGGCTCGATTGAAATTTTATCGTACCGAATGCCAAGCGCCTTGGCGCAAGCGGCCGCATCGAGCAGGCTTTCATCCGACGTAAATTTCGACGGCAACATGATGGCGTGAACTTTATCCGGCCCGAGCGCATCGACCGCGATCGCCGCAACGAGTGCGGAATCGATTCCACCAGACAGCCCGAGAACGACACCCGGGAAGCCGTTTTTATGCACATAGTCGCGCAAGCCCAGGACGCAGGCGTGATAGGCAGAGGCGTCACCCTCGGGCAGTGCGGCGATGCCGGATCTGGCGCAGTGCCAGCCGTGAACACCGCGAGTCCAGTCCGTCATCACGATGGCTTCGCGCCAGGCCGGCAGTTGTGCCGCTAAGCTGCGATCGGCGTTGAGCACGAACGACGCGCCATCGAACACAAGTTCGTCCTGGCCGCCAACCTGATTGAGATAGACGAGCGGCAACCGGCTCTCCGTCACCCGTGCCACGGCGACATTCATGCGCCGGTCCGGCTTCGGCCAATCGAACGGCGAGCCGTTTGGTGATATCAGGATTTCAGCCCCCGTTTCAACCAGCGTTTCGACGACGTCTTGGCCCCAGATGTCCTCGCAGATCGGCACACCAACACGAACACCGCGCACGTTCAGCGGCCCAGGCATCGGACCCGGCGAGAACACCCGGGCTTCGTCGAAGACGCCATAATTCGGCAGCTCAACCTTGAAGCGGACCGCATCGATCTTGCCGCCGTCGAGCAGCGCCACCGCGTTGTAGAGCTTTCCGTCGTCGTGCCAAATCGTGCCGATGAGAATTGCCGGACCGTCGGCGCAAGCCACCGCAAGATCATAAAGCGCCGTGCGCGATGCCGACTGAAACGCCGGTTTCAAGACCAGATCTTCCGGCGGATAGCCGTTGAGAAAAAGCTCCGGCAGGACCAGCAGATCTGCCGCAGCAGCTTTCGCGATCACGTGCGCCGCCAAGGCTTTCTTCGCGTTGCCGCCGAGATCGCCGACCACCGGGTTCAGCTGAGCTAGGGCGATTTTGAAAGTAGCGGGAGCGGTCATGCAAGCGGTTTTAGAGCGCGCGGCGTATTGGGTCCAGCGTTGGTTCGTCCATGAATCAGCCAGCCGGCGATGAGCCGCGCGTGCGGGTCAGCGTCGACCCCAGCGCACGCATCACCAACGGACCTACCAGCCTTACGCAATCAGCGTCCTCGCCTGCGGGTGCGCATCGGCGGCACGCTCTTTTTTGAGTTGCTCAGCGATGAGAAAAGCGAGTTCCAGAGCCTGATCGGCATTGAGGCGCGGATCGCAATGCGTGTGGTAGCGGTCCGACAGGTCTTGGTCCGAAATCGCCGTGGCGCCGCCCGTGCATTCGGTGACGTTCTGTCCCGTCATCTCGATGTGGATGCCGCCGGCGTGCGTGCCCTCGGCGCGATGCACCTCGAAGAACGACAGCGACTCTTTCAAGATCCGGTCGAACGGGCGCGTCTTGTAGCCGGTGGCTGCCGAAATGGTGTTGCCGTGCATCGGGTCGCACGACCACAACACATTGCGGCCGGCTTTTTTGACGGCACGAATAAGCTTCGGCAAGTGGCTTTCCACTTTGTCGAAGCCGAAGCGGCAGATCAGCGTCAGCCGTCCCGCTTCGTCTTTCGGATTGAGCAGGTCGATGAGACGTAAGAGACCGTCGGCGTCGAGCGACGGACCGCACTTCAAGCCGATCGGATTTTTGATGCCGCGGCAAAACTCGATGTGGGCGTGATCGGGCTGGCGCGTTCTGTCGCCGATCCAAATCATGTGTCCGCTGGTGGCGTACCAATCGCCGCTGGTGGAATCGCGCCGTGTGAGGGCTTCTTCGTAACCGAGCAACAAAGCTTCATGACTGGTGTAGAAATTGGTGACGCGCAGCTGCGGCGTATTTTCAGACGTAATCCCGCAGGCGCGCATGAAGCCCATGGTCTCTTCAATGCGGTCGGCGAGTTCCTGATAGCGGTGGCCCTGAGGGGAATCCTGCACGAATCCCATATTCCATTGATGGACGCGCTCGAGATCGGCGTAGCCGCCGGTCGCAAAAGCGCGGATCAGGTTCAGCGTCGCAGCCGATTGGCGATAGGCTTCGATCTGACGGTTGGGATCGGGGATGCGCGCTTCCGGCGTGAAGTCCGGCCCGTTGATGATATCGCCGCGATAGCTCGGCAGTTCTTGCCCGTCCTTCTTTTCGGTTGGCGACGACCGCGGCTTGGCGAACTGACCGGCAATGCGTCCGACTTTGACGACGGGTTGGCCGCCGGCATAGGTCAGCACGACCGCCATCTGAAGGAACACGCGGAAGAAGTCGCGGATATTGTCGGCGCGGTGTTCAAGAAAGCTCTCGGCGCAATCGCCGCCCTGCAGCAGAAACCCGTTGCCGGCGGCGATCCCGGCAAGTGACTTTTTCAGATCGCGCGCTTCGCCGGCAAACACCAACGGCGGGAAGGTTGCGAGCTTGTCCTCGACATCGCGCAAGGCGGTCGCATCCGGATAGTCCGGCACCTGCAAGATCGGTTTCAGCCGCCAGCTCTCGGGCGACCATTTGTCGAGGGCCACAGGTGCACCCATCGTCTCGAACTCCTTGACGTGCGGACCAGCACGCGCGTATCGCGCATGAGACGGCCCAAGATTGATCGAGGCCAGTTTAACCCAAATCGTGGCGCGGCTTATAGGAGATATGGGGCGGCGACGCCAGCGCTTCAGCGGTGCTGAATCGGGCGGCCAAGCCATTCTCCAATGCTTCGAAGCCGGCGCTGCGCTCGATAAACCGAGGCCCTACAGCCCCGCCGACATGCCGCCGTCGACCATCAGATCAGAGCCGGTGCAATAAAGGCTGTCGTCGGAGGCGAAGAAGACAGCAGCACCGGTGATATCATCCGGCACGCCGAGCCGCCCCATCGGCGTCTTATCGACCAGCGCTTTGCGCACCGGCGGCAGGCGCAGCAGACGGTCGGTGATCGCCGTTTCGATGTAGCCCGGCGAGATGACGTTCACGCGGACATTGAAGGGGGCGTACTCGATCGCGAGGCCCTTGGTCAAAGCCGTCACGGCTCCTTTGGTGGCGGTATAGGCCGCGAGTGGGCGAAGGCCGCGGTTGGCCATGATCGACGAGATGTTGATAATGGATCCACCGCGCGCTTTGCGCAGCAGCGGTAGACCGTCCCGCGACAAGCGTAGCACGCCGTCGATATTGACCTCGCGCTGATGGGTCCAGTCGGCGTCCGACAAATTACGAACTTCGCCGCGCACCAGGATGCCGGCATTGTTGACGAGAATGTCGGCTTTGCCGTGCGCTGTATCAATGGCTCGCATCAAAGCCGTGACATCTTGGCCTTTCGACACATCAACCTGCATGGCCGTCGCGGCACCGCCGTTGCTGACGATCGATTTTGCCGTGTCGGCTGCCGTCGTGCCATCGATGTCGGTGACCCAGACGTGTGCGCCCTCGGTCGCAAAGCGCCGTGCGATCGCCTGTCCGATGCCGACCCCTGCCCCAGTAATGATCGCTATTTTGCCGGCCAGTCGTGCCATCGAACCCTCAAGGCGGTTGCAAGCCGCCACCCTTAGCGGCGCGCGCTCTCGCAATCAACCCGGCTTGAAACTTGCCGCTCAACCGGCCGCCTCTCCGGGCGCGACCCATTTTTCGCGCAGCGTAACCAGTTCCTCGGCAGCACTGGGATGCAGAGCCATCGTCGCGTCAAAGTCAGCCTTGGTCGCTCCCAGCCGTAGCGCAATGGCCGCCATCTGCACGATTTCAGCGGCATCGGGACCGATGATGTGGAGGCCAAGCACACGCTGGCTTTCATGTGCCACAACCATCTTCATGAACATGCGTTCGTCGCGGCCGGCGAGGATCGCTTTCATCGCCCGGAAGCTCGCCTTGTAGACGTCGATCGCGCCATGCAGCGCGCGGGCTTCGTGTTCGGCAAGGCCGACAGTGCCAATTTCGGGCGTCGAAAAGACGGCTGTCGGGATCGTCGCGTAATCGACACTCCAAGGCTTGCTACCGTAGACCGTATCGGCGAACGCGTGCCCTTCACGGATCGCAACCGGTGTCAGCGCCTTGCGGTCGGTGACATCGCCGACGGCGAAGATTGATTGAACCGACGATTGCGATAAGTCCGAAACTGCGACGGCGCCGTTGTCGCGCAGGCAGACGCCAGCACTGCCAAGACCTAGTCCGCCCGTATTCGGCGTGCGGCCGATGGCATACATGAACTGGTCAGCAGCGATGCGATCACCTGTGCTGAGCACGGCTGCCAAACCACTCTCTGTCTTGTCGATCTGTTTAACGACCGAGTTTGCGAGGATCGTGATGCCCCGCGCCTGCATGGCGTGCCCTAAGCCGGCGCGCAGATCTTCATCAAAGCCGCGCAGTAGCTTTTCGCCCCGGTGAACGAGTGTAACGCGGGCGCCTAGACCATGAAAGATTCCGGCGAACTCGACGGCAATGTATCCACCGCCGACGATGACAATGCGTTCTGGAAACGCCGTGAGAGCGAAGGCTTCGTTGGACGTGATCACATGCTCGCGTCCAAGCAATGCTGGATCAATGTTCGGGGTCGCACCGGTGGCGATGAGAATGCGTTCGGCGGTGATTGTGCGGCGTGACGTTTCAAGACGAACGGCATTCGGGCCGATGACGGTGGCGCGATCGCGAAACAGTTCAACGCGCGAGCGCTCAAGAAGCGCGCAGTAAATCGCTTCCAGCCGAGCGATTTCAGCGTCTTTCGCCGCGATGAATTTCGTCCAATCGAAGCGCGGCTCGTCGACCGACCAGCCAAAGCCGCGCGCATCCTCAAAGTCGTCGGCAAACCGGCTAGCGTAAACGAGGAGTTTCTTTGGCACACAGCCGCGAATGACGCAGGTTCCGCCACAACGGTATTCTTCGGCGATGGCGACGCGGGCGCCATGGCCGGCGGCGATGCGGGCCGCGCGAACTCCGCCTGAGCCCGCGCCGATGACAAACAGATCAACGTCGAAGGTTGTCATGAGGGCCTGGGTGGAAGCTTGCATGGGTGACAGCGCAGGACTTTAACACGACTTGCCACGACATCGACGACGCCGTTCAAGGTTTCGGCGCTTCAGCCGGTGCCGTGCGCCGCATTTCGTCCATGACCTTTGTGCTGTAGCTCATGCCGATCGCAGCACCTTTTTGCATCAGGTCAGGTGTTGCCTGAATAAATTTTGCACCGGCACCCGACCGGTAGAAATCGGCGACCGTTTTCATTTCTTCAGCAGTGAAGGTTTCGGCGTACAGATGCGCAAAATCGTTCATCATGTCTTCGCGATACGCCATCAGATTGGCGATGCTTTTATCGAATTCGGCCGAGAACTTTTCTTTCTGCTCGTTCGACGCTGATTTCGCACTCTGTAGAAAAGCGGTTTTCATCGTGTCGATGGCCGTATCCATTTGCTTGGTGACGCCCAACACCGTCATCAGATCTCGCGCCGTAGTCACACGAGCGGGATCGACGGCAGGTTTCACACTTTCAGCTCGAAGTGGCAGCACGAACAGCGATGCAACGGCTATCATCGTCGTGAGGCGAAACCACATGACATCAATCCTCCGGTTCAAACGCATCGTCGTCACTCGTCAAGATTTCGACGCCCATTGGGCCGGCAATGATGCCAATATCAGCGATGCCAAGAAACAAGCCGCAGTCGACGACGCCCGGGACGAGCTTCAAAGCGTCATCCAGCGCTTCGGGATCCTCGATCATGGAGAAGTGGCAGTCCATGATGTAATTACCGTTGTCGGTCACGAATGGGCTGCCATCCGGTGCTCGGCGCAGCACGATGGACCCATCGCAGCCGCAATCAGAGGCCATGTCCGCGATCAACCGCTCGGTCGATCCCCGTCCAAACGGCACAACCTCGATTGGCAACGGAAAAGCACCCAGCGTTTCGACCCGTTTGGTGTGATCGGCGATGATGATGACGCGGCTCGACGCGACGGCGACGATTTTTTCACGCAACAGAGCCCCACCACCGCCTTTGATGAGGCGCAGTTCACTATCGAGTTCGTCGGCGCCATCGACGGTCAGATCGAGCAACGGGTCATCTTCGAGCGTCGTGAGCTTGATGCCGAGCGCTGCCGCCTGCGCCCGTGTGGCGTCCGACGTCGGCACACACACGATGTCGAGACCGGCACGCACCTTTTGGCCGAGCAAGTCGACAAATTTCGCAGCTGTCGACCCGGTCCCTAAGCCGATCTTCATGCCCGACTGCACGTGAAGGATCGCCCGTTCCGCCGCCGCTTGCTTCCACTCGTCCGCACTCATGCCGTCGGGTCTCCGCTTTTCTCGTGCTGCACCGGCTGCGCGGTGCGATGACCCGGCCGCAATCGGACCGTGTGCCGTGATCTTCGTGGCCCTTCTTAGGCCTGGCGCGACATGAAATCCAGCGACGCAGCTGTCTTTGTCGGCTAGGAGATCCGACAATTGGGCTTTGCAATCGCCGTAGTCCTTCCTCAGCCAACACATGTGACGCCATATGCATCCTTGGACGCTGGTTTTCGATCTTGACGGCACGCTGGTCGATACCGCACCTGATTTGGCTGCCGCCACAAACCACGTGATGGCGACGCTCGGGCTCACGCCGGTTTCAGTCGCCGAGATCCGGCCGTTTGTCGGTCACGGGGCGCTGGCCATGATGTCAGCCGCGGCGGCGACACACGGTCGCTTGCTGCAGGAGTCAGAACTCCACGAGATGTTCGAGATTTTTCTCGAGCATTACAGCGCGCATATTGCCGATGTAAGCCGGCCCTACCCCGATGCCATTGAAACATTGCAGCGCCTGCGCGGCGCCGGCGCCACGCTCGCTGTTTGCACCAACAAGCTGGAACATCACGCCCGCCAACTGCTTACAGCGCTTGATATGACGGACTTGTTTGCCGCGATCACCGGCCGCGACAGTCTCGGCGTCTATAAGCCGGATCCAGGGCATTTCACGGGTACTGTCGAGCGCGCACGCGGGCTGCAGACCCATGCCATCATGATCGGTGATAGCGAGACGGATATCCAAACCGCGAAGGCGGCTCGCGTGCCGGTGGTGGCTGTGGATTTTGGGTATAGCCAAGCGCCGGTTTCGACGCTCGGGCCCGACGCGATTATTTCGAGTTATCGTGGGCTAGAGCCGGCTTTGCTTGCACTGATGTGATGACGTCGTGTGCCTCGCGACGAAGTCATCAGTACGTCAGAACTTTGCTTTCACCCGACATGATCTGTTCGATGAAGTGCGCCGCGCCGACGACGCCATGACATTCTGAGATCATGTCATCGACGCACATGCCAAACAAATCGAGGCCCGGCGAGCAACAGTGAAATTTCACGCCGGCTGCGTGTGCGTCTTTGATGAAATCATGCGCGGTGCGCCCGTCACCGGCTTTCACGACAATCGACTGGGCGACACCGTTTTGCAGCAATTTGGCCGCGAGGCCCGTACAGATGACATCGACTTCGTAGTTCATCGAGGCGGCGACCATCGCCTGGAAGATCGGCGCGCCGACTTCTTCCGGATGGCGCGGGTCGGTGTTGGCCATGATGATGATGAGCTTTTGAGACATCGGCGCCTCGTCAAAAAATCGCGTGCTGGAACATTAGGTCCAGACGGCATGGCTTCGCAACACCGACGACCGGCCGGTTGCTCTAGATTTGCCGCGAAATATATCGCCGATAAACGAGAATGGTTGCGGGCAAAAATACCAAGTCTGCGACGAGCGACGCGAGCAGCGTAATTCCGCAGACCATTCCAAAGGTGCGCAGCGACGGCAGGTCCGAGAAGATCGTAACGCCCAAACCAAACGCCAGCACGATCGTCGTCAGAATAATGGCGGGACCGACCAAAACCCGGGCTCTGCGAATGGCCGCAACCGGTGAATCGCCGACAGCTTCTTCGAGTCGCAAGCGATTGAGAAAGTGGATCAGCGCATCGACACCAAGGCCGAACACCACCAGAAGCGCGACCACCGACGAAAACTCAAGCCCGCCGCCCTGCAGCCAAAGCACCGCACCTGAGGTCACGACCGGAAACAACCCCGGCAGTAGACTGATCACTCCAACGAAAACCGATTTGAATGCGATCGACAGCAGGATCGCCGCAACCAGCACGCACAACGGCAAACTCTCGTTGAGCTGAGTAATCATGCGGTGGCTGTTGCGCGCCGCAAGTGCCGGCAGCCCGGTGACTGAAATCTCGAAGCCGGGATTGGCGGCGCGAACGGGCCCAAGCGTTGCATCGACTTTTTCGACGAGTGGCAGGATTTGGCTCGCGTCGACGTCCGGCAGGCGTCCTGTCACGAGCACGGCTTTCTCATCGCCCTCGTCCTTGGCGATGAAACGGCGCACCAAATGGTCGGGCAGCAGACCAACATACTTTTTGATTGTCTCGACGTTGTCGTCGCCGTTTTCACGCAGCCAGCGTCTGAGGCTCTCGATCGACCAGACGTTGCCAAGCCCGGCGGCACTCTCCAAGGCTTTGTGGGTGGCCTCTATGACAGCCAGGGGACCGGCGTCATAAAGTGTCTCCGCGCCTTTCCACCGGATCATGACGTGGAACGGGTTGGCCCCGGTCAATTTGCTGTCGAGGCGGCCAGAGGCGTCGAGCGCTTGCTCGCGATCAGGAACTTGGTCGGCGAGGCGATAACGCGGCTCGAGCTGAAGATAGGCCGCCGTGAAGATGCTAAAAAGCGTGAAGCCGAGCAGGGTGTAGGCACCCGGATGGCGGACTACGCGATCGACGACGGCGCCAACGAACGTGCCAAGTGCGTCCATCATGCCGTCGGCCGGCGTCGCGTCACGGGCGAGCTTCTGTTCATTGCGGATGAACAAAAGCGCCAGCAGCGGCAAAACAGCAACGACGGCGACGAACGAAATACAGACCGACATGGCGCCGGCTTGTCCGAACGTGCGGATCAGGCCTGATTCCGAAAACAGCAAAGCCAGGAACGAAAGCAGCGCGGCACTGTGGGCCAGAACGCAAGCCGGCCCGACGACCGCGACCGCAAACTTGACGGCCTCGTATTTGGTGTCGCCTTCGCGCAGCCGGATCCGGATCGCCGACACCATCTGCATACTGTCGGCAAACCCCATGACCATGATCAATGGCGTCATGACGTTCAAAAACAGGTTGAGCTTGAAATTCATCCAGCCGAGGAGGCCGAGCGACCACGCCACCGCGATGACCGGGGGCACCGCCGCAACCAGCATCAGCGATACGCGGCGGAAAAACACCGCGGCAATGACGGCGCCAAACAACAACCCCATGCCATTGTAGACAAGCTGATCGCGTTCGACGGCGTTGCGGATCTCGAGTTGCATGACCGGCGCACCGGCGAGCCGCACCGTCAAGGCTGCAGGCGTCAAATGCTGCTTGGCTGCCTTCTCGATTTCGCCGATGACGACACTCGGCGTTCGCTCCTTCACGACTGAGCGATCCAAGGCGAGCACCATCAAGGACAGCTGGCCGTCGTCGGAGAGAAATTTACCCTTGACGATATCGTTGGATTTCAGCGCGGCAATAACCGCCGGAAGTGCAGCGTCATCAGGCAACTCGTCCGGCACAAGAGGTGCTGCGTAGCCACTCGCATCAGGTTTGGCCCGGGCCGACAGCATCGACACGATGCCGGAGACCCCTTCAACCAGCTGCAAGTCTGCCGCCGTTTCAGCCAAGGCCTGGAGACCTTGCCTGGTCAGCAGCTTTTCACCTTCGACAACGACCAGCACGTCGTATTCGCTCGACGGAAAACGGCGATCGATTTCTTCGTACTGGCGAAACTCCGGCGTGTTTGTGCGGAACAACTCAGACAGACTGTCATCGACCGCTAGACGTGTCACACCGATCGCCGCCAGGAGTGTCAAAATACCAATGACAACGGCTGAAATGTAAGGAGCGGTGAGGGCGATCAGCCCGATTTTCTCAAGCCCGAACGTATACAACAACGAACGGCTAGGCTCTTCGGGCTGCAAAATATAACTCCCCCCGACCGCGTGCGCCGGACCGCCTCCTGCTCGACGCGCCCTCAGCTCGCGCTGCACGACCGCTCGAGTTCAGTCTCGCATGGGGCACAGACCGGACTTTCGGAATCGCCACATTGAGGTGCGGACCGTCGCATTCCCGGCGGTCGTGCGCAAGGCCCGGAATTGACACCGGCCGGTCTTGTGATTGTGCGCGCCGCCGCTTGCTTGTAGCCTCGCGCTTGCACGGCATCACATTCCGCAACCGGGCGTCATCCCAACCTAAGCCGATACCCCTCGAACCCGAGCCAGTCCATGCCCGATCGCATTATCGATACATCCGGGCTGTCGTGCCCATTGCCTATTTTGAAGGCCAAGAAAATGTTGACCGGCATGGCGGTCGGCAGCGTCTTGGAAGTGGTCGCGACGGACCCGGCCGCCCCCGCCGATTTCATCGCTTTTTGCAAAGCCACGGGACATACCTTGATCGAAAGCGTGAGTGCCGATCGGAGCTATCGCATTTTAATTCGCCGAGCCTAGCTGCGATGAATGGCCGACACCCTCTGACCTGTGGCGCGGCGTTGGCGCAGTCTCGCTGCGTCGATGACGCCGGAAGGCCGCCGACTGGAACGACACAAACGACGCGCATTAAGCTGCTAACGCGGTTTTTTCCAACGCCGGGGCAGCTTGACAGTGGATGGCTGCCACTCTCATAACGGCGCGTCAACGGACGGGCGGTTAGCTCAGCGGTAGAGCACACGCTTCACACGCGTGGGGTCATAGGTTCAATCCCTATACCGCCCACCATTTTATCAAACAGATTGCGACAGTTACGAAGTGATGATTTTCTCCGGTGTACTTGGCACGTCTCGCTGGGAAGCACATGGGAAGCACCGAAACCGCAATTGTTCTGGCTGCCCGGCGGCAACACTGTTGATTGAAAAATGTTAGCGCAATGACTTTGCCAACGCGCGGCACACCGCGACCAACGCTGAAATCATCTGCCGGTCTGTTATTGCTTCGCGCGTGGAGTCACCGGTGCGGTAAAAAATTCCAGTTGCCGTTTGGTGCGCCCCTGTTGGCGGCGCCGTCATCCCATCCGGCAAGGCGCCTTACCGCTCACCGATGGCGACCGGTCTGCTCCGGTGAACCGATGCCAAGCTGAGCGAGCGAAACCGGATATTTCCAACCTCGATTGAGGAGATGAGGGAATGGCACGAACCGATTTACGACGGAGCAGATCATCGGACTTCTGCGGGAAGCGGAGGTTCGATACGATCTCTACTGCCTTGTGTTTCATCCTCGGCATCAATGTCTTCGTCATGCAAAAAGCCATACTTCGAGTCGGACCACGTCAGTGGAGGTGGGTCAGATGACACCCGGACTGATACCCACCTTGTGCGCGGCGCACCCAGCGGCAAGTTCGTTCGCTCGTAAGATGCCATGCACCGATATATCGTCGCCGGTTCGCACCACGCATGTGCGGGCGCCATCGCGAGCGATGAAAATCTTGTTCGTAATGTCAGCAAGCAATGGCTTGGGGTCGACGCAAGTCGCCCAAACATCAAGCGCTGCAATACGGGCGACCAAGGCATCGGAGTTTGGATGTTCGGTCATGCGCGCGAACTCGGCGCTATTGACACGTCGAGTGGTAGCGAAACCGTTTGTGCAATCTCGCTGTCAAAGCGCTGCCCACTTTCTGGTTCGTCACGCATAAGAGCCATCAAATCGTGCGGTGAAAGACCGGTTAGCGCCAAACGTAGTGGCGTACTATAGACCGGCGTAGCAACCCCGATCACGCCACGCCAAGCCGCATACGATCTGTTGCGGCACGTAAAAGCCGATCGGCAACGATGCCGACGAAGGCGATCGCAAAGCCCGCCGTGATACCGCGGCCCGCGTCGGCTTTGGCGAGAGCAATAAATACTTCCTGACCGAGATCGCGCGTGCCGATCATCGCGCAAATTATGACCATGCTTAAAGCCAATAGGACAGTTTGATTGATCCCTAGCATAATTTCGGGCAGGGCGAGTGGCAACTGAACCCTCCAAAACATTTGACGCCGCGAACACCCGGCGACGGTTGCCGCCTCGATCAGACTTTCTGGGATCTGTCGAATGCCGTGATTGGTGTAGCGGATCGCCGGCACGATCGCGAACAGCACGGTCGCGATCAGTGCGGTCACGTCCCCCACGCGGAACAACATCACAACGGGGATGATGAAGCAGAACGATGGCAGCGTCTGCAGCGTATCAATAATCGGAGTTATAGTCGCTTCGACGCGATTGCTGCGCGCCGCCATTATGCCAATAGCCATACCCAAGGACGCCGAAATGATGACCGCCACGGTACACAGATAAAGCGTTGCCATTGTTTTTTCCCACAGGCCCGTAGCTGCGCAAAACATGGTGAGCGGCACGACGAGCACTGCAAGGCGCACGCCTCCGAGCCTGTAGCCGGCCAAACCTATTAGGATGACCGCGCCGAGCCAGGGAACGCCCTCGAAAAACATCCGGATCGGGTTCAGTGCATAAAGAATGAGAACAGTGCGAAAAGCCTCGATCGCATCGAAGAAATTCACCGTTATCCAGTCGACGGCGACCTTCCACCAAGGTGCCGTCGATATGGTCAGCGAAGCGGGAACGTCGGCGAGTGATGGAACGACTGTGCTTGCGAGCGTTGTAACGAGCAAAACTCCACATGCCAGCAACAGCATCGAATAGCGCTGCCACACTGGTGCGCTGCGATCGACAATCGTTGGCCTCTTGACCGCCGCCGCGTTGCTCAAGCGATCAAGAACAATTGCGAGTGCCACGATGGCTAACCCCGCCTCCATGCCCTGACCAATTTTCAGCGCCCGCAGTGCGAGCAAGACATCATAGCCGAGGCCGCCCGCGCCGATCATCGACGAAATGATCACCATATTCAGTGCTAGCATGATCACCTGATTGACGCCGATCATGAGCGACGGCCGCGCAGACGGTAGCAAAACGTTCAAAAGCTTTTGCCTCTGAGTGCAGCCGACCATCTCACCGAGGTCGTCGATCTCGTGCGGTATGCGCTTCAAACCTAGGACGGTGGCGCGGACCATTGGCGGTGTCGCGAAAATCGCGGTCGCCAGCATTGCGGATACGGGGCTGTTTCCAAATAGCAGCAACATTGGAATGAGATAAGCGAATGTCGGCATCGTTTGCATAAGATCGAGCATTGGACCGACAATGTAGCGGTCGATCGACGGCTTCCGGAAAGCCAATGTCCCGAGCGCAACCCCCGCTACAATGCAAAGAGGAACGCTTATTGCTATCAACCCGAGCGTCAGCATCGCACTTGTCCATTGGCCAAAAAGCGCAATGTAGAGTATGCATCCGGCCGATAGCGCCCCAAGCTGGAAACCACCGAGCGCATAGCCGGCGATGGCGAACGCTGCGCAAATGCCGACCCAAGACAATCGCGGAATGAGCACTGCTTCAGGGCCAGCGCCGATTTTCCATCCTTTGGCCAAGAGATTGAACGCCCAGTTCAACGGGACTGCAAACACTTCGGTGAGACCGCGCGTGAACCAAGAAAAATTGACCTTCAGCCAGGCCATCAAAACTGAAGTCCATTCAGCGAATGGCAAGATAGCCTTGGTTGGATAATAGACGGCCCAAGGCGCGAAATCCGGTCTTACATAAAGCAAAGTCACTCCGAGGATCGCTGCAATCCAAATGATAGTCCAGCGAGGAACCGGCATCGCCTGTTGTGGGAAGCTTTCCACAGACAACGTCATTCCGCGACCGCCGCGTGCGGATCGCGTTCGGCCAAAACGTTGATTACCGCATTGGCCGTGACTTCGCCAATCGGCTCGCCGCCTTCGTCGGTCACAACAAAATTCTGCCGTCTGCCAACAATTTCGGCCGCGAAACTAACAATTTTATCACTGGCTTTCACCGACCCTCCATAGTCCCGATGATCGCTAATTGGCGCCATGATACGCTTTGCGGACATCACTTTTGCGCGCGGTACGTCGCGCGTAAATTCAGCCACATAGTCTGTGGCTGGATGCAGCACTAAGTCTTCGGGCGTACCGATCTGGATGGTCTCGCCGTCCTTCATGATGGCCACACGATCTGCAAGACGGATCGCTTCGTCAAAATCGTGTGTGATGAAGATAATTGTTTTCTTGAGCACGCTTTGAAGACGAATGAGTTCGCTCTGCATTTCCCGCCGGATCAATGGATCAAGTGCCGAGAATGGCTCGTCTAAGAACCAGATATCCGGCTCGACAGCGAGACTACGTGCAATGCCGACCCGTTGCTGCTGACCACCCGACAACTCGCGGGGATAAAACTGCTCGCGCGATGTCAATCCAACTAGGTCAATTAACTCTCGAGCACGGCGTTCACGCGTTTTTACGTCAATACCCTGAACTGAGAGGGGGAATGCAATATTCTCAAGTACCGTGAGATGCGGGAGCAAGGCGAAGTTTTGGAATACCATGCCCATCTTGTGACGGCGGATCTCGATCAACTCGTCGGGCGTTGCTTTGAGTAAGTCTTTGCCGTCGAATTCGATTGAGCCCCAGGTCGGCTCGATCAAACGCGAAAGACATCGAACGAGGGTTGATTTTCCAGAGCCGGAAAGCCCCATCACGATGAAGTTTTCGCCCTCGCGCACGTCAATCGACACGTTCTTCACGGCGCCGATGAGTTTTGCTTGTGCGATTTCATTGGCTGTCGCGACGCCGCGCCGGCTTGCGATAAATTCGGGCGCACCAACTCCGAAGAGTTTCCAAATATTCCGGCAAACCAATTTTGTTGGCCGACGATCCACTGTATCGCGCGTCGTGCCCAGATCTAGCGCCGGAGCGCGACTGTTCATCCGAGTTTCTCCGCTTCGTCTGCAAAGCCTCTCTGAGAAGCGGCTTGCCTCACTCGCCGCCGCTTCTCGTCATCACAGCGTTGAGTTTGGTTCAAAACCCGGCACCACTACTTGGCCCATTCTTTCCACTTCGCTTCGTTAGCTGCGATCCAAGTGTCGGCTACGTCTTCCATTTTCTTGTTTTCGAGATCGACCTGGCCAGCGAGAAGGCTGAGCTCTTTGACGTCAATTGTATAAGCTTTTGCCACCTTATAGGCGACAGGCCACTTATCCTTCATGCCCTTCCACGAATACTTCCAGATCTCGCCAGTCGGCTTACCGCAATCGTATTTTGCGTCTGAGTTGCTACCCCACTTCGGATCTTCGTAGCATTCCTTAGTGAATTTCGGGAATTCGACCCATTCGCCCTCGTACTTTGCCGGCGCCCAATGCGGCGAATAAATCCAGAGGAGAATTGGCGCCTTTCGTTGGTATGCTGAGTCCAGCTCGGCGAACATTGCGCCGTCTGTTCCAGCATGGACGACTGTAAACGGCAGTCCAAGCGACACAACCCGTTCGTCGTCAAAGCCTTCCCAGGTTACAGGTGCACCGAGGTAACGTCCCTTAGGAGCGGTTTCTGCTGTCGAGAAAGCCGCTGCGCATTTGGGATCTTTCAGCGCTTCCCAGTTGGGTAATCCTGGGCATTTTTCCTTCATGTAAAGTGGATACCACCACTCTTCTTTAGCTTTGGGTCCAAGCGCACCGAGCCGCTCGGTCTGCCCTGTGGCGTCGGACGCCTTCATGGCCTCGCCCGCAGTTGTGTCCCAATATTCTACGCCCAGCGTGACGTCGCCGTTGGTCAACCCAGTTGTCAGACTCGAGAGATACTCCGCAGTTGGGAACTCGACCGTATAGCCGAGCTTCGTGAGGATGCCGCCAAGGATTTTGGCGTTGAGGTTGACGCTGGTCCAATCGAAGAGTGCGATTTTGATTGGATCGGGCGACTCTGGGGCTGCAGCGCGGGTCGGCTGCGATACCGCAACCGACATCGTCAGGGTCGATATGGCCGCCGTCAAAAACGTACCTATTGGCCGGAGCTTAGTTATGGACATGCGCATTCTGATCACTCCAATCCGTTTGCTGAAGTACCGTAGGGGAAACATTTGTGCCTACGAGTAACAATACTTTATGGTGGTGATCCTCGTGTCAATCTGTTGCTTGGTATGTTGATTGCCAAAAGCTTCACCTCGGACAGCAGAAAATCTTGGCACATTTTTACTGACCGGGGCCTGCCCCACATCGATACCAGGAGCCAAGTTAGAACCGGGCCGTCATCGGCCAGCATCTGGGCTGACCGAAGCGGAGCCTAGGGCAGAATGGATGCCCACGGCAAAATCGCTTCAAGAGCCGGCGGGGTGAGCGAAGACCGCTGCTTGACGGCTGACGGCGTTGTAGTGTCTGCGCCAGCTTGCGATCAGCGCTTCACCGCACTGAGATTGTCGTGCTCAAATCAAAAAGCGTTGGCAGCGCGGGAATACTTCGAACGCTTACGAGAACTTCAGAACGGTCGAACCCCAAGACAGCCCTACGCCGAAACCCGAAACGATGACATTGCCGGTCAGCCCTTGAGGCTTCGCCATTTGCTCTTCCAGCAGCAGAGGTATGGTCGATGAAACGGTGTTTCCATAGCGATCGATGTTTATCAAAACGCGATCTGAAGGGAGCTTGGCTTCAATGGCGAGTTGCTTCAACATGAACAACGTACCCTGATGCAGGGCAAACCATTTAATGTCGCCGATAAGCAATTGGTTTTTCTCTATGGCGCGAGTCAGGCTTTCCGGAATTTCGTGCATGACAAAATCAAAAACTGCCCGGCCGTTCATTCGAAGCCGATAGTCGTCGTCCGCCGCGGCCAACTCGGGGCGCTGCTTGTGGATAGACCAGACTGGGCTCGCAGCCGATCCAGCACGTACGATAAGACTGGCATGGCCAGAACCGTCTGTCCCATAGTCGCCCAACCCGATTTCGCCTGTGCCCTCATTATCCAATAGCGTAGCAGTCGCCGCATCTCCGAACACCGCCGCTGTGGCTTTGTCATCCCGTCTCATAATTTTTGAGTAGGGGTCACACGTCACAACAATAGCACGCGACATCGATTGGGCCTTCATGAACCCTTTGGCGATCGTCAAAGCATAGGGGTATCCGGAGCAGCCTAGCCCTAGATCGAAAGATGCCATTGAGCGCGGCAGGCCTGCGAGATTCTGCAAAAGTGAACTATTTTGCGGAATTCCATAGTCGGGTGTCTGAGTGACGTAAATGAGTAGCTCGATACTGTCTCGCGGCAACAAAGTCTTATTAAGCAGTTCGTCCACCGCCTTCACCGCTAGGGAAACGCCAGTTTCATTTGGGCCAAGAAAACCCCGGCGAACGACGCCTATTTTTGATTGAAGGAAGTCAGGATCAACTCCGCACCATTCAGCAACTTCACACGCATCGTACGTGATATCAGGGATCGCCGATGCAAACGCTCTAATCCGCATTAATGTCATTCCTAACGGACAACGCATGCAAAAGAGACTTGGAACGGTTGGATCTCGATCAAACCGTCTGATAATTCTGTTTCAACGCGACTCAGCGTTTGCAGCCTCCCGTTAAAGGCGCGCGATAGCAAAAGCGAGGCTCGCAATCCACCTTCCAACGGTGGTGTTGGCGAGATTTGCAATTCTGCATTCGATAAGGCAGTAAACCAAATTTCTTCGACGTGCGCGGCAAGATCCGCCTGCTGCTTTTTCAGTGTATCGACGACGGCCGCTAGATAACTCTCGTGGGTACCATCGGTCGCAAATCGGCAATAGCCTACCCCGTCTCCACACGTATCGTAAGAAGTGATGCGGCTCGGCTGCTCCGCACATCGAGGGGCGTACGCGCTTTCATGTTCAAAAAACTGCACATTTAGGTTGTCTTTTCCAGTCCTGTAAGTGGCCACTCCCAGCCGCGTCAGTTCAGGTGGTGCCGGCTCATTGTCCAGTTGCAACATGACCGTACGGTTCGTCAGTTTAGAGAATTTGGCGCTGGTCAATACGGCTGCTCCGAAGCCTTCGGAAACAAGCCATTCGGCTGCCTTCGCAAGCATTTGCGATCCTTGAACATAGGAGCGCGTTCCTCGCAAGTAGACGTTCAGCGAAACGCTCACCAGGGCAAATTCCTTTTTCTATCCATCACCGTCCGAAGCCAAGTCGGTTTACTCTTTTGTCTCGCATCGATTATTCGCAAACGATCCGAAAAAGCTACAACGCTTGCTCGGGTATGATGGCCGCCAACATATAACCTGGCGCACAGTCGCATGCGCCGGTGCAAGTCGGTGCGCGTGAATGGTCGGCGATAATGATCGCTGTCGCGTGCGTCAATTCAAACCGCGAGGTTCTATCCCCATCGACAAAAATCAAGCGCGGTGGAATGCCTTGAGCTTGCATGAAAACCCGATAGTGTCGTAACGGTTACGTCGAGAATTGGGGGCGGGTATGACTGAAAAAGACGCGTTCAATATGATCGTGGCTGCGGTTGACAAAGTCACGCCGGGGAAGGGCGCCACCTTAACTCCACACACAAATTTGGCGACTGAGGTGTTTGATTCTCTGGATATTATGAACTTTTTGTTTGCTTTGGAAAAAACTGTTGGCGGTAAGCTCAAGGAGATCGATGAAGAGTTCAACGACTTCAGCGTCGAAAGCCTGACAAAAATCGTACAGAGGCAATCGTAGGTTTTGGCGATGGCGCTGCAGAGGCATCTCGTAAGGGCGATATTGTTTTGCGGGCTTCTTACAGCGCTAACGCTCGTTGAAATTCGCGCGACAACCGTTTCGCGAGCGTCTAGCATGCCGAGTTACGCCGGTTGCTATCGGCGATTGTATTCCACGCCTATTGGCAACACTGAGGTCGTTGCGCTTGGCAGCTCTCGCGTAATGTTTGCTTTCGATCCCGCTATTTTTGTCTCTCAAATGACTGAAGTTTCTGGCCGCAGTCTTGCGGCGAGAAATCTGGCTCATCCAAGCGCCTTCCCGTCTTTCGATTTTTACCTGCTGGAAGAACTCACCCGACAACAGCAACCGAACATTGTTTTATTCGAGCTAAACTTGGACAGTGCGCGGAATATCGGAATTGAGGACACAGTTGATCCAAGCGACCATGTTTCAGATTTGGTTCTCCCCGTCGGAAACTTTCCGCCCATGTTTTTTGCCGGACTCCCACTAAGCGCGGTCGCCAATGAAATGCAGGATGCGACAGACCATGTGGTGCTCAAGCTGCATTATATCCTGAAGTCAGTTTTCATCAGTATTGAATATGTTTTCAATGCAATCGTGACCGGGCGACTTGGCAAAGTCTTCGAAGCCGACGCCGATATTGACGAGCGACGGTCAGACATGTGCCGCATGAAAATTATGGATGACTTAGAACTTCAAGCGGCCAAACATGATCGCGAGGCCGAAAAAGTGGCGAGCATTCGCCGCTTGGCACTTGACGAAATGAGTGGGCGACAATGGCTGCCAAGCGCCGACACGCAGCCTAACTTCCTCACTCCGCAATCCGATCCACGGGTGCGTAAAACCGCCCTCAAATTTGTCTCGCTCTCCAGGGAGCGAGGCATGTTTCCAATTTTTCTAAATCTACCGATGATTTACAGTCGACCGCCTTCTGCCGAGCAAATCGCTGACATCGAAAAATCTTTGAACGCTGTCGTTTTGTCGCCGAGCGCAGACGAGGTTTGGCTCAAAGAAGAATATTTCATCGATCACACGCACCTCACTCAAGCCGGTCGAAAACTTTTCATGAAGTGGCTGGTTCAGAGGCTCAAACCATACTTAAGTGCCAACAGGTGATTGCTCCGACCGCAGTTCTGATTTTTCTCATTTTCGTTTTTCTACCGATTTATTGGAGCATACCGTGCCGATATCATTCGCTGCGCCTAGCAACCCTCGCATTTCTTTCGACGGTTTTTCTTTTAGCCTTAAACCCGCTGATTGTCTATTTGACGTTTTCCTTCATGATGATCATCGGTGCTGTCGTCACGCCTTTTTTACTCGGTTGGATTAGTGCTCATACGCTGCGCAATCTTAGTTGGCTATGCTTTGTGCCGATTGTCGGTATCGAGTTTGTTAATAATCAAACCATCGCGTCTTGGTTTTTTCCGCCGGATGTCTCAGATTTTCCCGCCTTCTATTCGCTGGCTTTCTTAGGTCTCAGCTATAGCGCGATCCGATCCTTCATAATTGTTCGGGAAGTTGTCAGCCGCGGCCCTATCGCGCCAGCCGAAATCGTGGCCGCGCTGCTGTTCTTTCCGAGTTTTGTTGCTGGACCACTTGTCGGGACTAAACCTTACGCCGTGGAAGCAATGGCGGATTCGCTCGACTTATCCTCATTGGCTCGGGGGTTTAGTCGCATCGGATGGGGAATCGCGGTGTTTCTGGTGCTCAAGCCTGACATGAGTAATTTTGATCTCTCGACTATCGCGAGCGGCACCACTCTAGCTTGGCTGTCGGTTTACCGGCGTTTTCTTTGCCTCTACATGGATTTTACGGGCTATACCGAGCTAGCCATTGGCACTGCGTTATTATTCGGTATTCGCCTGCCTGAAAATTTTCGGTATCCGTTGACGGCGAAATCTATCCAAGACTTCTGGCAACGGTGGCATCTGAGCCTTGGAGCATTCATTTCGACCTATCTTTTCAAGCCGCTTGTGCGGGATTTAGGAAGACCCAGAGCAGCCATTTTCATGGCATTCGCTTTCATAGGACTTTGGCATTCGTTCACTTGGAATTATCTAATTTGGGGCGTCGCTCACGGCGGAGCGCTTGCCCTCTGCATGACGGCGAAGCGGTACTACGACGAAATTTCTACGACGCGCCTAGTTGACAGCGTTGCCACGGTTGGCAGTTGGTTTGCGACGCTGTCATTCGTTGCGGTCATGTCAGCTTTCGCTACAGCACCCGATCTCGCATCCGGACTTGAAATGTTGAAAACATTGGTGGGCCTGGGATCATGAAAGTTTCGGTCCTTAAAGTATGGAAGTCTCTCGCCGCCGAAGTCGCCAATCCCGGGTATATTCCCTGGCTGGTTTATCTTTTAGGACTTTTGGGCTGGTTGCTAATCGCTCGTAACTATCCGTTCGGTTGGGAGCTTCCCAGATATGCAAATTTTTGATATGAAACTGCCAACAATTTTGTGAACTCTTCCTCGTAATGATTTTGCGCCGAACTACGAGCGGCCCAAGGCTCGACTTCCATGATTGGCCTTAGGTTTTGCATCTGTAAAACCTAGCCGACCAAGGAGCCATCAACTAACATTGCAACTGGACTACTCGGTGGGGGCTGATCACAAACCGAACTCGCTGTACGCGGGCAACGCTTCGATTGAAAAAAATCAGCTCAACAATTTTGCCATCGCTTTGCACTCGGCAATTAGTGCCGAAACCAACTTGCGATCCGCGATCGCTTTGCGTGTGAAATGTCCGGATCGAAACGCGCCGTTGCGCTTCCCACTCGGCGCCCCGCTATTTGCAGAGCCACCGTGCATTCGGCAGCGCGCCTTACCGTTGACTGACGGCGATTGGCACGGGTTGCCGCTTCGAGTCTTCGCTCCACATTTGCGGCAGCTGAGAAGCGCTTGCGGCTGACAGTTTTGCCTTTGCATGGGGTTGATTCCAATTTTCATCTGCGCCCCCTCCCCCTTCTCCAATTTTATTCTGCACGACGTTGCCAACGATGGCTTGCGCGCCAGGATGCACGTGCACGACTTTGACGATCTGCTCGCCACCCCGTTGCAGCTTGGCCAAGACCTCGGCTTGCAATGTAAACGTTCGAAGAAGTTTGACGGCCGCGTTGCTTGCGCTGTCGAATTGCGGGATTTGATCGACGCGCAAAACGCGCAGCAGAACCTGCTGAGCGACCGCATGCGTGAGCGCCATTTGAACTGCGAGAGCGGCTTGCACCTCATTTTGGGGCTCTGCGCCTTCGATCATCGCCAGCAGCCCGTTAAGCGTTACCTGATCAACTTTCCCTTCGGTCGTTCGTGATGCGGCGATCAACTTGTTCAGCTGAACAAGCGCAAAAGCGGTGCCGTGTGTTCCGAACGCATTTTGAATGCGGGCCAACCATCCGGCGCGGTCAGAATGCTGTGGTCCAAGCGCTTCCACCCGACCATCGCTAGACTGCTCACAAATGACCGTCAGGCGGGTTTTTCGATTTTTCAGAAATTGAGACGCATCGGCGATTGCAGCCGCCTCAGCCTCGCTTGGCGGGCCCTCCTCGCGTTTAGACTTTCTAATTGCAGCTTGTTTCCGTGACATTCACTGCCTCACAATGTCTGGCATCAGTTTACAATGCACCCTCACGTTATGCTCTTCCGACAAAAGTCGGATTCAAGGTAGCCAACATCGCCAAGAGTGCCAACGCTTTCGGTCTCGAACTCTTGGCAGTCTTGCCCCTGGTCGCTGTTAAAGGGCAATTCCTCGCAGTCATTGATGCCAACTTCAGGCTGTTCGGAAGTTTGGCAATCTTGGCGTTCTTGGCGCTCTTGCTCGTCAAAAAGTCCCGGTCCACCTATCGGTTTGCGGGGTAACTCCCACCACCACCCATCGGCGCGCTTGCTTGACTTAATGCCGAGCGCGCCTTTGGCTCTCTGAAGTGTGCGCATGCTGTGACCGGACCGCTCGGCGGCATCTCTGATCTCGATCTCCGGCATATCCAAGTCAGTCAGTAAATCGGAAAGAAACGCCTTCGCCTCCCCGAGCGCACGCCTTTTATCTGCAGACGCCATTTGTGCCCGAACCAACTGGTCAGCACCAATATGCACGCTCCCTAATTCGAAGCGGACACGGCTCCCTTCGATGGCATTGCCAAGGTTGCAGTGCTCGATCACGAAAGCAAAGCCGGTTCGATCGTCGCCAATGTTGTTCTTCATCGGCGCAAGAATGCGTCGATTGCCGTCCGGATTTTCAGGATCTCGCTCGACAACCCAAGCGGATCGGCAAACAGCGACAAATGCCCCAGAACCTGCAACGCGGGACATGGCGCTACCGTCAGGTGTTCCTTTATTGAAGTGGGAGACCATTATGACAGTTGCGCTTAATCGCTCGGCAATTTGTTGAAGCGGCACGAGTGCGCCTCGAACTTCGGCGACGTTGTGTGAGTCGATGCCATTGAGGTAAGCGCTAATAGGATCGATGATTATGAGCGACAAGCCGCCTTTGTCGCGAGCCAGTTCTTCGAGCTTCGCAGCATCGGTCTTTAGATTAAACGGGCGGTCGAGGTGCTTGTCATCGTGCACAGAGTCGAGAAGGTGACATCGGGTAAGGTCCGCCCCCACCGCCTTCAACCGTGGGACGAGTGTATCGGCGGGATCATCTTCGCATGTGATGAAAGCCACATTGCCCCTCGGACATGGCGACCCGTCTGGCCATGTCCCTCCGTTGCTGACCAGAGCAGCCATGTAGAGGGTCAGCGTCGATTTTCCCCGACCCGGCTGGCCCGCAAGCAAATTTAGCTTGCCCAGCGCGACGCGTCTTGGCCATAGCCATCGGACCGGCTTGGGCTCAATGTCTGCAAGGCAGCGTGACGAGTACGATTGCGGCAGAGGATCGGCAAGGAACGCAGGTGCCGCATCGATGGCTGACTTTACGGCCGCATCACCATCGGACCTTAGACAATCGTTGAAGTCTTTTCCCTGCCGCTGGGGCGGGTAAGCAATGCAAACGCTACGGCCTTCCGAGAGCCGGCGTCGCGCACCCGCATGTCCGACATCAACACCTGTGAGACAAAACTAGCGGCTTGAGGAACGGAGGATTTCGGGCTCATCGTGACCACC
>JAIEPV010000025.1 GCA_019748215.1 Hyphomicrobium sp.
TTTTTGGTCTGGCCGACGGTGTCGATCCAGAACGGCAGTTGCACATTGCGGCGAAGCTCTTCCGAAAGCGCCCGATCGAGCAGCGCGAAAAATGGTTTCGGACCAGGCGGCGGCAGGTCGCCAGCGGGCAAAACCTCCATCGTCAACCCAAGGCGCTGGCGCGCGAGATCGATGATTTTCTGCGGTCCGTCTTGCTTCGGAACCGTGTTGTAAACTTCGATCAATGCCGAAATATCGCGAGCCGTTGCTTCCGACAGCCGCCGGGTCACAGCCTGCCAATGGCGCTCCATGAAGGCGAACGCAATCACGCCTTCGAGGACGACGATCGGCGTAATGATGATCAACAGCGCTCGTGCATAGAGGCCCTTCGGCAGCAGCTCGGAAAGCACCTGCGTCATCCGAGCGACGGTCGGGCTCTCGCGCAGACGTCGATACCACGGCATTGCACCGGTGAGGTCGGAACTGGTTTCGCGGGCAGCGACCATCTTGATCCTGAGTGAGCGGGCTCGTTGGGGGGCGGCGGCCGGGCGCCGACGATTAGTCTATATACAGGATGTAGCCCTTGCCGCGCACCGTCTGGAGGTACACGGGGTTCGACGGATCGGCTTCGATCTTGCGGCGCAGGCGGTTGATCTGCACGTCGATGGCGCGTTCGCTTCCCGTGCTGTCGTCGTTGGACAGTTCATGGCGCGGCACGGCGGTGCCGATGCGCTGCGCGAACAGCCGCATCATATCACGCTCGCGCTCCGTCAACTTGATGCTGTCGTCGTCGCGGCGCAGTTCTCCGCGCGCGATGTTGAACACGCACGGCCCCATGCGAATATCGTCGCGCGGTGTCGACGGGGTCTGGCCACGGCGAAGAATATTGCGAATGCGCAACAGAAGTTCGCGCGGTTCGAATGGCTTGGAAACGTAATCGTCGACGCCGGCCTCGAGGCCGGAAATGCGATCCTCGGTTTCAGCCAGCGCCGTCAACATACAGATCGGCACCGGCCGCGTCTCTTTGAGATCGCGTGCCAGGCTCAGCCCACTTTCACCCGGCATCATGACGTCGAGCAGCACCAGATCGAACGACAGCCCACGCATGGACGCGCGCGCCGCCGCGGCATCAGCCGCTTCGGTGACGCGAAACCCGTTGCTCGTTAGAAAGCGGCCGAGGAGCGCGCGGATTTTCTGGTCATCGTCGACGACGAGAATGTGGGGCGCATTGTCCGGCAGCGGCTCGACCCGCACTGCGGATATCGTTGTTTTCATTCTGCTTCTCCAGGTAACGCCCCAGACGGCGCGCCGTCAGCGCCGCGCCTCGCACTCTTCAGGAGCGCTTCGACGTGCGGGCGATCTTCTTCGGCGATCATGGCGAACAAAAACTTCTGCGCGAGAGCGTCACCGCCCGGACCGATATTTGCCAGCGCCGTTTGTAGGCGGCGGATTTGAATGTCGGTGAGTTTGTCCGTCAGGCGGGTTCCCTTGGCGGATAAATACAGGCGTCGTTCGCGACGGTCAGCGTCGCCGGCACGTTGGATGATGAAACCTTCATCGACGAGTTGCTTAAGGACGCGGGCCAAGCTTTGTTTGGTGATCTTGAGAATATCGAGAAGTTCGGCGACTTTGAGACCCGGGTGGCGATGCACGAAATGCAATACGCGGTGGTGCGCGCGTCCAAAACCGTATTGCGCCAGGATCGCATCGGGATCGCAGGTGAAATCACGATAGGCAAAATAGAACAGCTCGGCGCAGTCAATCAGGTCGGTGCGCGGCGCCGTCATGGCAGATTGCGTGGAAGCAGCTGGCTTCGAACCGTTCTGGGTCGTCGCAACCGTACTAAACGCAGGATTGGAAAATATGTCAGTCATATTGACTTATTGGCCCCGATACGTTTGTAGTTCAAGTCAAATTGTCGAGTTGTTTCCAGGCTTCGACAGTGGGACGGGCGCGATCGGCGTGTCAACTTGCTGACATTGAACGCAGGCCCTATGGGTTTCGCAATCGGCCGACGGCGCCAAGCCTCCGGCTGATAAAATCGTCTCGGTCGATCACGGTCTGGCGTTGCGGCAAGCGTCGGCAAAAGCAAAAATAATATTCTGGCGTCGTTGCCACGTGGCGACTTCGCAGACAGCTAAGGACTTTGATGGGCATGGCAGACTTGGTTCCGTATCACGATCGCGATGGCTTGATCTGGCTGGACGGCGCGCTGGTGCCGTGGCGTGAAGCGCAGGTTCACGTCCTGACGCATGCCTTGCATTATGCCAGTGCCGTGTTCGAGGGTGCGCGCGCCTATGGCGGCGAAATCTTCAAAGTGAGCGAGCATTCCGAACGCCTCGTCGCCAGCGCGAAAATCCTGGACTTCGATATTCCCTATACGATTGCCGAGCTCGATCAGGCTTGCCGCGATGCGGTGGCGGCCAACAATTTGACCGACTGCTATCTTCGGCCGATCGCCTGGCGCGGCAGCGAACAGATGGGCGTTTCGGCTCAATCCTCGAAGATTCATGTGGCCGTCGCAGCGTGGACGTGGGGCTCGTATTTCCCGATGGACCAACGCCTTAAAGGTATCCGCCTTACGCATGCGACGTACCGGCGGCCCGATCCGCTGTGCGCGCCGGCAAAGGCAAAGGCAGCGGGTTTATATATGATCTGTACCATCGAGAAGCATCGTGCCGAGCGAACCGGGTATTCCGATGCGCTCATGCTCGATTATCGTGGCCGGGTGGCGGAATGTACCGGTGCCAACGTGTTTTTGATCAAGGAGGGGGTCATTCACACGCCCGATCCCGATTGCTTCCTCGACGGCATCACGCGCCGCACCGTCATCGCCTTGGCGAAGGCGCGCGGCATCACCGTGATCGAGCGAGCGATCATGCCGGAAGAGCTTGGCTCATTCAGCGAATGTTTCATCACCGGGACGGCCGCCGAAGTAACGCCGGTGAGCGAAATCGGCGCGTTCATGTACAAACCCGGCGCGATCAGTGAAACGCTGCTCAACGATTATATGGCGGCGGTTCGACCGAAGGCGAGGGCGGCGGCTGAGTAACGCCGTCACCGCTGGCGTCCAACGGAACCGCACAAACGGGATTGTCGCTTGCGTGCAGCTGCAATCTGGCAGAAATTTGCGGCTCGTTCGATGACCAACCGGGGTCGTGTCATGGGTGCCGTCACTGCCTTCAACGGCCGACGATTTGCAATCGCTGCATGTCTCGCAGCCGTCTCGATTTTGATCGTGCCGACGGCCAGCGCGCAACAGGGGCCGGGGGGCAGCATCAATCCGCAACGCGATTGCCAGACGGTTTTAACTTGCAACTTCGGTCGTGGCGGAAAATATCGCGGCTGCCTCTCGAGTTACAGTTGCCGCGCCTGCGATCCCGTGCCCGTGCGATGCCGCGATGGCAGTCGTCGAGTCTGCCAGCAACTGCGATGTGGCTGGGGGGTGTGAGCACTTACGGCTTTGAGCGCTAGTTGGTCCGCGACATGATCGGCGCGCAGGCGACGCCTAGGAAGGCCGCTATCGAACTGCCGATCATCGCGAGGTTTCCAGTCGTGAAGGCGACATCGAACACCGCGCCGAGACCAGCGACCACTGCCGTCCAGAACAACGCCGGGATGAGTGCGACGATAATAATACCTGCCGCACGCGCCGACATCTGAACCGGTACGCCACGCGCCAATTTTGGTTCGCCGCTTGCAGCTTCGAGACGTGGCACGGCTGCGTTCATCACCTTCTCCCGGCACGTCGGATTGAATGGGGGCGCTTCGAAATAAGCTTTGCTGACGCGCCGACTCTAAAGTTAAACGGCAAAATCTAAACGCAAGTTTAACGCGAAGGATCACCCCTAAAACGTCCACAATCAATGCTCGCGCCCTGGTTAACCGGAAGTTACGAGCAGTTTCTGTTGCTGCGCCGCACTCTTGAATGTGTTGGGACGCCGGACGTTGTGCATTGCAATCGCACGGCATTTCGCGCCAAAAACCTGCCATGACCGCACCGGATTACGATGTCGCCATTATTGGCGGCGGCCACAATGGCCTGACGGCAGCCGCCTATCTGGCGGCCGCGAAGCTGCGCGTCATTGTGCTCGAGAAGAATTCGGTCGTCGGCGGCGCGGCCATCACGGAAGAATTTGCGCCTGGATTTCGCAACTCGGTGGCGTCCTACACCGTCAGCCTGCTCAATCCGAAAGTCATTCGCGATCTCGAATTGAAGCGTTTCGGGCTCGATATCATTGAGCGGCCAGCCGGAAATTTCTGGCCATTGGACGACACGACCGGCGTGCTGATGCCGTATGATTTCACCAAGCGCATCGCGGCCATCGCCGCACTATCGCGAAAAGATGCGGACGCCTATCCGCGCTACGATGCAGCCCTTGAGCGTGCCGCCAAAGTGTTGCGCGATCTCGTGCCGCGCACGCCGCCCAATGCCGGCGGCGGACTCCTATCGCTGCTGAAGGGCGGCGTCATCGGTCGGCGCTTGCTTGGCCTGTCGATCGATGATCAGCGCCAACTGCTGGATCTGTTCACGGCGAGTGCTGCCGATTTTCTCGGCCGCTGGTTTGTCAACGAAACCGTCAAGGCGATGTTTGCATTCGACGGCATCGTCGGCGCCTACGCCTCGCCGGATATGCCGGGCACGGCGTATGTGCTGCTGCATCACTGCTTTGGCGAGGTCAACGGCAAGCCAGGTGTGTGGGGGCACGCGCACGGCGGCATGGGCGCAATCACGCGGGCCATGGCGGCGTCCGCTCAGTCGCGCGGGGTCGTGATCCGCACCGATGCCGGTGTCCGACGTGTGCTGATCGAAAACGGCCGGGCGATCGGCGTGGAGCTGACCAGTGGCGAGACGATCAACGCCCGTGCGGTTGCCGCGAACATCGGACCAAAGCTCCTGTTTCGTGATTTGATCGACGCAGCCGATGTGAGCGATGACGTTCGCCGGCCCTTCATCGCCATCAAGACCGGGTCTGGCACGTTCCGCATGAATGTTGCGTTGTCGGAACTGCCGAACTTCACGTGCAGACCGGGAACGCGCGAGCAACCCCATCACGCCGCCGGCATCATCATCGGCCCGACACTGGCCTACCTCGAACAAGCCTATATCGATGCGCGAACCACCGGCTGGTCGACACAGCCCATCGTCGAGATGCTTATTCCATCGACGCTTGATGCGTCACTGGCGCCGCCCGGCAAGCACGTCGCGAGTTTGTTCGTGCAGCACGTAGCGCCAAAGCTGCCCGGTGAGCGGAGTTGGGGAAACCCGGCGGAACGCGAAACCTTCGCCGACGTGGTGATCGACACCGTGACGAGATACGCACCGAATTTCCGCGCCAGCGTGCTGCATCGTCAAGTGCTGTCGCCGCTCGATCTGGAACAGCGGTTCGGCCTCATCGACGGCGATATTTTTCACGGCCAGCTCAATCTCGGCCAGTTGTTTTCAGCCCGGCCCGTGCTCGGTCACGCCGATTATCGCATGCCTATCGCGGGGCTTTATCTGTGCGGATCGGGGGCGCATCCAGGCGGCGGCGTCACCGGCGTTCCCGGCATGAATGCGGCGCGCGAGATGATCCGCGATCTCAAACCGATGCGAAGGCTCGTCTGAATGCGCATTTCCGAAACGATTGAAATCGCCGAAGATGAATTGGAAGAACGCTTCGTGCGCTCATCCGGTCCGGGTGGCCAAAACGTCAATAAGGTGTCGACTGCGGTCGAGCTGCGCTTCAACCTTGAAGCCAACACATCCATTCCGCCGGCGGCCAAAGCGCGCCTCGTCAAGCTCGCCGGTCGCCGCCTCACGCTCGATGGCGTGCTGATCATCCAGGCCGATCAATTCCGTACTCAGGAGATGAACAGGTCGGACGCGAAGAAGCGATTGAAGGATTTGATCGTCGAGGCGCTCGTGACGCCTAAGCGGCGAATCAAGACGCGACCGACGCGCGCTTCCAAAGAGCGGCGCATCAAGGCGAAGGCGGTTCGCAGCACAGTCAAACAGCAGCGGCGCGGCAAGCCGGACTTTGATTGAAGATCGTGCAAACTCAGCCACAGAGGCTGTCGCCAAAACACTAAAGCACTTTGCGATCTGATAGAATCAGATCGGCGCGCTAGCATGATGTTTTGTCGCATTTTCTGACGACGAACCGGCACCCACTTCGTCGCAAAATGCTCTAGCAAATCGTGTCATGGTACGCGGGCTTTGTGAGTCTGACGACGCAGCGCAGCGCACCCCTTTGACAGGACGGCCATGAATCAAGACGAGCAAGACGGCATCACGACCATCCGGCAGCGCTATCAGCGGCGCACACAATCGATTTCAATGGTCGGCTTGATAGCGCTCATTGTCGTGACCGTTGTGATCGGCACGTACATGGCGTTTTTCGTTTGAGCGGCTTGCGAGCCGACGGTCGGGGGAGCTGAATCTCCTTATGAATGAATATCAATCAGGACGAGCGTCACGATCCTCTCGCGGAAGCGCGCTTTTGTGACAGCGATGCTGGCCGGTCAGCCCTTGGTTTCTTGTGCCGAAGTTGGTTAAATTTGGGCTTTTCCCGCTCAGCAAATGCTGGCTATAGCCGAAAGTAGAGCGTGGACGACGATGATCACTATCGGGTCGCGACGTTGCGGCCAACACAGCCTATTGGTATCGCTAGAGCACAAGCGACGGGGGGGTACGGGACGTGGCTAATACAAAAGTAGCTTTAGCTTCAGCGCTGGTCGTTCTCGGCTTCGCTGGAAGCGGGCTCGCGCAGGTACCAGCAGACTTGCCGGAATATGATGTCGAAAAGCATTGCCAGACACAGGCGAAGATGATGGGCGACAGCAATTTTATGTTGAAAGCCTGCTTTGATCAGGAGCAGGGAGCCTACGACGAAGTAAAAAAGGACTGGGCGATACTGGATGCGAAAATCAAGAGCACGTGCAGAGAGCAAGCCCGCGTGACCATGCCGTCATACTTCATGCTGAACGCCTGCGTCGCACAGGAAGTCAGAGCTAAAGAAGCAGTCGGAAATTTTAAATTCAAGAAATGATGGAGCGAACGATGGCTGCAGATATTGTAACTCGACGCATGGTCGAACAGCGGACGCGCGGATTTTTTGGCTGGATTTTTTTATTACTCTTCTGGGCCTTTAATATACTTATGGTCTATGGCATTTTTGCTGGCGCTGGTGAAAACGCCAAACAGGCAGCCAAACTCTCCGACGAGAGTATGCGGGATGCCTACAATGCAGGGACGGGCCTCGGCATAATGGTGATGCTGTTCGTCTGGGCAGCAGGTGCTGTCGTTTTCGGGCTACTTGCACACTTTACACGTGGCAAGCGCGAGCTAATTGAAATCGAGACAAAAATACAGAGCAAGAAATAAAAGTGACTTTAGTACTCGGGACTACACCGAATTCCAACTTGGACTTTTGCCGACTACTTGGCTAATTCGCTGGCTATCCAAGGATTGCTAAAATCTTCGTTTCAAATTTGTCGTTGTCGGTAGGGAATATTCGGCAGACGAAAGCCTATAACCTGCCGAAGTATTTGGCCAATTGTTTAGATTAGTTTTCACGCGAAAATTTGCGAGGAGAAAATGCTAAAAGCGATTTTGGCGGCAAGCGTTATTTTGGGCGTTCAATCCGCGTCGGCGGCAGATTACTCGACGCAACGAGGACAGCCACTGTGCTCTAGCCTAGACGACCTGCAAACTTACATGCTCGCGGGCATTACGAACGACAAAGACGCGAAGTGGGACTGCCAACTTCTACCTCCCGGCCTTCGACTAAAAATCGAGGAAGTCGTCAACAAGACGGCAATAGGTGATTTGGTCAAAGCTCGCGTATTTGACGGCAACAAATCCGTCGTTGGATACACGATGAATATAGGCCTTAAACTTCGTTAAGTAGCCTATCCTCGACCCGACAACTTCTGCGGACCGCTTGGCAGCCACTTAAGCCATTGATCTATTGGTAGCGGGAGGCGGACTTGAACCGCCGACCTAAGGATTATGAGACCTTCGCTCTAACCACCTGAGCTATCCCGCCATACCACGCGTGCTCGCGGAGTGCCCGTCTATAGGGATCGCCGGTCGCGCCTGTCAACCGTTGCGCAACTTTAGTGGGCTACACGCCGCGCCGCGCCTCTTCGCGTGAGCAATCGGAATGCTGGCCCGGTTACTCGCCCGGTTACTCGGCGGCGAGCGGCGCCTCGGCGACCGCTACCTTTTTCGTAAACCGCATCATCGTGAACAGACCCCAAGGCCGCAGCGAGCGTCGCTCGACGAGTTTCAGGTCATCGCAGATCATCACGCGCGAGACGTCGAACACCGAATGCCAGCCGACGAGATCGGCAAATGGCGCCATACGCCGCTCGACCCAACCGCGCACGCCGTCGTCCTGGCTGAAATGGTTGACCAGCATGACCTGGCCGCCCGGTCTGGCGACGCGGGCGAGTTCGCGCATCACCTTGGCCGGATCGGGGACCACCGTGATGACATACATCGCGACCACGGTATCAAACGAATTGTCAGCGAAATCCAAGTTGCTGGCGTCCATTTCGTGCAGACCAGTGACGTTCCGCAACGCGCACTCCGCAACGCGCTCGCGGGCTTTGTCGAGCATTTCCGGCGCCAGATCGATGCCGGTGATGTCGAGGTGCGGTTTGTATTCGGGCAGCGACAATCCCGTGCCAACGCCAACTTCGAGAACCTTGCCGGCGCTGCTGTTGATGACTTCCACGGCATGACGGCGGCCTGCCGTTGAAACTCTGCCGAACGTATAATCGTAGACGGGAGCCCAGCGGCGATAGGCGTCGCGGACGTCTTTTTCGTCGAGCTGGTGCGGCTTCGTCAGGTTCACTCCGCGGAGGAGCGCTGCGCCCGATTGTTGACGCTGCTTGTCACTCACGTGCTTCTCCTTCGACGTGCAAAGTTTTCAACTCAAACATTAGCCGACGACTCCGGCGGCTGTCACCGCGTCACGCCGCGCTGCGAGTGGCGGCGCTTTTAGCGTTTTGGCGATGTAACCACCGCCCAGAATTCGCGCTTGCGGGCCATTGTCCGCATAAAAAACGCAGGCCTGTCCGGTGGCGATGCCTTCTTCGCCATCGACCAACTCGACCCGGCACACACCGTCCGCTTCGGCGTGCAGAATGGCGGCGCGCGGCGATTGTGACGAGCGCATGCGAACATACAGGTCCAAGCCATCAGCGGCGACCTCGAGCAGCGGCTTTTCCCCGAGCCAATTGGTATTGCGCAGCATGAGGCCGGTGGTCGTCAAGGCCGACCGCGGTCCAATGATCACTTGATTGCGCGCCGCATCGAGACGGACAACGAACAACGGGTCGGCTGCGGGAATTTTCAGGCCTTTGCGCTGGCCAACGGTGTAGTGAATGATGCCGTTATGGCGGCCAAGGACGCGGCCGTCGATATGGACGATATCGCCCCCATCAAGTGCGCCCGGCTTCAGGCGCTCGATCACGTCGGTATAACGCCCGGTCGGCACGAAACAGATGTCCTGGCTGTCGGCCTTGTCGGCGATGGCGATGTTGAACGACCGCGCCAGCTCACGTACCTCGGCCTTGCGCAAACCGCCGAGCGGAAAGCGCAACGAGGCCAGCTGATCGGCAGTGATGCCAAACAAGAAGTAGCTTTGATCGCGATCTGTATCGAGCGCCCGCGCCAGCATCGGGCCGTTAGGGCCCTCTAACCGCTGGACGTAATGGCCGGTGACCAGCATGTCGGCGCCGAGGTCGCGAGCTGTTTCGAGCAGGTCGCGGAACTTGATTTCATTGTTGCAGGTCACGCACGGGATCGGCGTTTCACCGGCGACGTAGCTTTCGGCGAACCGGTCGATGACCTTGGCTGCAAAGCGGGCTTCGTAATCGAGGACATAATGCGGAATGCTGAGGGCTTCTGCAACTTGGCGGGCATCGTGGATGTCCTGGCCAGCGCAACAGCTGCCCTTGCGGCCGGTCGCCGACCCGTGGTCGTACAACTGCAAGGTGATGCCGATGACATCGTGGCCTTCCGCCTTCATCATGGCGGCTGCGACCGAACTGTCGACGCCGCCCGACATGGCAACGACAACGCGGGCTTTGGATCGCATTGGCGGGACTGTCGAAGCTGGCAAGGTCGGGCTCATGGTCGCTCGTGTCGGTTGGCGTGCGGCTGATGATCTACGTTGTCGTTTCCGTCATCCCGTCGCCGGCGGACATCCTCGCGTCCGGTTCGACGGTTGGTGCTGGGCCCTAGCGCCCCCCAACCTATGAGCAATGCGCCGGATGCGGCATTCAGGCACCTGTTTGACGCTTAAGCGAGCGCGTCGAATAAACACCGATGCACCAGTTTTCACAGTCGCCAAATCGCACGACCCATGGCGCAAAAGTCTGCTCCCAGCAGTAACTACCGTATCACATTTGGCATTAGCAAGGCGACGAACTGCACCGTCGCTGGTTGGCCTGAATTTCGCACTGCGTACGAATGACTTGGTAATACGCCTCAAAGCGGGAAGCCGGTTAACACCGTGACAGTCTATCGGCGGCGTTCGATGGATCTTAGAACACTTATTTATGCTGTTTTAACTCAACGGCTTAGCGCTAATTTAATGGCAACCAAGTAGAACTCTTGAACGTGGTCTGAAAGTGTACCGAGTATCATGACCGAACAACAGATGAGAGCGCGCGGGCGCTATGTGATTGGTCCCGATGGGTCACCCCTGACGGTTGCCGATCTTCCCCCGCGGGATACCAAGCGCTGGGTGATCCGGCGCAAGGCAGAGGTCGTCGCCGCTGTTCGCGGTGGACTGCTCAGCATGGAAGAAGCGTGCGAGCGCTATACGCTGACGGTCGACGAGTTTCTGTCTTGGCAGCGGTCGATCGACCAGCACGGCTTGCCCGGCCTGCGTGCGACCAAGATCCAGACTTATCGCGGCGGCAACGCTTAATCCTGCGTTGCCGACCGTCTGTGTGGCGCGCGGTCTTCTCGGCCGCCGATGCTCCACCATGCACGGCCGGCCGTGTGCGTCGTCGCACGCAAACGGCAGATCACTGGTTCCCCGGCTGTTTGGCCGATGCCGATTTTGACTTCGCTTTCGTTTTTGCCGCTGCCGGAACAGCAGCTGGCACTACCGTATCGTCTTTTGGCGACCAGCCGACCGCCGTCGTCGCCCCGGCACAGCCCTGTTCACCGTTAGACCATCGTCCGACGTCACCATTCAAAGCGAGTGCGGTTGGCTCTGGGAGCCGCAAATTCTCAGTTTCAACGACGGATGTCTCACCGGCCGGTTCAATCTTGATTCGGTAGGCTTTGGCACCGCGCGGATTGGGTTGGGCCGGCTCGCGCACATGCAACACGATTTCAGCTTTGCCACCTCGTGAGGGCGCGTCGGCATCGGCGTGATAGATGAAGTCCTTTTTGAACGGACCCGTGGCGCCGAACCAGCATTGAACCGCGCCGCGGGCGATCCGGGAGTAGACCTCAGTCGCCGATCCAACGGGTTGCAAGCGGCTGGTTGAGCCGATGGGCGCGGTCGGCTCGGCGGCAGCCAGTTTCGGCAGTTCAATGGTCGGAAGCGAAAGCGATCCGGAGGTATCAAAAGCGCTGCCGAGGCTTCCTTGGCTGGCGCAGCCGCCCAAAGCGGCACACAAGACCACGACCGCCACGCGCCGTTTCCCGATCGGAGACGATCGCCGCGAGTGCCGATGCTGAGCATTGCTGTCGTTCACACGCGGTCCCTGGATGCGGGCAGACTTCTCGCCGGCGGAGGCGGCCGGCAGTTTCGGTCAAGATCGAGTCGCTTCTGCCAGCTGAAGTTTAGCCGCGCGCGCCAGATGTTGCTCAAGAAAACAAATTACTTATCCCCTGGAGTGGCGCCGCATCGAGACGACAAAAAGGCGGCACCCAGTGGGCACCGCCTGAATTTGCAACACATATACCATCTGAAATTTTAGCGCAGAGCGTTACTCAACAGCCGGTCCGACCGGCGGCGCGGGCCCGGTCGCTGATCCACACGTGCCTCCGCTTGAGCCGCCGAGCGGGCCAGGTTCTCGACCGTATCGTCGCGTTCGCGGACGGCGGCGGCAAGTTGTTCGCGCAGGCCATTGGTCGATGTGCGCAGGTTGTCGCGGCGCTGGGCTGCCGCCTTGGCGAAGGTCGAATAGGAAAAATGCCCGTGATCGCGGATGCCGGTGCGATCTTCTTCGAGTTGGATCTGGCGCTCGAGGTCTGCCGCCATCGTATCGAACTCGCGGATGATCCGCTCGAGTTCTTCGACCTTGCGGCTCTTTTCCTCAACGTCTCGACGCTTTAAACGCATGACGGTCTCGCGTGCTTTCATCGTTCGATACCTCAAACTTGTTCGAACTTGTCTGACTCGATAAACAAGAACCGTGCCAGAGCTTTGGCGTCAGGCGCTCAGATGCGCTTGAGGCCTTTCAACGTGCGTTAATGCTGTTGGGAGGTCAAGTTGCCGACGCTCCTTGCGATCATGGTTTTACCCTAACATAGCGTGCTTAAGTTGCGGTAAAGCAACGCGTTACCAAATCCCTTTCAAGCGACCGCGGGGCGGCCATTTTTTTGCCATCCCGCTCTATGGCCGGGGTGCGAATTCTGTTAGCTGTTGATTCGTACTGGTTTTCAGTTGACGTCAGCATAACGGGGTCGAACCGGGGTGGGCGCCTCGATACGATTCGCATGCTGGCGGGCCTGAAAACGGGCGGGGGACACGAAGCACGACATTTTGGGGAGTTGGCGGGCCAAGACTTTGGCGCGAAAGGCGGGGGTGTGTCTCACGCGCGTCCAAATTCAACGGCTTCAATGGGGCGACGCTGAATGTGTCTCGAAATTAAACTTTCGAGGGCCTGAAGATTAGTCGCTCCGGCCAAGACAAAATTAGGCTTTGTTAACCTCTCGCCGGTAACTTCCTAACGATGGTTTAGCTCGAAGCAGTTTTGCGTTCTCTTTTGGGGCGAAGAGCAATCGGAACGCAGACGAGGCACGAGAGGAACGGGAATGCGAGTTCTACTCATTGAAGACGACAGCGCCACGGCTCAAAGCATCGAACTGATGCTGCAGTCGGAAGGCTTTAACGTATACACCACCGATTTGGGCGAAGAGGGTGTCGATCTCGGCAAGCTCTACGACTACGACATCATTCTACTTGATCTCAACCTGCCTGATATGAGCGGGTATGAAGTCTTGAAGACGCTGCGGGTCTCAAAGGTTTCGACGCCAATCCTGATTTTGTCAGGTCTGGCCGGTATCGATGACAAAGTTCGCGGTCTCGGCTTTGGCGCCGACGACTACATGACGAAGCCGTTCCATAAAGATGAGCTCGTCGCTCGGATCCAAGCCATCGTTCGCCGCTCGAAGGGCCATGCTCAATCGATCATCGAAACCGGCGATCTGCGCGTCAACCTCGATACCAAGACGGTCGACGTCAATGGCCAGCGCGTGCATCTGACGGGCAAGGAATACCAAATGTTGGAGCTGCTGTCGCTCCGCAAGGGTACCACCTTGACCAAGGAAATGTTCTTGAACCACCTCTACGGCGGCATGGACGAACCGGAACTCAAGATCATCGACGTCTTCATCTGCAAACTTCGCAAGAAGCTGCAGGCTGCCACCGGTGGAAAACACCATATCGAAACCGTCTGGGGCCGTGGCTACGTGCTGCGCGACCCGGGCGACGAAGGCATTGCTGCCGCGTAAGCCGCGCGTTGTCCATTCACGTGCCTGTCCTTCCAACCAAACTTCAGGGGTCCAGCGGCCCCTGATTTTTTGCGTGTTGGTTGGTATCGCCGCAGCCCATGGACGCCAATCGCTTTATTCCGCCGGTGTCGGCGCCGGCACCACATCATTGGCGGGTTCGCTACTGTCGGCGATTGATGGGTTCTGCGCCATGAGACTGTAGACGGCTGGAATGACGAACAGCGTCAACAGCGTGCCAAGCGACATCCCGCCGACAATCACCCAACCAATCTGCTGGCGACTTTCAGCCCCAGCACCGGTCGCCAGCGCCAGTGGCACGGCGCCGAGCACCATCGCTCCGGTCGTCATCAAAATCGGCCGTAAACGCAGGACAGCCGCTTCGATGACGGCGGCGCGCTTGTCATCACCTGCCAGTTGGCGTTGATTGGCGAACTCAACAATCAAAATGCCGTGCTTCGTAATCAGCCCTACCAGCGTGACAAGGCCGATCTGCGAATAAACGTTGAGCGTGCCGCCCGTCAGCCATAAGGCACCGAGCGCGCCAGTGAGTGACAATGGCACCGTCAGCATGATGATAATCGGATCGCGGAAGCTCTCGAACTGGGCCGCGAGAACCAAATAAATGAAGCCCAGTGCGAGAATGAAAACCAGCGCTAGACTGTCCGCAGATGCCTTGAAATCCCGGCTTTGGCCGCTGACGTCGGTTTGCACTGTTGCCGGCAGCACCTCGCGCGCCGCGTCATCGAGGAACTTGAGCCCGTCACCGACGGTATATCCGGGCGCAAGATTGGCCTGCAGCGTCACCGAGCGAAGCTGATTGAAGCGCTTCAATTCCTTCGGAGCAACGGATTCGCGAATGCTGACGACGTTCGATAGCTGCACCATCTCACCTTTCGGACTACGCAGAAAAATCGTCGAGAGCGATTGCGGCGATGCCCGGTCCTTGGCGTCGAGCTGCACGTAAACGTCGTACTGCTCGCCATTTTGCTCAAATCGCGTCACTTGGCGCCCGCCGAGTAGCGTTTCGAGCGTGCGGCCAACCTCCGTGATGTCGATACCGAGATCGGCGACCTTGCCGCGATTGATGTCGACGCGCAGTTCAGGTGTGTTGAGCTTCAAATCGGTGTCGAGACTTTCGAGACCAGGATACTCGCGAGCTTTTTCAAGCAATTTGTCGACGAACGATTGCAGCTCCTGATAGGTGCCCGACGACTGAATGACGAACTCGATCGGACGGCCGGCGCCGCGCTGGCCAAAGGCGCCGGGCGATTGCGCCACCGCCAGAATCCCCGGAATGCGCCGCAGTTTCGGATTGATCTCGGCCGTAATCTGCTGCTGCGACCGCTCGCGATTGTCCCAATCAGCCAGTGGCGCAATCACCAGCGATTGCGAAACTTCTGGGTTGCCCGCGATAACGAGCCGAGCCCGCGTTTCGGGAACGTCGGCGAGGATTTGGCCCATTTTTTCCGCGTAGCGCGCGGTGTAGGCGATCGTCGCGCCTTCGGGACCATTGCCGCGCAAACGCAGCACGCCGCGATCTTCAAGCGGCGACAACTCCGACTTCAAGCTGGTGAACAGCACGCCGCTCATGGCTGCAACGCCGATCGCAACTAGGATGACCAGCAATCGGCCATTCAAGGCGGTGTGTAGCGCGCGGCGATAGCCGCGTTCGAGGCCTGACAGAAACTTTTCGATCAGCGTGAAAATGCGCCCGGGCTTGTCGTCGTGGCGCAGCAGTTTCGACGACATCATGGGCGTGAGCGATAGCGCCACGAAGCCGGAGATGATCACTGCACCCGCCAGTGTCAGCGCGAATTCCTGAAATAAGCGCCCGGTTTTTCCCGGCGCAAAGGCGATAGGCGCGTAGACGGCGGCAAGTGTCAGCGTCATGGCGATCACGGCAAATCCAATTTCGCGCGTGCCTTTGATGGCGGCGGGGATCGGCTTCATGCCGTCTTCGATGTGACGGTAAATGTTTTCAAGGACGACGATGGCATCATCGACGACGAGACCGATCGCCAAGACCATGGCCAGCAGCGTCAGCGTGTTGATCGAGAAACCGAAAACGTACATCAGCGTGAATGTCGCGATCAGCGAAATCGGAATGGTGACGATGGGAATGATCGCGGCGCGGAACGAGCGCAGAAAAAACAAAATGACGAGGACGACCAGTGCAATCGCTTCGCCGATGGTGGTGTAGACGGCACGGATCGAGCGTTCGATGAAAATGCTGTCGTCGTTACCGATATCGCCTTTGAGCCCATCCGGCAGCGAACCGTTGATTTCGGGTAGAATTTTTCGGACAGCCGTTGAGACGTCGAGCGGGTTGGCGGTCGCTTGCTTGATGATGCCGACGGCGATCGCGGGCGTGCCGTTGAAATTGCTCTGCCGGCGCTCGTCGACGGCACCTAACTCTACTCGCGCCACTTCGCCCAGTTTCACCTGATGACCATCGGCAAGTTTGACGATGATCTGGCGGAACTCCTCCGGCGTGGTCAGGCCGGTTCGCGACAAAACGCTAAACTCGCGCTCGCGGCTTTCGATGCGGCCCGACGGGATTTCCGCGTTCTGCGCGCGCAACGCTGCTTCGACGTCCTGGACCGTTAAATTAAAGGCAGCCAGGCGCTCGCGATCGATCCAGATGCGCATGGCGTAGCGGCGCTCGCCGTAAATTTGCACGTCGGCAACGCCGTTGAGGTTCTTCAGCTTGTCGACGATGAATCGGTCGACGTAGTCGGTGATTTCCAAGGCTGATTTATTGGGGCTGGAAAACACCAGAAACATGATCGCCTGAGCATCGGCTTCGACCTTGGCAATAACTGGCTCATCGACTTCATCAGGAAGCCGCCCGCGCACACGGCTGACCCGGTCGCGGACATCGCTGGCGGCCACGTCGGGATCGATGTCGGGGCGAAACCGGACGGTCATGCGGCTCGATTCCTGACGGCTCGACGATTCCAGCACGTCGATACCTTCGATGCCGGCGATCGAGCCCTCGAGGATCTGCGTCACCTGACTTTCGATGATTTCCGCCGATGCTCCCGGATACGTCGTCGTCACTGAGACGACGGGTTCGTCGACATTGGGATATTCGCGCACCGTCAGTCGTTCGAACGAGACGATACCGAGCAACACTAGGATGAGGCTCAGAACCGTCGAAAAAACCGGGCGGCGAATACAAAATTCAAACCAGCCCATCATTCGCTCCGATCAAAGGTCATGGCGGCCTTTGCGGGCGGCTGATCGTCGGCAATGACTTCGACGGCGGCTCCGTTGCGCAGCTTCTGCTGGCCCGCAACAACAACCGTTGCGTTGGCATCGAGACCTTCGAGAATTTCGACTTCTGCGTCTCTGCGCTCACCGAGCCGGACGATGGATTCGACAGCCTTACCGTTTTCAATGCGATACACGACGCTTTCGGAACCGCGCGGCACAACGGCGCTTTCAGGAACCACCGTCACGTCGCGCGTCGTCAACCCTTTGATGACGATGCGTGCAAACAGCCCGGGGCGCAATGTCATCGCTGCGTTGGCCAGGCGCGCGCGCACCTGCAAGGCTCGGCCGTTGACGTCGATGAGCGGATTGATGGCGTAAATTTCGCCGTCGAAAGTTTTATCGGCGATGGCGTCGACGGTGACCTCGATTTTTTGGCCGACTTGGATTTTCTGCAGATATATTTCCGGCACCTTGAAGTCGACTTTCAAGGCATCGATTTTCTCGATGTTGACGATGGCGCTGCCGATCGGCACGAATGCGCCGACGGACACGCTTCTAACGCCTGCCACGCCTGCGAAAGGTGCGATGAGCGTATGCTTGGCAAGGCGCGTTTGGGCGAGTTCGACGGCGGCGTTTGCGGTTTCGAAATTGGACAGTGCTTCGTCGCGCGTTCGCCCCGTGACGTTGCCAGTCCGCGATAATGTGCGGGCACGCTCGTTGTTGGCTTCGGCAAACGCCAAGCGTGCCTTGGCGTCGACGAGATCCGCGGCCGCGAGCGCTTCATCCAGCCGCACGATGACGTCGCCGGCCTTGACCGGTTGGCCTTCCTTAAATGGAATTTCCAGAATGCGCCCGGCGATTTCAGACGCGATCTGCACGGCTTCGTCCGATTGCAAGGAACCGAGTGCGCGGATGTCGCCGGATGATTTGGTTTGACGGGCACGCGCAACCTCGACCGCAACAGCAGCGCCTGCGCCACCGTCACGGCGCCCGGCGACCGTTGCCTTGACCGATGGCGCGGCAGTTTTGCTACCGTCACGCGCGGCATCGGTCAGCACGGCCGGCGAATGACGTTTCGCGTAGGCGAATACCCCACCGCCGATGATCAGGCCAGCTGCTACGACAGCTGCGATGGCTCGTCCTTTGCGCATATCGATCGATCCCCAAATCATGCCGCTTGGCCAGCTAACGCGTCGCATCTTAGATCGGTCTTCAGTGACGGGCGGCATACTCATACTGTGACGGTGCGGTTGACCTAATTCCGTCGCGACATGCCGCCTTTGTCGCATGCTGTTGCTTTGGTGACATTAGCCGCCCAGCAACTTGACCTGGAAGTGAAGAGCCACATCCGCTACTCACTGGCGCTCAATGCGTTCCACGTGTGCCAACGGTTTAATGTGTATGAGCCAAAATCATGTCAACTGCCTCTAGCTCCCCATCGACCATCAAGGCCGCTATTATTCCGGTGACGCCGTTTGAACAGAATTGCACGCTGATCTGGGATGAAAATTCGAAAATCGGCGCGGTGGTCGACCCCGGCGGCGACCTCGATCGCATCGAAGCGGCAATCGCCGAGACCGGCATTACGATCGAGAAAATTTTTCTGACGCACGGCCACATCGATCACGCGGGCGGGGCCGACGAAATGCGTGGCAAACTCAGTGTCGCGATCGAAGGTCCGCACCGCGCTGACGACGTTCTGCTGAGCGCCCTTGAAACGCAGGGCAAGATGTACGGCATCGCGGGCGTCCGTAATGTCGCGCCTGATCGATGGCTCGACGACGGCGACCATGTTTCCGTTGCGGGCCACCTGTTTGAAGTTTTTCATTGTCCAGGTCATTCACCAGGCTCAGTGGTGTTTTTTAATCGCCAGCAACGCATGGCCCTTGTCGGCGACGTGTTGTTTCGCGGATCAATCGGGCGAACTGATTTCCCCTACGGCGATCATGATGCACTGATCAACGCGATCAAAAACAAACTGTTCCCGCTCGGCGATGACATCGCTTTCATTTGCGGTCATGGTCCGCCCGGACAGTTTGGCACTGAGAGGACGAGCAATCCGTTTCTAATCGGGTGAAGTTCCAAGCCCGTGTGGAAACGGCTGCCGCTGCTCTTGGCAACACCTAGAGCCCTTCCGACTTAGATTGACCCATTCTGACGAGGGGATTTTGCGCTGAGACCAAGGGATTTGGCGACGGCCGCACCCGATGTGCGGCCGAGACGAAGCCCGCCGTGGATCAGCGCAAAAGCCCCCGTCCCTATGTAGGGTGGCCCTGTCGGGTTCGCGCGGGTTGGCCGCCCGGTTCGTTGGCGGGCTTGTCCGATGCTTAGGCATCGCACTGCGCCCACCGCCTGCCGGATCGGCTCAACCGGCGCGAACAAAATTGGTTCAATCTAAGTCGGAAGCGCTCTAGAACGTTCAGCGACAGTATTGTCGCCGCACCGAACGCTGGATCAATGGACCACAGCTAGTACGACCACAGGGTGATGTCGCGGCAACCAAAAACTCCGCACTCATCAAGCAGCGTGCCGGAGCCGATATCGCGGCTGTTGCCTTCGTTGCGGTCGATGGTTTCGACGCGCAGCGTTTCTTCACAGCTCCGGCGGCAGCTGACCCATGTGCCACCCGGCAACCGAACGTCCCAGCCGTAACGCGCCGGTCGCACCGGTGCGGATATCTCGCCGTTGTTGAACCGGCTGAATGCCGTGACGATCTCTCCATCGCCATAACCGTCACGTCTCGTCCCTGCGTCGGCCGAGTTGACCGTCGATAGCAAAGTGGTGATCGCGATCGCCGCTGCCGCAAAGAGCGCCGCCGAACGCTTATCATTCATAGCCTGCCACATCGTGTTCTCCTGGTCTTCGCCCAGCCGATTGGGCAGCGAAAAGCATTGACGGCCCAACGCGCAGGCCAGATCGACCGATTATCGCGACATCGAAATGTTAATACCCTTCAGCGTCGGCCCACCGGTAGAAACCGTGACTTGGTGTCCGCCGCCGCCGACCGATACGGACATTGAGCCTTGGATGCCGCCAGCGATGCTCAAAGTCAATTTGCTGGCTGAGGCTTTGCCGGTGACCGTGCCTGACTGATTGTACGTCCGCTCTTCCCAATCACCCGATACCGCGCCATTCGAAGATTTTAGATTGGCTCGAAGCTCGACTTTCGCCGACGCATTGGCGCAACGGATCGACAATCCGAGACTATCGCCGCCGCCGGTGTAATAGCCCTTGCAGCGCAAGCTTTCCGTTTTGCCACCATCAAACTGCGCGGTGCCCGAGCCATTCCAAGTGCCGTTGAGCGATGCGAACGGGTTGTCGGCGGCTCGTGAAGGCACTGAGCCAACACCTATTGCGCAAATGGTCAGCGCCGTTGCCGCGAGCCAACGTGTCGGCGAATGGCCAAAGCGACTGAGAAAACCAATCACGAAATATCCCCTCCCGGCGAGCATTATCGAAGCGTGAACATTATCGTCCGACCAACATGATTTGGCGAGGCTTGTGAAGCTTAAATCTGTGACAAGTCGGTGACATCTGGTCGGATGACGGCGAGATCGAGGCAATGGGTCTCGTGGACGGGAGGACGGACTTTGTCGTGGGACGCATGCGGTGTCGGAAAACCGTCTCCGAGCACGGCTGACACCGCAAATTTGCATTATACGTTAACGCGCCTGTCAACCAGGCACTCTTGGCCCCAGACAACCTTGTGGGTTCGCAGATCTATCGAATCACATCGGTGATCCAGCCATCTATCGTCTCGCCATATTAACGCTCACGCCCGTCAACGTACTTCCCTGAGATGAGATCGCAAATGTATGGCGATTGCCGGTGACGTTCAGCGTCAGCACGCCTGTGGTACTGCCGCTGATACGCAACCGCACGGAATTGGGGGACGTCGAGCCGTCGGCCGAGCCGCTCAGCCCGTACGAATTCTCAGCCCAGTTACCAGAGACCTTGTTGCCCGAAGCGGCAAGGCTTCCCGTCAAATTGATTTGAGCTGACTGGCTGGCGCAGCGGACGTTCAAAGCCAAGTTATTACCGCCGCCCGAATAGCGGGCCGAGCAGCGCAACTTTTCCGTCTGCCCGCCAGCAAATGACGCGCGACCGCCGCCGCTCCAGTTGCCCTTCAAGGCTGTGAACGCGTCGGCCGACCATGCGGGTGCGGGTGCGAGGATCGCAGCGGCCGCTAAAATAACCGAGGCAATCGCCAGCATCCGGCCGCGATGCTGAAGCCAGTCAGCATCGAGAACGCTGGCTGTACCGCGCATTTTCCTGTCGGACGGCAGCTTTGAGTGCGCAGGCGAGCAACTGATCGCAGACTGACTTACTGGCATTGATGGGCCCTTTTTCAATCGTTTAAAACAACGTCACGATGATTGTCATGCGTCGCTGAACGTCAACGCAAACCTCGATGATGTCCAGCTATAGGATGGGTGGCGTTTCACAGCCTCACAAGAGCATGGCAACGAATAATTCGAGCCACAGCACCATAGTACGCGCCATCCACCCGATATGTTTCCGCATTGCGAACAAGAAACAGACGACTTTCCCGCGCAGCGTCGCCTTTCATCTCCGGTGCGGGACCGGCCGACCTGTCACACGCGCGGCAGAAGCCGTTCTGGCGACGCCGCACGCATCGAGGGAACTGAAAATATGGGCATCGTTCATCCGACCGCCATTGTGGTTGCGGTCTTGGCTGCGTCGAGCTTCGCCGTCACAGAAAACCGCGCTGAATCGACAACCGACCCGCTCGCCCATCTCGCCGGTCGCTGGATCGGCAAAGCGCTGATGACGCCAACATCGGGGCCGCAAGCCAGCTTCGACTGTATCGTGACATATTTGCCGCGTTCTGACGGCCCTGGATTGAAGCAAAATTTTCGCTGTGACAACGGCACCGACTTTAAAATACATGCAGCAACTGAGCTGGAGGTTCACGGTGCTTCGGTGACGGGGCGATGGCAGGACAAGATCAACAATATGCAAGGCACACTGGTAGGCGACGTGACCAACGACGGTTTTACCGTGCAGCTCAGCGGAGACCAGTTTCAAGCGGCGATGGCTGTTTCGGGTCAAGGCTGCGAACAGATCGTCAAAGTCACGCCGGAAAAGTCGGATCCGTTTCAACAATTGGCAGCGACACTCAAAAAGTGCTGAGCGCGCTGCACGGCTATCTACGAACCTCTCAAAACGGCTGTTTGATTGTCTTAGTGATGGGCGGCGTGCCTTTCGAGTAATCGAGATCGACAATCACGTCGTACAAATTCTCCGTCCACGGATCGGGATAAGTGCCGTCCGCTGCACCGAGTAACGCTGCAATATTATCGATCTTTTTATGATGCCAAGCAATGACTACCAGCGCCTGGCGGTATTGCGGCTGTGATGCCAACTCGGCAACAAGATCTTCGAAGTCATCGTCTTCAACGTCGTAGCGAAGCGGCTTGCCTGTCGACGTGGCCAGCGGTTGCAACGTCTCGATCGAGCGAACCGAGCGCCGTGACTGCGCGGCGGCGAATAGGTAATCGGGAACGCCAAACGTCGCCGGTATGTAGCGCACGAGTTTTTCGGCCCGCTGCTGGCCAGCAGCTGACAGGTGGATGTCTTCTGGATCACCGGTTTTCTCGGCGTGGCGCATCAGCAGAACGCGTCGCGGGCCAGCCCAATCTTTTGTGGCAACCGTCGCAACGGACGATGGCGAACGGTTTGTGAGTAGTGCTGCAAGACCAAAAACCACGGCGATGCCGACCGCGCCCAGAATTAAAGCGTTCGACAAGTGTTGCGTGATGGCGCTGCCGAGCGCGTCTTGCGTCGCGGCGTCGTTTGCGGCCATGTCGAGCGACGGACGCGGCCAGCTCGATATCGTGCGCCAACCGATAAAACTAAGCCAGCCGGCTGCCGCGGCCAGCGCCAGTGGCTGTCGCATGACACGCGGGACGAGCGATGCTTGGTTGCTCATAAAAACTGTCCTTTGCCTTCAGCGCAACGCGCTGGTTCAAATCCATGTCCCGTCGGCGTCATCGGTCGGTAGCGGCCGAGGGCGTCCGGCCTCATCGAGCGCAACGAACGTGAATAGGGCGCGCGTGACGCGCGTTTGACGCTCGCCGTCGCGCGGCCGTCGCCAAGCTTCAACATCAAACGTCATTGACGAGCGGCCGCGCTTGACTAGTGGCGCCCACACCGTCACCTCATCGCCGACCTTGACCGGCGACAGGAACGACATCGCTTCAACGGCAACCGTTGCGCATCGACCGCGCGACAGTCGCGACGCTGCATTGCCGGCCGCCATATCCATCTGCGCCAAAAGCCAGCCGCCGAAAATGTCTCCAGCGGGGTTCGTGTCGGCCGGCATCGCGATGGTGCGAATGGCGGGCTCACCTAGGGGCGGCGTGTTGGCGTCCGGTGCCGTCGCGTCGGACGAAGTGAACTGCGTTTCCAGGTCGCTGTGTTTCGGTGTAGCCGACGCGCTGTTGGTGGTCATAATGCGCGGCTCCTCGCCAAAGACACTCGGTCGTTGTGATAGATGGCATGTTCGCTCGAACGTTGCCGTCTTGCTAATCAAAATATTATGTTAGACACGCTCAGTTTGCCTTGTCAGCGACTGACTAAAACTTCCCTCGCTGTTTTGGCAATCGGCGCAGACACAGCGGTCTGCACTCAGACCATCATACAGGCCCACTCCACAATCGCGCCCATAAATGATGCCTGTAGAAGGATAGGCGAGCGCTATGCCTCGTCTTCAATCACTGCACGGACGATTTGCACCCCATCCCAGCTTCCTGCCTCGCCGTGAGCGAAGGCCGAAAGACCGGAATGAGGAGCATTCGATTTTCTTGCCGAAGAAGCTCATGCGTCAGGCGGCAAGCACCGCCCGGTCGTGTGTGCCCTCTTCGATCTCTTCAATAATTTTAGCCACGAAGGCGCCAAGATCCTCCGGCTTCCGGCTCGTGACGATGCCGGAATCCGCGACAGCCGCTTCATCAACCCAATGCGCGCCGGCATTGATGACGTCGGTTTTGATCGACGCATAGGATGTCAGCCTGCGGCCGCGCACGGCATTCGCTTCGATGAGCAGCCACGGCGCATGGCAGATCGCTGCAACCGTTTTGCCTTCGGCGATGAAGGCTTTGATCAAAGTCATCGCCTCTTCATCATGACGCAGCGTGTCTGGACTCATCTGCCCGCCGGGCAAAACGAGCGCGTCATAGAATGACGTCGATACGTCGGATAGGTTGGCATCGACGGGGACAGGCGAGCCCCAGTCGCCGTCCTTCCATCCCGTGATTGTTTTCGGATCCTTACGTTTCTTAGGCGCGGCGACGTGCACGAGTTGCGCCACATCTTTCAACGTGTCGCGAGGAATTTCCAACTCCGACTGCTCAAAGCCGTCAGTGGCGATGATGAGAATTTTCGCGTTCTTGATTTTTGGCATGATACGCCTCCAGGTACATTTGTACTGGAGCGAAAACGCCCGACATTTTTCATTGTTCCGGTCGACATATGCCGCGCGGCTACATGCCGGGCCTGCCCGTCTTTTTCGGGCGGCCACGCCGTTTGTTTTTTTCGCCGGGATCATCGAATTCGCGCGTGCGCGCCGGCATCAGTGGTTTTTCGGGAAGTGGTCCGGCAGTCGATTTCACGGCCAGCGAGGCGTGCGGGCCCATTTCATCAAGCGTCGGTTTGTGCGGACCTGCAATCTTTTCGCCAAACGCGCCGGCCTTCGTGCGTGGGTCAACATGCCGGATGCGTGGCGCCGGCACCGGCCGATCGGTTCCCGGACCCATGTCATCGAGTGAGGGCTTTTTAATCCGAGATTCCGCGCCCGGCGGCCGGCTCGACGAAGGAGGCTCGCCGGGTGCCAAGCGAACAGTGGACTGCGCGTTGGTCGTCTGCACCGGCTCATACGTCGTCTTGATGCGCGACGCTGGCGGGAGATTGGCCGCTTTGCCGTACTTGCGGTCGCCCTTGAAACTGCCGGCGCGATCTTCGATGTCCGACTGACGGGCGAGCGGATCGTCGGCAATCGCCAACTCGGTCTCGCGCAATCGCTTGATCTCATCGCGCAGGCGGGCTGCGGTTTCAAATTCGAGATCGGCGGCGGCAGTCTTCATCCGCCGTTCCATATCCTCGATCACTTTCGCCAAGTTGTGGCCGACCATCGGCTCATCGCCGCCGACCAGTCCGGCGTCGATCGTCACATGATCCTGCTCGTAGACCGAACTCATCACGTCGTGAATGTTGCGCTTGATGCTTTCCGGCGTGATGCCGTTGGCGACGTTGTAAGCCACCTGTTTTTCACGTCGGCGGCTCGTCTCGGCGATGGCACGCTCCATCGAGCCGGTTATCTTGTCAGCGTACAGGATGACTTTGCCGTCGACGTTGCGCGCGGCGCGGCCGATGGTTTGCACCAGCGAGGTTTCCGATCGCAGAAAACCTTCCTTGTCGGCGTCGAGAATGGCGACCAGCGCGCACTCCGGAATATCGAGCCCTTCGCGCAGCAAGTTGATGCCGATCAGCACATCGAAAGCGCCAAGCCGCAGATCACGGATGATCTCGATACGCTCCAGCGTTTCGATGTCCGAGTGCATGTAGCGCACGCGAATGCCGCTCTCATGCATATATTCGGTCAGATCTTCGGCCATGCGCTTGGTTAGCACGGTGACGAGCGTGCGATAGCCCTTCAGCGCCACCTGGCGCACCTCGTCGAGCAGATCATCGACCTGCTGCTTTGCCGGGCGTATCTCCACTGGCGGATCGATCAGACCCGTCGGGCGAATAACCTGCTCGGCGAACGCGCCGCCGGTCTGTTCGAGTTCCCAGGCCGCTGGCGTCGCCGACACGAAAACCGATTGCGGGCGCATCGCGTCCCATTCTTCAAACCGCAACGGCCGATTGTCCATGCACGACGGCAGACGAAAGCCATACTCGGCCAGCGTTGCCTTGCGCCGGTAGTCGCCGCGAAACATGCCGCCGATTTGCGGAACGGTGACGTGGCTTTCATCGGCGAAGACCAACGCGTTATCGGGCAGATACTCAAACAGTGTCGGCGGCGGATCGCCCGGCCTGCGCCCAGTCAGATAGCGCGAATAATTTTCAATCCCGGCGCAAGACCCGGTCGCCTCCATCATCTCCATGTCGAACACCGTGCGTTGTTCGAGGCGTTGGGCTTCGAGTAGTTTTCCGGCGGCATACAACTCGTCGAGCCGTTGCTTCAATTCAGTTTTGATCGATTTGATCGCCTGCTGCAGCGTTGGCTTTGGCGTCACGTAATGCGAATTGGCATAGATCTTCACGAGCGCCAGCTGGTCAACCTTGGCGCCGGTCAGCGGATCGAACTCGACGATGCTTTCGACCTCGTCGCCAAAGAGCGAGAAGCGCCAGGCGCGATCTTCCAAATGCGCTGGGAACACTTCGACCGTGTCGCCGCGAGCCCGAAACGAACCACGCTGAAAATTCATGTCGTTGCGGCGGTAATGAAGTGCCACAAGATCGGCGAGCAGCTGATCGCGCGATAGCTTTTCGCCTTGGCGAACCGTGAATGTCATCGCCGTATAGGTTTCGACCGAGCCGATACCGTAAATGCACGACACCGACGCCACGATGATGACGTCGTCGCGTTCCAGCAACGAACGCGTCGCCGAATGGCGCATGCGGTCGATCTGCTCGTTCACCGACGCTTCTTTTTCGATGTAGGTGTCGGTGCGCGGCACGTAAGCTTCGGGCTGGTAATAGTCGTAATACGAAACGAAATATTCGACGGCATTGTTTGGGAAGAAACTTTTGAATTCACCGTAAAGCTGGGCCGCGAGGGTTTTATTGGGCGCGAGAATGAGTGTGGGGCGCTGCGTCGCCTCGATGACGTGAGCGACGGTGAACGTTTTGCCCGACCCGGTCACGCCGAGCAGCACCTGACTGCGCTCGTGCTTGGACACGCCGTCGACGAGTTCTCTGATCGCCTCGGGCTGATCACCCTTGGGCTGAAAGTCGGAGACGATTTCGAAACGAACACCGCCTTCACTTTTATCCGGCCGCTCGGGCCGATGCGGGACGAACTGCGGCGTAGTTCCAGCGACGATCGGATGCTCGGCCATCAGCGGCTGCCGCGCAATCAAAGCCTTGGCTTTTTCCGAACGCTCCTCAGGCTTGGTCAGTAGAGCGGTCAATGTATCGGTCAGGCTTTCGCCGCTCATTGGCGGACGAGGGGCGCCGCCGCGCAGGGCCGGCAACGTCGGTAACCCACCAAGCGGGCCATTGACGGTGTAAGCGTCCTGACGTGCTTCGCCAAATCCCGGTGTTCCGGCCGACGTTTCGACCGGCGGCGGCGCAGGTTTGCCAGATCGCCCCCGTGACGGGCGGGGCGGCTTGTGCGAGTCGGAATTCGGAGATCGGGCCATGAGCCGAATATGGGCGTTTAGCTGAGCGAAATCAAACCCGGCCTACGGCTTTCGACACTCGGCAAGCTGCGCCGGGGTGCGGGCGAATTTGCTCGCAAACGCTACCATCCGGTCCAAGGCTGGTGCGCGCCAGCGCAGCGGGCGCGACAATGACAGCACCAAGCCGATATGGCCGATGTTTTCATATGTTTGAACTTCAACGGACGTGCCGACGGCCGTAAGCGCGGCAGCCAATTCGCGTGTGTTCTTGAGGTTGACGAGATCGTCGGCAAGGCCGTGCACCAGCAAAAACGGCGGCGCACCCGGCCTGACGTACGTGATAGGACGGGGCACATCCGGCGTCGTCGCGACGGACGCGAAGGCAGCCTTTGTCGATGGCCATACCGTCGGCTCGAACGTGTAGGGCCCGGCCAATCCAATGACCGCCGCAGGGGGAGCCACCTCAGCAGGTTGAGCGGCGATGTACTTGCGGTCGAGTGCGAGGAGCGCCGCCATATGTCCGCCCGCCGAATGTCCCGCAATGATGATCGGTCGCGCGCCGCACGTCCGCGCTAATGTTCGATCGGTCCATGCGTAGGCCGCCGCGACGTCTTCGACGAAGCTCGGAAATTGCACATCAGGATACAGGCGATAGTCGGGAATGACGGTCGTAAATCCGCGTGCCGCTAGCGCTTGACCGGCAAAGCCGTAAAGCTCTTTGCTGCCGCTGGTCCAGCTGCCCCCATACAAAAACAGAATGATGGCATCGTTCTCTGTGATGTCGGCTGGCGGCCGATAGACATCGAGCGTTTGTCGCGGACCCTGACCGTAAGCGACGCCAATGTCTGTCCGCGCGCCACGATCGCTAATGAGCGTACTGATGACAACAGCGTTGGCCGGGCGGTACCAGAGCAGCGCCGATATTCCAATGATACCGATACCGAGCGCTGTGATGATCCAGGCCAATCGTCGAAGCACCTTTGGAATGTGCAAGCGTCGTGAGGGCGACGCGTTTTCAGTCATCGGGACCGTGCTAAAAGAAGGCCGCCTGCGTTGGCGACTTTGGCGGTCACTATTGGCCGTGGCGAAACTCGGTATGGCTGATCCATCAGCCTTACTATGAGGTCCCTGACGATAGCCGGCAACAGTCTGCAGCTTGCCGCGTCGCCGCACTCTGTGGGTGAAACTTTCAAGCGCAATCATGCGTAACCGGTCCTGGGGCTGTCACACGAAACGTGGGCGGTGCGTGAGATATGCACAGCGACCGCTCGCATGAACGCGACGAAGCGACGGGTATTTGGGGGACAGTCGGTGCTGACGCTGATTAACGAATATCTGCGCCGGACAGCGTTCGCGCTTGCGTTTTTCGTATTGCACTGTGCGTCGCCCGCGGGCGCTATGCCTCTAGCCTCGGAGGACCTTCAACGGCTCGCTGCGGGAGAAACGATCATCCGGGTCGAGCCGGCTGACAGTCCCGCCGACGGTCACGTTACAGCTGCCATCGATATTGCCGCGCCCGTGGCTCGTGTTTGGCAAATCCTTTTTGAGTGCGCGAACGCGCCTCTCATCCTGCCGAATTTAACATTCTGCGGTGTTCTCGAAATTGGACCGGGTCATGCCTGGGACGTCCGCGAGCATCGCGTGCGTTGGCTGAGTATGATGCCTGAGATCCGCAGCAAATTTCGATCCGAGTACGTGGTCGGCCAAAGCATTCGCTTCACGCGTGTCGGCGGCGATATGCGGGCTCTCGACGGCGAATGGCGGCTCACGCCGTTGGCTGGTGGACGTGCAACCCAATTGACCTATGACGCGACCGTTGGGTTTGGCGCGCTCATCCCAAGTTTCATGATTCGCAATTCCCTGGAGAAGGACGTGCCGGGGTTTCTCGCGGCCATCCGCTCGGCGGCGCTCGCCGAGCCCGGGCCGCTGAAAGCCTCACAGTAGGCAGTGCCCGGAAGCGATGTCCGCAAGTTCTAGTGCGTGCACGGCCGCGCGTCACCGGCTGCTCTAGCGGAACGCGGTGCGCCGCTGGCGCATTTACAGTGCCGATGGATAGCCGCGTGGCCGTCCCCGGAATGATCGCCTCGTTTCGCCGATGGCCAATCGCTGATCGCAGCACCTTTTCACAACGGGGGCACGTCGAAGCGCGTGTGGTCCAATCAAATCATGCTAATTACGAGTTGGCCCGCTGGGATGGGCTTGGCGATGAGGAGAAGGTTTTAATGCGGCGGCAGGCCCTAATCACCGGTGCAACGCGCGGCATTGGTTTTGAAATCGCCCGGCAGTTGGCGCTTTCCGGCATTTCAACGCTGCTGGGCGCGCGCGACGAGGCCAAAGGAGTGCTGGCGACTGAAAAGCTGGCGGCCCTCAACGCCGTAGTGACCCCCGTCGTGCTCGATGTCGCGGCGACGGGTATTATTCCGGATCGGATGATCGAGATCGAGCGCAACCACGGACCCATCGACATCTTGATCAACAACGCCGGTATCCTGATCGATACGCCGCGCGGCTTTTCATCCAGCCTCTTCGATTTGTCCGATGAAACGATGCGCGAGACTTGGGTTACCAACGTGCTCGGGCCGACGGCACTAACCCGCGCACTGCTGCCTGGCATGATGGCGCGCGGCTATGGCCGCATCGTCAACGTCTCATCGCGCGCCGGGCAACTTTCGGACATGCACTTCGGGTTCCCCGCTTATCGAATGAGCAAATCCGCTTTGAACGCGTTGACACGCATATCGGCTGCCGAAGCTGCCGCAAAAGCGCCGAGCGCCGACATCAAAATCAACGCCGCGTGTCCGGGCTGGGTCAAAACGGAAATGGGCGGGGCCGGTGCGACGCGGTCTGTGATGGAAGGCGCCGAAACGCCGGTCTGGCTCGCCAAGCTGCCGGCGGCTGGACCGACGGGCGGTTTCTTCCATGACAAGTCGCCGGTCGCCTGGTGACGCGCGCGAACGCCCGCACTGCTGGGCGACCGTTGCCTGCATGGATTACGATTGCGCTCCTCGCGTTCTGCGATTTCGGTGTCAGTGACGCCCTTGCGTTCACGCTCGGCGCCGATGATAAAGCCGCGCTGATGGCAGGTCAGGCCGTCGTCAAAGTGGCGGAAGATCCGACCGGCGACGCAGACGCCCTCATTCAGGCGGCGATTGATCTGCCGTACGCCGCTCCGCGCATCTTTGCGGTCCTTCTCGATTGCAAGCGATCGCTGCGCTATGTCAGGGGCTTAAAATCCTGCAAAGTTTTAGAGCGATCAGCCGATGGCTTATCGGAAATCCGTGAGCACCGCAGTCAGTGGCAGAGCTTGTTCCCCGAAACAGTGAGCGTATTTCGCGCCGACTACACGCTCGACAAAGAAATCCGCTTTCAAAAGGTTCGCGGCGATCTGCGATTTCTCAAAGGGGTCTGGCGGCTTGCGCCGATCAAAGGCGGCGCCGCGACGCGTCTGACGTATGAGGCGCGAGTTGGGATCAACGCGCCGGTTCCAGGATTTATGGTTCGGGACGCCCTGCAGTCCGATCTGGCGGCGTTGCTTCAAGCCCTGCGCGTCGAAGTCGGCCGCATCCAGTAAACGAAAAAGGCCGCAGCGGGATGCCACGGCCTCGACAAGCAAGATAAAGAAATCGCACTGGTGGCGATCACAACGCCCGATTGGTGACAACTGGAGTGGTTGCCACAGGACCGGCATCGATTTCCATCACGAACCTGATGGGTGTGGCCGACGTCTTTGCTGTGTCGCGCGCCGTCACTAAAACGAATCGGGATGCACTTGGGCCGGTATCGATTTCAGTCACCTGCGGCGCCACTTCTGCGACGGATGCGACTTCAAGCGTGCGCCGCTCACCGCCGAGGCTCAATGAAATCTGATCACCGATCGAAACGGCTTTGGTCACCGGCGTGCGTCCATCCTGACGCATCGCGCTCAGCCAGAAATCTTCGCTGCCGGAAATTTGCACCGGTCCCGCCAATCGCTGGGGTGTCGCGTCCGGCACATCGAGCGCGGCGGTGAAGCTGTTGCGCAGCAGCGTCTCAGAGCTGGTCGCAGCAAACGTGCCAAATAACCCCAAACCCATGACAGCCGCAGCTGACAGCACACGCGTCCATGCGAGAGATCTCAAACGCTCAGACATTCGCGATTCTCCTTCGTCCTGGCACCACTACCTATAGGTACTCAGCGGCCTACCGGTTCACAACCTGACGAGACAACTTAACGACCCAACGCATTTAGCACGGATTATGTACGACCGCAGTATGACGCGCAGTTACGATTTCGTGCCTTTTTGCGGCAACTTGCTGCGCCGCAACAAAGGTGCGTAAGCTTCCCTTAAATGCCTGACAAAAGCCAGATTTAACGCCGCGAGCAATGAAAATGCCACCGCGAGCAGAAGGTAGGCGGTCTGGTCGCTCGTGCGGCGAAAAACGGCGTTCGAACTTGTGGATGAGACTGTCGTAGCGATTTGAACGACTGGCGCTCGGTCGTCTCTCGCGTCTCTCGATACCGCGCTGCCATTGGGTGCCGGGACGGAAAAAGCCGCACCGACCAGCGTCGGGCTCGCGGCAGATGGCAAGCAGACAACGGCGCCGGAAATGAAGCCGAACGCCGTGAATGCGACCAGCGCATCTCGAACGGTGCGCACAAAAACCCTACGCGCTCGCGGACGAAGACCGTTGGAACGCTCGCCGTCTTGTTCGCTAATCGAAGGCGTGCCGCCGCCCGTTTCCCGAGATGCGGCGGACTGAAACTCATTCGTCATTAAATCTCCCCTTCCAAGCCCACCGCTCAATTTTTACAGTGCGCCGTGGCCGCTGCTTGTGAATGAGAACCTGACAGTGTTTTCTGGGCATTGATTGGCCTCAAATGTGGCGCTCGGGCAGCAAACAGCTGTTTTGCGTTTCGCGGGCCGCATTTGCGTCGATCGTGCCAAAGGTGTTGCGCCACGGTCGCAAGTCTGGCTGTGGCTTACCGCTGGTGGGTCGGCATCTGTGTCACGGCTATTTGTTGATGCGCCGCCTTGCGACAGTGCGGAGTTGCGCGTAATCCTCGCCCGCTTATTTCGCAATCGCGAGATCAATCCGCAAGGCGCTTGATCCGCTTCATACCCCCGACGTCTGAGCACTTTCGTTCTTCAATTTAAATTTGGGCCATCCTTCCCATGGGCTTCATCGCCGACAGCTTGAACCGCATTCAACCGTCCGCAACGATTGCGGTCTCCACCAAGGCACGGCAGCTCAAGGCCGAGGGCCGCGATATCATCTCGCTGTCCGCCGGCGAACCCGATTTCGATACGCCGCAAAACATCAAAGATGCGGCGAAGCTTGCCCTCGATGCAGGCAAAACCAGATACACCGATGTTGACGGCATCCCCGAACTGAAGGCAGCGATCGCCGCCAAGTTCAAACGCGAGAATAATCTCGGTTACAAACCGAGCCAGGTCACCGTCGGTACCGGCGGCAAGCAGGTTCTCTACAATGCGCTGCTCGCAACCCTCAATCCGGGTGACGAGGTCATCATGCCGGCCCCATGTTGGGTATCGTATGCCGATATCGTCATACTCGGCGGTGGCGTGCCGGTCTTCGCCGACACGCTGCTAGAGGACGGCTACAAGCTCAAGCCTGACGCGCTCGCCAAGGCGATTACGCCGAAAACCAAATGGTTCGTGTTCAATTCACCGTCGAACCCGACGGGCACGGCTTATTCGTTTGAAGACATCAAGGCGTTGACCGATGTTTTGTTAAAGCATCCCCATGTCTGGGTGCTGACCGACGACATCTACGAACATCTGCTCTACGACGGCCTGAAGTTCGCGAGCGTCGTCGAAGTTGAGCCGAAGCTCTATGATCGCACGCTGACGATGAATGGGTTTTCGAAGGCTTATTGCATGACCGGGTGGCGGCTCGGCTATGCGGCAGGTCCGGAGCCGCTGATCAAAGCCATGTGTAAATTGCAATCTCAATCAACCTCCAATCCGTCATCGATCGTGCAATGGGCGGGTGTCGAAGCGCTCAACGGGCCGCAAAATTTCATCGCCGAAAACAACGCGGTGTTCGTGCAGCGGCGCGATCTCGTCGTCAGCATGCTCAATCAGGCACGCGGTCTCGTTTGCCCGACACCCCAAGGTGCGTTCTACGTCTACCCGAGCATCAAAGGTTGCATTGGTAAAACGTCCAAGAACGGCGTGGTCATCCATACGGATGAAGATTTTGTTACGGCCTTACTAGAAGAAGAAGGGGTTGCTGTCGTGCATGGCGCAGCCTTCGCCGGGTCGCCATCATTCCGCGTGTCCTACGCCGCGTCGACGCCACAGCTTGAAGAAGCCTGCCGGAGAATCCAAAGGTTCTGCGGAAATCTGACGTGAGTTGATCGTGTCGGATCGTCTGGCACTGAGAAACTGGGCTGTGCGGGAGACGTTAATCGATGGTCTCCGAGCTGTGTCGGTTCTGCCGTTTCGCGCGCGCCGGATTTTTGCTTTCGGTCGCGGCGGTGATCATCGTGTGGTGGATCGGCGGCTGATGCGGTGAGCTTGGCCGGAAGTGACTTCAGGCCCACCCCGGCGCACACCGAAAATCTGACACAAAAAAGCGCGCGAAGGTCGCGCGCTTGCATTTCCCAAGTATCCCAAGTGGCTAATTTAGTTCAACTTTGAACCGCTCTCGCCTCAGGCCGTGGCGCCGCCAACGAAGCGGCCCGTCAACCATCCCCATGCGCCAAGCATTTGCGCTGAGCCAAGCGGTTTGCCGTCAAGAGCTGGCACGACCGGGCGCCAGATGGCCAATGCGGTCGAAGGGAGCGCTTTAAATTCAAATACCGCCGGCTGCGTCCCAAACGTGTCTGGGAGCTCGTCTTCGGCGACCATGACGTAACCTGCAGCGTGCGCTGCAGACATTAGTGTTTCGATACTCATAACCCAGCCTCACACTGTCCTGAGCCAACGTCCCTCTGGCTCGATCTGCCCCGCTGAGCGAGTGCCCTACACGCCTTTGGCGCAGACCAGTCCATGATGCGTCAAGTGTGACGCAATTCAAGTTATTTTTGTCGTAACAGCGTCGAACTCTTGAAGTTTCTTCGAATTTGACTGTGCGCTGCAGTAATCGATCGCGCCGCAGCAGAAATATGTCTCGCACTGCAGTACGACGTTTTCACGAAACTGTGCGTCGTCGAGCGATTGTTTGGCGAACGCTTTGCGCCGACGATTGTTCCGCCGCTCTCCTCGAGGTGCGGGGTTCGGCCGACGTATTGGCGCGCCTCGAAAACCTCGGAGGCAACGATGGCAATTTCGCAAGCCCCTAATGGCGGACATGATCAAGATGGTGGACGACGTGGGGTCCACGGCGCGCGATGCGTCGCGCTGATCGGACCCTTCGCCAGCGGAAAAACGACGCTTCTCGACGCCATTTTGACGCGCACCGGAAGCCTCTCGAAGCCCGGTTCGATTGCCCACAAATCAACACTCGGCGACGGCTCGCCTGAGGCCCGCGCTCACGCCATGAGCGTCAGTGTCAACGTCGCTGAAACGGAATTTCTCGGCGACAAATTTATTTTCATCGATTGCCCCGGGTCCGTCGAGTTCGCGCATGAAGCCGCTCTTGCGCTTGCGGCCTGCGATGCCGCAATCGTCGTCTGCGATCCCGATCCGCGCCGCGTTGCTGCCTTGCAGATGATCTTGAAACAAGTGACCGACATCGGCCTGCCGCACCTGTTGTTCCTCAACAAGATCGACAATTCCACAACGCCTGTCCGCGATATCGTTCCCCGCTTGCAACCGGCCAGCGCCAAACCGCTCGTGCTTCGGCAAATTCCGATTTGGGAAAATGGCATCGCGACCGGTTTCGTCGATCTGGCGTCGGAACGCGCCTATGTTTATCGCGAACACGCCGAGAGCCGCATCATCGAATTGCCGACATCCGTTGCCGCGCGCGAACAAGAAGCGCGCTTTGAAATGCTCGAGCGCCTCGCCGATTACGATGACGAACTGATGGAACAATTGCTGTCGGATATTCCGCCGCCAAATGATCGCGTCTTCGATGATTTGGCCAAGGATTTGCGTGAAGGCTTGATCTGTCCGGTGCTGCTCGGTTCGGCCGAACACGGCAACGGCATTCTGCGCCTTCTGAAAGCCCTTCGCCACGAGGCGCCAACGGTCGCCGATACGGCTCGGCGTTTGTCGGTCGATCCGCAAAAGGCTGCCGCTTACGTCTTCAAGAGCGTGCACACAAAAGCCGGCGGCAAACTCTCGTTTGCGCGCGTGCTTTGCGGAGAGTTCGCCGATAATGCGACCGTCTATGGGCCGGCCGGCAATGACGAGCGCGCTGCTGGCCTGTTCTCCATTCGCGGCGAAGAAACTGCAAAACGAGGGCCAGCGAAAGCGGGCGACGTTGTTGCATTCGGGCGTCTTGAGAGCATTCAGTCGGGCCAAACCATCACGACGGTGAAGGGCGGCATTGGCAAAGTCAGCGCTCCAGCCGCACCCGAGCCGGCGGTGGCCATTGGCCTTGGACTGAAAGACCGCAAAGATGAGGTCAAATTGTCGGCGGCCGTCGCCAAGTTAATCGACGAAGACCCCTCGTTGACCATCGAGCACAACGCCGAGCTCCATCAGATCCTGCTGCATGGCCAAGGCGAAATGCATGTTCGAGTCGCGCTCGAGCGCTTGCAGCGCAAGTTCGGCATCGAGGTTGCGCGCGAAAAGCGGCGCATCGGATACAAAGAAACCATCCGCTCCGGCACCGAAGTGCGGGCCCGCCACAAGAAGCAGTCTGGTGGACACGGTCAGTTCGGCGATGTGAAAATCACCGTTCGGCCATTGCCACGCGGTTCCGGCATCGTGTTCGATGAGACGATCACCGGCGGAGCCATTCCGAAGACCTACATTCCGTCGGTCGAGATCGGCGTGCGCGATTATCTGACCGAGGGACCGCTTGGGTTTCCGGTGGTCGATGTCGGCATCACCTTGACCGATGGATCGTTCCACACGGTCGATTCCTCCGACATGGCGTTTCGCCAAGCCGGGCGCTTGGCGATGTCGGAGGCGCTGCCGGTTTGCAACCCCGTGTTGCTCGAGCCGATCATGGCCGTATCGCTCGCGGTTCCGTCAGACACCAACGCGCGCATCAACAGTATCATTGCGCAAAGACGCGGGCAGATCCTTGGCTTCGATGCGCGTGACGGTTGGCCAGGCTGGGACATCATCCAAGCGCACATTCCCGCCGCTGAGATGGACAATCTGATCGTCGATCTGCGCTCGGCGACGGCGGGCGCCGGCTCGTTCGCGGCCAAGTTCGATCATATGGCTGAACTCGCCGGGCGGCTCAAAGATCAGGCGCTGGCGAATGCGCGAGAGGCGGCGGAGTAGTTCGCGCCATTATGCTCGAGCGAAGGGGACCAGCCATTTTCCCCTTCGAATTTTCCGCAGCTTCAGCCGTCGCCGCCGCCCGGTGCGAGGCTCGGCTCGGCACCCTTCGGCGTTTTGCTGTGGCTGCTGACTTTCGCAGGCTTAGGCGCCAACGGCCCCTTGAAATAAATCGTCAATGCCTCGCTGAGCAGTGGCGAGAGCCCCGCGCCGCCGGCATCCATGTGAGCCTTAAGTTCATCGCGCATGCGCGGATCCCAAAAAGCATGAATGTGCTTTGCGATGCCGTCGATAGACTCGCACTTGGGATAGGTGCCGAAATACTCAGCGATCTGATTGGCCATGCGGACGAGGTCGGAAGCGTGCATTGGACTGACTACTTTCGCTGGGTTCAGCTGATTTATGCATTAAAGACGACGACGGCGTCGCGATGCAGC
>JAIEPV010000004.1 GCA_019748215.1 Hyphomicrobium sp.
TACAAAATAAAAAGTTCGGATCCGCCGGGGACGAAAGACGAAACCTCGGGGACGATCGAATTCACCGATTACACGCTGATTTTAGGCTTTGCCGACGACATTGCGATCCGTGTCGCCGACGCGAGCGCAGATAGTGGCGGCTCGATTATCGATGTGCGGTCGGCGTCGCAGTTCGGGCGCTATGACTTTGGCGCGAACGTCGAACGGATCCGGATCATTCTCCGAGAAATCGTTGGCCGGCTTGAAGTGTCAGTGCCCAGTTCGAGTCCGGGCGCCGCTAAACCCATCGCCAAAGGCGACCAACAAAAGCTCAAACGACAGCTAGGACGCGATCTGGAGTCAAAGGAAGATCGCAAGCCAAGACGCCCCGCTCAATGAGAAACTCGACGTGAGCCTGGACCGATAATGTTGCGGCCGGCTGCATGGCGGCAGCTATGCCCCGATAAACCTCGGGTACGATCTGGCCGATGGTGGATGCGCCGGAATTGATGGCCGCGATCACCGACTGTTCCCGCCAGCGACGATGCAGCAGATAGGCTTTGACGGTGCGCTGGGGATCCTTCAAACGGCCGCCGTGACCGGGCAGAAAGACGTCGTCAGTTCGATCGAGCAGAATTTCGAGCGAGGCGATGTAGTCTGCCATGCGGCCTTCGGGCGGCGCCACGACGGACGTGTTCCATGCCATGACGTGATCACCTGAAAACACGGTGTGGCGGCCGTTGAGAGCGAACGAGATGTGGTCAGGTGCGTGGCCCGGCGTGTGCAGCGCCGTCACATTCCAATCGCCGCCGTCGATGATGTCCCCACCATGCAACGCCAAGTCCGGCGCAAAATCGTAGTCGACAAAGAAACGTCCGGACGGGCTCAATTCGGCGGCGATGCGGGAGGCGGATGGGTCGCGCGGATGGGCGCAGACGATGGCGCCGGTTTCAGCCTTGAGCGCGGCGACGCCATCGACGTGGTCGCGATGCGCGTGCGTGACGAGAATGTGGGTGATCTCGCGTGAGCCGGCGGCCTTCAGAATCGCTGCCAGATGGGCCGCGTCGCTCGGTCCCGGATCGATGACCGCAAGTGACGTCGAGCCGATCAGGTAGGTGTTGGTGCCCTTGAAGGTGAAGGGACCGGCGTTGGGCGCAACGAGGCGGACGATGCCGGGCGCCATCGGCGCCGGTTCGCCATAGGCAAACGTCATATCGGTTTTGAAGGCTATTCCATCCAACGCGGTGATCTCCGAAGGCGAGGCCCAGCTTCACGCATGTGCTGCCAGGATTGCCAGGACGAAAATAGGAAATTGGTCGGAGCGAGAGGATTCGAACCTCCGACCCCTTGCTCCCGAAGCAAGTGCGCTACCAGGCTGCGCTACGCTCCGCACCGACCGTCAGCCCGACGTGAGGCTCTGTTCCGCCAGCCGCGCGGGAAAGACCGCGACCGGAAGTCGGGCTTATAGCGGCACGGGCCACCGCCTGCAAGCCTCTCGCGATCAAAGAGACGCGCGCGCGTAACCATGGCAGCAGGCGGGTGACTTAACGATTTTCGCCGCCTTGAATGGGCGTGCGCTCGATGTCTCGTTTTTGTTTGCAGACCGGGTCAGGAGGCGACGCGGCGTATATACTTTGCGTAATCGGATTTACCCAGGCGGGCGAGCCAAGGTTCCATCTCCGACAATGTGATGAAGCCTTTGCGCAGCGCGACTTCCTCAGGGCAGCAGACCTTCATGCTTTGGCGCCGCTCGAGCGTCGCAACAAACTCGCTGGCGGATAGTAGGCTGTCGAATGTTCCGGTGTCGAGCCAGGCAAAGCCGCGCCCCATGCGCTCGACGTGGAGTTTTCCGGCCTCCAAATAGCGGCGGTTGAGATCGGTGATCTCCAGTTCACCACGCGGCGATGGCTTGATGTCGGCTGCGATGTCGACGACGTCGTTGTCGTAGAAGTAAAGCCCGGTGACCGCCCAATTCGATTTCGGTGTCGGCGGCTTTTCTTCGATCGACGTCGCCTGACCGTCGGCGTCGAAACTGACGACGCCGTAGCGCTCTGGATCGTTGACCTCATAGGCAAACACGCTGGCGCCGGACGGGCGCTGCATTGCGTTTTCCAAAAGCTCGGGAAGGCCGTGACCATGGAAAATATTATCACCGAGAACCATCGCACACCGCGAATTGCCGATGAAGCGACGGCCGATGATGAACGCCTGCGCCAATCCATCGGGCTTGGGCTGAATGGCATAACTCAGCGCCATGCCGAATTGGCTACCATCACCGAGCAAGGCCTCGAACTGCGCCTGATCGTGCGGCGTCGTGATGATCAGCACGTCGCGGATACCCGCTAGCATCAGCACGGAGAGCGGATAGTAGATCATCGGCTTGTCGTAGACCGGCATCAATTGCTTCGAGATCGACAATGTCAGCGGGTACAGCCGCGTCCCGCTTCCCCCCGCCAGGATGATCCCTTTCAGTGCACTCATAATTGCGTGTCCTAACCCGTTGCGACGAGATTTTCCGATTTGTCAGCCGGCCGCTGTTCCCGCCGCCACTTTGGAATTGCTGTCGGGCTCGGCCGGCAACAAACCCAAACGCGCACCTGAGTAGACGCCCTTGCGCAAGGGCGCCCACCAGGCCTCGTTTTCAAGATACCAAGCAACCGTGCGCGCAATGCCACTGGCAAACGTTTCTTCAGCGCGCCAGCCAAGCTCGGTCTCGATCTTTGCCGGATCGATGGCATAGCGACGATCGTGACCTGGGCGGTCAGTGACGTGGGTGATGAGATTGCGCCGTGGCGTGGTCGCTGGGCGGAGATCATCCAGGATATCGCAAATTTGCCGGACAACAGCGATGTTTTCCATCGGTGCGCGGCCACCGACGTTATAGGTCTCGCCGACGCGACCGCGCTCAAGCGCGAGTGTCAGCGCCTTTACGTGATCATCGACGTACAGCCAATCGCGAACTTGCCGCCCGTCGCCGTAAACCGGCAGTGGTTTGCCATCCAGAGCATTGAGCAGCACCAGCGGAATGAGCTTTTCCGGAAAATGATAGGGGCCATAATTGTTCGAGCAATTGGTGATGACGGTCGGCAGCCCGTATGTTTCATGCCAAGCGCTGACCAGGTGGTCGGATGATGCTTTGCTGGCTGAGTAAGGGGATCGTGGATCGTAAGGTGTCGTTTCGGTGAAGAAGCCGTCCGCCGGAAGTGATCCGTAAACTTCATCGGTTGAGACGTGAAGGAAGCGAAATGTGACTTTGTCAGTAGCTGTTAAACCGTTCCAATAGGCGCGCGCGGCTTCGAGCAGCACATGCGTGCCGACGACGTTTGTGCGAATGAAATCTGCCGATCCCGTAATCGACCGATCGACATGGCTTTCGGCCGCCAGATGCATCACGGCCGATGGCTTGGTCTCGGCGAAAACCTCATCCATCGCCGCTCGATCGCAAATATCGGCATTAAAAAAGCGGTAGTTCGGTGCGTGCGCGATAGCATCCAGTGACGCGAGGTTCGCGGCGTACGTCAGCTTGTCGACATTGGTGACGTGCCAGCCGCGGTTCGCCACAAGATGGCGGATTAAAGCCGAGCCAATGAACCCGGCACCGCCCGTCACGATCACCCGCATACTGTCAGTCCCCCGGATCTTTTGTTCAGCGACAGGCCACCACGCGCGACCAAGTGAACGTCATAGTTATGGCAACGGCACTATTTTTGCTAATTTCTTGTCGCTGCGGCATCGGCATCAAATCGGAACGTTCGCAACGTGGTCATGCGAGCGGCAATTTCGTCGCTTTGGTATTTCAAAGCGTAAAATAAACCGGCGATTCGGCGAGCGTCGGATGTTTCGTGTCCTTGTCCGAAAGTTGCGCGCCGCCGTTTGGCACAGGCCAGTCGATCGCCAACGCCGGGTCGTTCCATAGAATGCCATGGTCGCACTGAGGGGCGTAGACAGCGGTGACTTTGTAGATGACTTCGGTGTCGGGCTCGAGCGTACAAAAGCCGTGCGCGAAGCCGGGCGGCACCCAAAGCTGCTGCCAATTGTCGGCCGAAAGGACAGCGCTAACGTGCTGGCCGAAGGTTGCCGAGCCGTGCCGAATGTCGACTGCGACGTCGAAGATCGAACCGCGGACGACCCGGACCAGCTTACCTTGCGCGTGCGGCGCGGATTGAAAATGCAAGCCTCGGACGACGCCGGCACGACGCGACAGAGAATGGTTGTCCTGGACAAAACCAACATTGATGCCGCCGTCGGCCAGAAATTTCTGGTTATAAACTTCGGAGAAGAATCCGCGATCGTCGCGGTAGATCTTAGGGGAAATCAGTTTGACGTCGCTGATTTCTAGGGATTTGATCATACGTTCATGGCCTTCGACGAAATGGCGGTCCACGCCCCATCATTTGACTAACGCATCGCGCCTCGCCGAGATCGAAGCAAGTATGAATCTGGTCGCATAGCCGCGCTCGAATCCATGCGATGATGGATCGGCCAAACCGGCTTTGCGGTGTGCCCGTAGCGGTGACCTGCTTGCAAGCTAACCGTCGCGGCACCGGTCCTCGCGGCTTTGCACGAAGCGTCAATATTGACGGCAAGAAGCGGAGTGCAGACGGCTGAAAAGCCGAGTACTTGGGTGTCTTGGACGACAGTGAGCCAAGGAATTTCGACATGACGGCGAAGGTTCTGTCACGATTCGCCAGCCCACTATCGGCCAGCGACGATCAGATGTGGGCCGCCATCATAGTCCGCGACCCTGACTTCGAAAGTCGCTTCGTTTATTCCGTCAAAACGACAGGTGTGTACTGTCGCCCGACGTGCCAGGCGAGATTGCCACTACGCCGCAATGTTGCCTTTCATGCTTCTTGTGCTGACGCCGAGGCCGAAGGGTTCCGACCGTGTAAACGCTGCCGGCCTCGCGACCCAACCGTTGCCGCCGAGACGATCGCAAAGATTTCGGCCGCGTGCCGGTTCATAGAGTCCGCAGAGTTGCCACCTAGCCTGAACGAGATAGCGGCTGCGGCCGGGCTCAGCGCCTATCATTTTCATCGCACGTTCAGGTCTATCGTCGGCTTGACGCCGAAAGCCTATGGCGAAGCGCAGCGCCATCGCCGCGTGCGGGAAGCATTGATGGTTTCAGAAACCGTGACCTCTGCCATCTATGACTCAGGCTTCAATTCGAGTGGCCGGTTTTATGCGACGGCTCAAGAAGCGTTTGGGATGACGCCGACACGGCTTCGCAACAAAGGCGACAGCGAAATCATTCGCTTTGCAATCGGCGATTGCTCGCTCGGCTGCATTCTGGTGGCGGCAAGTGGCAAAGGCATCTGCGCCGTCCTGCTCGGAAACGACGCCCAGGCTCTTTTGCGCGATCTGGAGGCCCGTTTTGCAAACGCTGAGCTGATCGGCGGGGACGCCGAATTCGATGCAATGGCCGCGACCGTGATCGCATTTGTCGACAAGCCATCCGACGAATTTGGGCTGCCGCTCGACATCCGAGGCACCGCATTTCAACACAAGGTATGGCAGGCCCTTCGTGATATTCCGTCTGGCTCAACCGCAAGTTACGCGCAAATCGCCAACACGATCGCAAAGCCGAAAGCAGTCCGTGCGGTCGCACGGGCCTGCGCCGCCAATGCCATCGCCGTCGTCGTGCCTTGTCACCGTGTCGTGCGCACCGATGGCGATCTATCGGGCTATCGCTGGGGAATTGACCGTAAGCGTGAGCTGTTACGTCGAGAGCGAAGCTAGTGGCCATGTTCCACCGGCTCGTTCGACAAGCGGCTGTCGGCCTGCCAGATTGTACGCGGTGTCAGCGATCGTCAATGTCACGCTGACGCGTGGCTAAGGCAGATCTTCTCAGATCACGTTGCCCACAACTTTGGCATTGATGAGAAAATGCGCCTCAGCGCTAGGCAGATTTTTCGAGACGAGACGCGATCCCAACCTGCGCGCGATGTAGCACGGCGATAATGCCATCAATTTTGTAATTTGCTTTGGTTGGCACGCTACTTGAGTTGATCGGGGAAAATCGAAACACCAGTCGGGGTATGTCTCGCGTGGGGCAAGATGACTTCCATGGTTATACCGTCGCTTACGACCGCGACGAAATTCAATTTCCGGTCTACGCGGTCCTGGCGATCGGTGGCGCGCTTCTAGCGCGCGGTGTGATGATCGATAACATCTTCCTGGTCGCAATTGGTATCGCCGCAATCGGTTACGTCTATCACAACTACCCGTTGCTGGAGACGGGCCGTCCGCGCCTCGGCGCTGGCCAATATGGCGTCTTTGTCGACGGGCTCGGCATTATCGCCTGGCGTTCGATCAACGACATCGACATCGTCGCTGGAGATCACCGGGGTGTTGTCCATCGCGAACTCAGATTAAGTCTCAGTCGGCCAATCGGCTCAGCGCTGATCGTGGATTGGCGAAAACGTCCGGTTCACCGCTTTCTCATGCGACTGCCGTGGGCGTCGCGGGGGCCGACAACAATCGACATCCCCCTCGATGTCTTTGACCAACCCGCCGATGATATTCATGCGACGTTCGTCCGCATGCGGCGCTTCTACGGCGCGTGATGCCTCGCCAACGACCGCGTCGGTGGGATGGCTTGGTCGGCAGTTGCCATCGTCCGCGCCGCCAATCAGGCGGCCACAAGTTCATGAACGCTAAACAGGTGTTGGCTATCCGTCCACGTTTGGACCGCCTCCCAGCCAGACTTAGCTGCCAGCTGACGGAATTCGTCGACCGTATATTTGTACGAATTTTCGGTATGAATGGACTCGCCCTGACGCATCGGAAAGCTCCGGCCAAGAATCTCTATATCTTGGTCGATGAGGCTGAACAGGTGCATCTCGATACGGCCGTGGATCGGATCAAAAATTGCTTGGTGCCGAAACGTCGTGATGTCGAATGAATCTTCGATCTCGCGATTGATGCGCTGGAGAAGATTGAGGTTGAACTCGGCCGTCACACCCGCGGCATCGTTGTAGGCGCGCACGAGTTTCCCAATATCTTTTTTGAGGTCGACACCGACGATCAGCCGACTGTGCTCGCTTAATGACGATTTCAATACGCGCAACAAATGAATGGCTTCTGCCGGTGCTAGATTGCCGATCGTCGAGCCGGGAAAAAAACCGAATTTTGGGACCGACGAGATCGCTGCGGGGTAGCGAACCGGCTGAGAAAAATCGGCGACGATGGGGAGGACGGTGAGGGTCGGGAACGTCCGCGACAATCGTTCCCGCGCGCCATCGAGTGCGCTCGCCGACACGTCGATTGGGATATACAAACGGAGCTTGGCGAGCGCCTCAATGATAAGCTCGGTTTTGCGGCTTGAACCCGATCCGAATTCGACAAGTGCTGCCCCGTCAGCGACGTTGGCAACGAAGTCCGACGCGTTGGTTTTCAGGATCTCGATTTCGGCTCGAGTTTGGTAGTATTCGGGCAAATCCGTAATTTCTTCAAACAATTCGCTGCCGCGCCGATCGTACAAGAAACGGCGCGGTATGGTTTTCTGTTTCAACGATAAGCCGGATAGAACGGCGTCGGCGAAATCAGTGTTGCTGCTGGGATGTGTAGGTTCGAGGCGTGGCAGTGCCGTTTTGGTAAGTTCCATTCTCAAAGATCCCTTGCGAGGCGAAGCCCGGTGAATTGCCAGCGCTGATGCGGATAAAAGAAATTCCGATACGTCGCGCGCGAGTGGCGAGCAGGCGTAACGCACGATGCGCCGCGCAGCACATGCTGGCTGACCATGAATTTGCCGTTGTATTCTCCCAGGGCGCCCGGCGGTGAGCGGTAGCCTGGGTAAGGAAGGTAAGCACTTTGTGTCCACTGCCAGCAGTCGCCGAACATTTGTTGTAACCCAGCGTGAGCATCCTTGCTGCACGCCATCGGTCGTAGATATTTCGAGCCGACGGTGTTTCCGGATGAGGGCGTCGCTGCGGAGGCAATTTCCCATTCAAATTCTGTCGGCAATCTTTTTCCGGCCCATCGCGTGAACGCGTCGGCTTCGAAGTAACTGACGTGGCAAACGGGAGCGTCAAGCTCGATGGGGTGTAAGCCATCCAACGACATGGCGTACCACTCGCCCTGGCACTGTTCCCAATACAAGGGCGCGATCCACCCCTCGGCGTTGACCAAGGTCCACCCGTCTGACAGCCACAACGCCGGCGTGCGATAACCACCGTCCGCCATGAACTCCAACCATTCCCGGTTGGTCACGAGGCGATCAGCCAATTGAAAATCGTGCACGAGTGCTTGGTGCCGAGGGGTCTCGTTGTCCCAAGAAAAAGTATCGCGCGCTGCGCCGATGTCGAATATGCCGCCCGCAAAATCTACGAAGCGCAAGTCAGCGCTCGCCGGGTGATGTGGTGCGTCCAGACGGGGCTGATAGGCGGGCCTCAAAGGGTTTGCGGCAAACAATGACAAGATATCCGTCAGCAGCAATTCTTGATGCTGTTGCTCGTGGTTGATGCCCAATGTCACCAGTTCGGCAATGCTTGAACTCTCGGGACCAATATTCGCCAGCAAATCGTCAAGCTTGGCGTCGATATGTGCTCTGTACGCAAAAACGCGATCGCTGGACGGTCGTGATAACACACCTCGCGACGACCGCGGTTGTCGCGCTCCAAAGCTCTCATAATAGGAGTTGAAGCAGAAATTGAATTGGTCGTCGAAGAGCTGATAATTCTTGACGTAGTTTTGTAGAATAAACGTTTCGAAAAACCACGTCGTGTGCCCCAGATGCCATTTCGTTGGGCTCGCGTCCGGCGTCGCCTGGACCGTCATGTCCTCGGCGGACAACGGCGCTGCTAGTGCAACACTCAACGACCGAGTTGACGTCAGCGCCTTGCGCAATTCCGCCAAAGTCGTTTCAGCGCCGGGTGGAGGCGTTCGCGATCGATCGAGCATGTATCTTACCTTTACTTCGGCGCTTGATCACGCGCCGTGAGACCGAAGCAACGATTGCGGCTTATGCGTTTGGCCCGCCCCAATCTCATGTGCGCTGTTGCGGCGCAACAATAGAACACGCGGTGCGCCGGTTAGATCCCAAAATTGCTGCGGACTTTTGCACGCACTTCGCCGCTAGCGCCCGTGTTTGCGCGTGTTGAGCTGCGCAATTACCCCGCGAAGGGGCTGAAAGCTCTCTAACGATAATCGCTTCACTCCGTTCCAATCAGTGCAGCATCAATCATTTATCAATGCGCTGCTATTTCGAGCGAAGCACTTCGACGATTTCGACCTTGCTTCGATCAAATCCCAGATAACCGGCAATGGCATCTGCCTGTGCCGTGGGGTTTTCATATGACCAGACGGCATTGGCTAGACTGCCGGCTTCTGTCGCAATCGAGTAGTACGAGGCCTGCCCCTTATGGGGGCAATGGGTGGAGTGCTTTGAACGCGTCAGAAGTTCCATATTTACCTCATCGCGGGGCACGTAGGTGACCGGTGGATAATTGCTTTCAAGCAGCATCAGGCCGTGTTCGACCTCAGCGATCACGAGTGACCCCACATGAATACGCACCGAATACTCAAGCGGAAAAATCCGCAAGACGTTTTCTTTCATGGGGCTCTGATTGATGGTCGCGTCTGTGGTCATGCGTGAAATCTCATGTCAGTGAACAGATGGCTTGCGAGGCCCGGAATTGAGCTCGGGGTTCGGACCGCCGCTAACGATGAGCTACTTGGTCATCGATCATTTCTGCGGCCGCGGTATGCGATCGGCGGTGCTCGCGATTGACAGCAAGCCTCGGCAACGCGAATTCTAAAACACAACGGAGCAGGACGGTGCATATTCAGCACCGGCTGCAGGCTGGAGCCGAGCGCTGGAGCACTGCAACGTGAGATGGAGGCACGTGAGCGGAGGAGCGTCCGCTGCAGTACCGTCGCATCGCGCACTTGGGTGAAGTTTTTCTGCGGATTCAATCTTGGTCGGCAAGAAACCATGTGCAGCGGTATCGTCATTGCAGGTGCTTCGCACAGCGAGGCGACAAGAATGAGATGCCCGACTCTGAAAAAAATCTCGTCAGAAAAATCATGGCTTACTGCGCGCGTGATAAATAGGCGCGGTAGTGGTATGATAATCGCCTAGTTCGAGGAAATGCATTTGATGCACGTTCTCCATGCCGATGCTGCATCAACCAAGGATTTTGAGTTGTTCATGCCGCGTTTGTTTCAACAACCGATCGACGCGCGTGAGGTGTGCAGCTCACAAATAAAACATTCACCAAGTGGCTGGCACCAAGTGGCTGGCTAGTCGTGGAAAAGTGATATGCAAATCAAGACTGAAACGGCGAATTTTTTGGTTTGGAGTTTGAGTATCTACGGGATGGTCGGAATAGTCATCGCAATTGTCTTTCTGGTCGTCGGCATCGGGCGGGTAGACGCCAACGCTCGTGGAAACTACGCGTTTCGACCCATCCTTATACCGGGCATCCTGGTGCTTTGGCCGCTTATCCTAGCTCGTTGGTACATTTTGGAGCGCGAACAACGAGCGGAGACGCAGCCCTAGATGTTACGCCCTCATCGCGACTCCCACGTCGTGCTCTCGTGGCTGCTGGCCGCCGTTGTGACTTTGTCTATGGTCGTGGGGGTGGCGATACGGCAAGCTGACCCGGCAGGTCGCGCTGCTGTTCAAATAGCTCCCCCTGACGATGCTGCAACACCTGAAAAAGTCGGCGGTCCATGAGTGCACGCTATAAATCCATTTCGTGGAACCGATCGAAAGTTGTTTACGATACGGTTCTGGCATTCGCCATTTTGGCCTTCATTCTCGGCTATTTGAAACTCGCTCCAAGCCTGCCGGGTTTTGCATCGGCCGTTGAGCTCCCGATCCAACGTATTCGGGCGTTCGGTAGTTGCGCCTTTCTGATGCTGTCGGTGTTGCTGTGTATCGGTCCGGCAGCACGTCTCGATCGCAGATTTTTGCCGCTGCTTTACAACCGTCGCCATTTTGGCGTCATGACGTGTGTCGTGGCCGCCGCTCACGCGTCCTTCGTACTCGATTGGTACTTCGCCTTCAGCCGGCTTGATCCGTACGTCGGCCTTCTCGTGGCCAATACAAGCTATAGCCAATGGCTTGGTTTTCCGTTCGAGATATTCGGTATCGCAGCCTTCGCGATTCTGTTGGTGCTGGCCGTCACCAGCCACGATTTTTGGCTGAAATTTTTCACTCCGCCGGTTTGGAAGGCCCTGCATATGTCGGTTTATGCGGCGTACGCCCTTGTCGTCGTGCACGTCGCCTTCGGCGCTCTGCAGGACCCCAAGATGAGCGTGTTGGCGATGTCGTTTTTTCTCGTGCCCCCCGCCATCGTCGTTGTGTTGCATATCGTGGCTGCCAGCCATCATTCGCCGTCGTCCGAGACTGTGAAAGCGTCGGCCGTCACGAGCGAATCGTGGCTGCCTGTCGGCTCGGTGCACGACATTCGAGATGGGCGCGCAAAAGTCGTCGTTCTGGATGATGACTCGGAAGTCGCGATTTTTCGCCATTCGGGAAAATTTTCGGCCGTGACCAATGCCTGTGCCCATCAGAACGGTCCGCTCGGAGAGGGTCGCATTGTCGACGGTTGTGTGACTTGCCCGTGGCACGGCTTTCAATACCGCCCGGACGATGGCTGCGCGCCGCCGCCGTTCACCGAAAAGATCGCCACATATCGCCTCAAGCGCGAGGGCGAGTTGCTTTTCCTTGATCCGCGGGCCAACCCACCTGGAACGTATGTAAAGCCGGTCGAGCTGTGAAGGATTTGCAGAATGCGTAACAGCGACGACAATGACGGATTTTTCGTCGGCTACATCAATAGCCTTCCTGGATCGGCGCAGTGGTTTGTGCCGTTGACAGCCGTGTTGATGGTTTTAGGCTTTGCAAGCTTCGGCATCCTGGCCGCCGTGGTTCAAAGCGATCCTGGCAGCGGGCAGTTCTTGTGGGATGCTGGTGAAGTGAACGTCAGCGGCGTTCTCGAAGAACATCCCTACCCGCTTATTCATGCCGAGCCGAGCGCACGTTTTCCGCAAGGTCGCACGTTGATGCTGAGTGGCGACGGCAAGCGGGGCGTCCAGAAACGGGTCGCGTCGCTCAGCGGGCAGCGCGTGGACGTGAGTGGCTTCCTGCTGAAGCGCGGCACGATCGATATGCTGCAAGTCACCGCAACCCCGAAGCCCAATTCCACTGTCATGCCACAGCAAACCGTGAATGCGCCCCTGCCTCGATCGCTTGGTCGATGGCGGCTGACCGGCGAGCTGTGCGATGGAAAGTGTTATGCAGGTGCGATGCGACCGGGGCAGGGGCTGGCACATAAAGCGTGCGCGAATCTTTGCCTGATCGGCGGTGTGCCTCCGGTGTTCGTGTCGACCGCGCCGGTTGAAGGCCATCAGTTCATGATGGTTGCGGATCAAAACGGCATGGCATTGTCGGCAGAATGGTTGCACCGAGTCGCGGTTTTGATCGAGGTCGAAGGTGCGATCGAAGAGCGTGGTGACTTGCTCATTTTCAAGATGGACGCGGCGAGCTTAAAGGATCTTTGATCGATGTCCGCAGGCGCCAAACACGTGCTTGGTGTTGTCTCTGTCGCGATTACGGTAGCCGTCTGCTACTATGTCTGGACGATCGTTCCAATGCTTATCGGACAGTCGGTGTTTGAAGACTTTCGCATTGTTGCGGGTGCGCTAGCGTTAGCGCTGACATTGACGGCAGCCGATGGCGTCGTGACCAAAGTCGAAGAATTCTGGCATGCCAGCGCCTCGCACGCCGACGAATCCAAACAAGCAAGCGACGACCATGACAGTTAATGCTAGCGCGTGAGCACGCAATTCGCACGGCCGGCCACGTTCGGACGGCACACTGGCGGCGGTGCAATCAGCGCCTCGCCTGTGGTCTAGACTAGCGCTGTGCAAGCGGCAGCGATCATCAAGCCGGCTTTCGTAGGGTCGTGAAGAGGCCGATGATTTCCCAACCTCGCTCCGACTTGCTACACACGACGTTGACCAGAAACGCAAGCCGGTCCGGTGCCTGAGCGGTGCCAATCACAAGTGTAAGGGGTTGAAACAAGTAACCCGACTGAGGGCTGAGGGGAATGTATTGCCGGGCAGCTCTGTCGGGTTCAACGCGCCAAACTTCGGATTTTTGAAACGTTACCATGCGCTCCAGCATCGCCTCTCGTCCCCAGAACACCTTGCCGTCGCTGACCCACTGGAATTGCGGTGACGGGGAAAGTAGCGAGCGGACCGTCGCGACGTCCTTGGCGTTTTGCGCCGAAACAAAGCGCTCATAGAGCTCTTCCACGGCCCGCGCGTCGGCGGCCGTCTCGGCCGTCGCCGATTGCATCCACCCCGGGCCAGCCGCCCAGGCGAACAAAAACCAAGCCACTAACGTTCGGTAGCGCTTCGAATCAATCACCGCGCTCGCCGGCGCGGCAGACGTCCATGTGCGGTTCATTTTCTTCAAGACCTCGCAAACCCGTTGCAGATACGTCTGGCAAGCATTGCGTCGCGCATAGCATCAAGCTGGTTCCGCGATCAGTCGCTTCGATTGCGCGCAAGCCATCTCGCCCTGCATTTTGCCCGCAGCCTGCCTACGACGATCGATAATACACTGCGAACTTAGCCGGTTGCGAACTACGCTGACACCGCGAATGACACGGTCGCAACGAAAACGTTTTGCACGACCAGCGGCGCTTTCCTTTCGCACACACAATCAACTTGTGATGCCAAGCGTGTGATCGAAAATCTCATGATCGTGAACGTGATGCGTAACAGCCGAAGCAAGCCGCTCGCTGCGTGACAACATGAGCACTGCGCAGCTCGAACAAATGGCAATTTCATCACGAATTGGCCCACTTCGATCATTGCGCGATGCAACGCGGGCATCACGGTGTGCGGTATTCTCATTCTTTCGACTATGGACGATTGAAATTGTATGGCGCGGACGTGAAGCGCGATGCCATTACAAATCCTCCACCGATAAAGCTACACATTTGTAACGAAACGATGCCGACGCGAGCCACGTCTTCATTACTGCTTGCAGATTTGCACCCCACTCAATTGGATTAGCAACTATGCAAATTAGTCTGTTTTCCATTGGAGAATTGAAGTGGACGCCGTATTTACGGACGAGGTTGCAACTAACGAGTCGCTTGCGAATTGGTATGCAGCCCGTTGGCCGGAAAATGTCTTTGAAAAGCGCAAACTCCAGAATTTCAGGATGTTTGAATACCGGCATGCAGCAGTTTCGTCAGATGTGTCACCAGATAACAGTGCTTTGCTGAAAATCATGTTTGATGGCGGCAAGTATTTTCGAATGGCTGACGCGCAGCGCAGTGACGCAATTGGTCCGGAGTCATTTGGGCAATTGGTGCTGCCGACAGCGCGGCTGGCGGGAGTCTTCGACCTCAATGGCGAAACACACGGCGTTTCCATCGATATTCCGCTTCAAGCGATAGAAAATGTTTTGGAGAGCGGAGACGCTGCAATTGGGGCTTCGCTGCAGGGCGTTCTACCGTCCGACCGGCCGGACAGAAGACTTCGCAATTTGATGCTGGCGATTTGGCGATCGGCCAAAGGAGACGTGTGGGCACCGGACCTTGACCCGGATTGGGCGTTGTTGCGGGTTGTAGACATCCTGCGCAGTCAGTCCCAGAATGGGAATGTTACGGGAGAAGGCTCGTATCGGCTGGCGCCGCATATTCGAAAACTAGTGATGCGACATATCGAAGAGAGTATTGACGGAAATTTGTCGCTATTCGAATTGGCGACGGTTGCTGGGTTGTCGCCATCGCATTTCGCGCGAGCGTTTCGATTGGATATGGGCGATCCACCACACCGATATGTCATGTCTCGTCGATTGAGCCGCGCACGTGATGTCATTGTCGCGACGCGTCTGCCACTCTCCGAGATCGCTGCGTCGTTTGGATTTGCCAGCCAGCAGCACATGACGACTGCATTTGCAAAATATCTCGGGACGACCCCCGGTCGGCTGAGAAAGTAATCGGTCGATGTTCAGCCGACATTACGCGACGCTGGCTTGCATGGTTTGAGTGTGCTGGTGACTGATTGCCCAATTGCGTCGAACAGTCTTAAATTCGCGCGCGAGCGAGCCATCGAAAAATGTCGATGAATGGCTTGGCCTCCTGGTCGCGTCCGTTCGCATCGTTGAAGGTGCGGACGCGTTGAACGAATGGATTGGATAACGATGATGCGGCTTGGCTTCCTACAGCACGTACTTCCGGCGTTCGTTTTCGCAGCGCTCGTCGTCGCGTCCGCGTCATCGGCGACGAGAGCTGCGTCGCCGACGATTTTCGGCAATAACGTGTTGCTCGACTTCGGCAGCAAAGACGGACCTCACGCGGTCGTTACGATCAACAAAAATCGTGCTGCGACGGCGGCGCTCAAAATCGAAACCTTTGGAACGGGAGTCGCCGGCTCTAAAATCTCAATTATGATCGATAACAACGCGGCGCCGATGTTCACGCACATCTTCACCAAAGAAGAATGCAAGATGCAAGATGATCGCAACTATTGCGCTACATCGGTCCTCGGCCGTGTTCCTGAATACGGCCGCTTGCTCACCGGTTTTCGCAAAGGCAGCGTCAGCCGGCTAGAATTGGAAACGGGCGGTGCGATGGATATGTCCCACGTTTTGACGCTTGCCGGTTTTGATCGGGCGTACATGGACGACAGCCGGTAAGACGTTAGCTTTCCATCCTAAGGCGAACTGAGCGCGTCGTCGCGCTGTGCAGCCTGACGATCGCGCCGTCTACAGGGAACAGACAGCGGCCGCCAGCATCAACGGATTATGTTCGTGGTCTGCGACGGTGCCGCGTCCAACGGGATCGGAGCGCAGCCGGTCGATCAAAGCGGACGCTGCTGCGAGACGCTTGCGGCCTGAAATGGCATGTAAGTACACAGGCCCGATGAAGTTCAAGCCAGTGAGGGCGACGGCCGCGACGTCGCCAGATGGTGTCATGCGCGCTGGCAGGATCGCGACGCCTAAATCTTCGGCAACCAAAGCCAGAACGTCTTCGGTCGATTCAAATTCTTGTCGCCCTCCATGATCGCTGCCGAGATGCACGATGAGCTTTTCGGTTTGTGGGCAGCCGATGAGCGATAGGAGCCGCTGATTTGACAGGGCAGCAACGTCGATCGGCGCATCCTGGAACAAAGGATTTGCTTTGTTGATGAATACCGCAAATTGCTCAGACGCCATTGGCCAGCTATCGAGGCGGCTCCAGCGCCCATCGAGACTTTCTGTTATCGCGATTTCGAGCACACCGTTTTTCAGTTGCTCCAATAGATCGGCTGGAGGATCCCGGCGGAGCAGGACGTCAACCTTGGGAAAATCGTGGGTAATTTGTTTGAGATGGCCCGCTAGACGGCGAACGTCGACGCTCGGTGAAAGGCCAATTCGTAGATTGCCGCCGCCGCACCGTGTGAATGTCTTGGCCGTTTGCTGAACTTCCACCGCATTATCGTAGCATTTCTGTAGGCTCGGAAGCAGCCGTCGGCCGAGTTCCGTCAGATGCGTCAAACCCTGTTCGCGCTGAATGAGTTCACCGCCCAGATGCATCTCAAATTGCTTGATCGCTCGCGACAGCGACGGCTGCGATACTCCGCATTCCTCAGCGGCGCGCGTAAAATTCAAGCTACGCGATAACGCGAGAAAATAGCGGATTTGATGCATTTCCATCGACGTCTCCTCAATGTTTTTTTATGAGCGTCAAAGCCTTTGGCCAAATTTTCAGCCTGTGTCTTTGACGCGTTGAGGGAAAATCCACTGAGATGTGGAGGGCTCGGCGGGAGACTTCGGGGCCCGTCCGGCGAAGGCGTGGTGTGGAAGATAAAAAGTCGCCAAAGCCAAAAGGCGTTTTAAATCGGACGAAAGCAGATGCTAAAATCAGGGGCGCGTCACACATGCCGTGAACGTATATTGAGTGTGAACCGGCCCGGTATTTCAAATGCTTGCTGTGAAATGGATTTATCGCCAGCCCGGCTGTAACGTCGAGTAGCCTGTAGTACATAGGTGCTACATAGAAGCTTTGCAATTGGCCCGCAGCGATGATCGCGCATCAAATCGCTTTAGATTTGAATTAGGGCGGAGCTTCCTCAGCGCGTCGCGAAACGGTTAATGCGGAGAGTTCGGCGGACGCGGCGCCCGGTTGGGTTAGCCGCTAGCATAAGTCGAGCGATGCACAAACTGGCGCTGGCCGCTTCGGCGATGCGAGGAATTATGCATCGAGCCACAGGCGGTGTAGGGTCGCGAACTGGTCGATGGCGCGCAGCACAGTTCAATTTTTCGGCTGGGCGGAGCAGTGGCCATCGCGGTCTTGCACGCGAAACAACGGGATACAGTCATGGCGCTCTCAGAGAAAACAGCGGCCGTGCCTTCGGCCTACGATTTATTGCAACTGGACAACCAGCTTTGTTTCGCGCTTTACGCGGCAACGCGGGCCATCTCGAAAACGTATCGTGAGCGGCTTGCACCAATCGGCCTGACGTATCCGCAGTATCTCGTCATGATCGTCCTGTGGGAAAAAGATGGACTGAACATTTCCGAAATCGGCGACAAACTGATGCTCGATTCCGGCACGCTCACGCCGTTGTTGAAGCGGTTGGAGGGGATGTCTTTTGTCAGACGCCAGCGCGACAAGGCCGATGAGCGGCAAGTCAAGGTGTGGTTGACTGAGACCGGGCGGCAACTACAGGCGGCAGCACTTGAGGCTCGCCGATTTGTTGCCTGCAGACTGGAAATGTCTGAAGCTGATATCCTTGCGTTGCGCGCCGAACTTATGGATCTTGTCGGGAGATTGGGCCTTGAGTGCGAAACGAAGGCGGCAGACTGACGTTGCTGCATCCGTTTGCAAAATGCCGAACGTGCGCGACGCTCCCGCGCGTCAAACGGATTGCTAAGTATTGCTCTACCCCTGTGAGTTTCGTAGGGAGGGATCGGGAACCGACGCGTGAGAAACAACTTGAATGACGCAGCAAAAACCACGCCGCATTGCGGTCATCGGGCGCGACGGTCAGCTTGCGCTCGCACTCAATCGCGGCCTCTCCGAAGCCGGGCACGAGGTGATCATTCTCTCTCGGCCGTTAGTCGATCTCAGTTGCCCGAACACGGTGCGCGACGCGATCATCGCCAGCAGCCCTGAAATTGTTGTGAACGCGGCAGCCTACACGGCCGTCGATAAGGCCGAGGACGAGCCCGATCTTGCCCGCGCCGTCAACGCCGATGGCGCCGGGGCTGCGGCCGCCGCTGCTGCCGAGATCGGGGCGCCGATCATCCATTTCTCCACTGACTACGTGTTCGACGGTTCGGCATCGCGGCCCTACGATGAAAACGACCCAACAGGACCGCTCGGCGTATATGGGCAATCCAAACTCGATGGCGAGCGGATGGTGAGCGCCGCCAACTCGCGGCATGTCATTTTGCGAACCGCTTGGGTGTGCAGTCCCGACGGCACTAACTTTGTTAAAACCATGCTGCGCCTTGCCGCTGAGCGGCCGCGCCTGCGCGTCGTTGACGATCAGCGCGGTAGCCCGACGTTTGCCGATGACTTGGCGGCGGTTGTTTTGCAGATTATTCCGCGCATCGGAGCGCAGTCGGCAACGGAGCACGCCTTCGGCATTTTCCATGTCGCCAGCAGCGGCGAAACGACCTGGTGCCAATTCGCGCGCGCCATCATGGTCGGCGCACAACAACGCGGAGCGCCGCACGTCCCAATCGATGGCATCACCACGGCCGACTATCCAACGAAGGCACGCAGACCGGCTTATTCCGTCTTGTCGACTGAAAAGCTGCGCCGCGTGCACGGCGTTCGGCTACCGCATTGGGAGGCAGCGCTCTCGGGCTGCCTCGACCAGTTGATTGGCCCTATACCGCTGAAACCGCCGACTTCGCTGAACGATATCTAAGCGATCGGCGTCAGTCACCGACGCTGATCTTAGTAGGCTGGCTTGTCGCCCCAAGCCTGACTGAGGCGAGCGTCGCGACCGCATCCAGCTCGGTAATATTTGTAGCGAATGGAATTGGTCTTGTAGAAATCCTGATCCGGTGCTGGAGTAAACGCCGAGTCGGGCAGAATTTCCACCACCACAGGCCGATCGAAACGCTTGCTGTCGACAAGCTTTTGCTTGCTCGCTTCGGCCAATCGTTTTTGTTCGTCGTTATAAGTGAAAATGGCAGGTCGATATTGGCTGCCGCGATCGCAGAACTGACCGCCGCCGTCGACAGGATCGACATTGACCCAGTAATGCGCCAGCAGCGCTTCATAGTTCGTGATGGACGGATCGTAGGTCACTCGCACGACTTCGGTATGTCCCGTGCGCCCCGTGCTCACTTGCTGATAGGTCGGGTTGGGAAACGAACCGCCCATGAAACCGGACTCTGTCGAGAGCACGCCTCTGACTTTGTCGAAGTCGCTTTCAACGCACCAATAGCAGCCAGCCGCGAAGGTCGCGATTTCGGTTGTGGGTTTGTTGCCGGTATCTTGCGCATTTGCAGCGGGTGCAAGCACCGCGCAGAGCAGCAGAATAGTGGAAATAAGTCGCTTCATGTCGCCTCGAATAAAACAATGATGAACACAGGTTGGAGCAGTCTCACCTGCCGGGTGAGACTGCTTTTAGTAAAAGTGAACTATGCCGGGCCGGCTTTTTTCGGCTCGAAAGTCATCGCCACGCCATTCATGCAGTAGCGCAAGCCGGTTGGCTGAGGCCCGTCTTCGAAGACATGACCGAGGTGGCCGCCGCAGCGGCTGCAATGCACTTCTGTCCGCGTCGTGAAAAAGCTTTTGTCGACTGACGTGCCTGTGGCGTTGTCGATCGGTTTGAAGAAGCTCGGCCAGCCTGTGCCGCTGTCGAATTTTGTGTCGGACGTGTAGACTGGCAGATCACAGCCGGCGCATTTGTACGTACCTTCGGCGTACGTCTTGTCGAGCGGTGATGTCCCGGCCCGCTCTGTCCCGTGCTTGCGCAGGACGTAAAATTGATCAGGCGTTAGGATCTTTTTCCATTCTTCTTCAGACTTCATGATTTCGAACCTTTTCGTGGTGTCATCGGCGGCGTCGGCGGACATTTTACCGCTGACCAGCGCGCCTGCCAGTGCAAGTGTGGTCGTGGTGAACAGGCGACGGGAAAACATGCGGCGATCCTCTTCTTTGGGGTGCGCTCGGCACCACCCGTTTCCTACCCTCGAACTACGCTAGAGGTTGGATGTTCGTTTCGCCGACGCTCCCGGGTCGCTTCACGAATTCGTGCGCAGCGGGGCAGTGGAAGGATCGCAGCGCGCCTAAATCAAGGGTTTAGGTCGCGAAATCGATGCGCCGGTCAACAAGGATTTCAGTCGCGGAAAGGCGGCAGGCATAGCACAGCATTTCGACACCGGCTTTGTCGGCCTTCAGAAAGGCTGCTGCATAGGCGGGATCGATATCGCGTGCGATGTCGAAGCGGTCAACGTCATTGCGCTGCACGAGATAGACCATGACGGCCTTATGACCCTCGCGGACCATGGCCGACAGTTCGCCGAGGTGTTTGACGCCGCGTTCGGTCTTGCTGTCGGGGAACTCGGCGACGCCCGGCGTGCGCACGAGGTGGACGTTTTTGATTTCAACGTAGCAGTTGAGACCGCCGAGGCCGCCCTCGAGCAAAATGTCGATGCGGCTGTTGACGCCGTATTTCACTTCGCGCCGGGCGCTGCCGTAGCCCTTCAACTCGCCCATGCGGCCGCTTTCGAGGGCCTCGAACACGAGCGCATTGGGATGGTTGGTATTGATGCCGACCAACGTCGGCCCTCTGCCGCCGTCGGCCTCGATCAGTTCCCAGGTGTGGCGATATTTGCGCGTCGGGCTTTCATTGGTCGACAGCCAAACTTTAGAGCCCGGAGCGCTGAGACCCATCATCGAACCGGTATTCGGACAGGTGGCAGTGATCGTAGTACCGTCTTCAAGCCGGACATCGGCAAGGAAGCGCTTGTAGCGTTGAATGAGGGTGCCGCAGACGAGCGGGGTCGCGAATTTCATGACTGTCAGATAGCCGTTTGCGGCTACGGGCAGCAACGGCAAAATGCTAGCGTGTCGGAAACGGGCGAGTCGCGAGGGGAACCACAGGCCGTGCTGAACCGTCTTCGCTTTGCAGTCACTGCCGCAGTCGTTCTCGGCATTGTCATGCTGGCTGCATGGCATGGTCCAGCGCAGGCTGAGCCGCTGGAAACGGCGCACATGACGTGGCCGGAAATCCGCGACGCGGTGGCGGCTGGGAAAACCACGATCCTCATTCCATCTGGCGGCACCGAACAGAATGGGCCGCACATGATCACCGGCAAGCATAATCTGATCGTTGCCGAGACTGCCCGACGCATCGCTCAGTCGCTCGGAGATGCGTTGGTTGCGCCAGTGATCGCGTATACGCCGGAAGGCGACATCGAAGCGCGCGACGGACACATGGCCTATCCGGGCAGCATCAGCATCAGCCCGCAGGTCTTTGCCGGCATTCTCGACGGCGCGGCGCGGAGCTTTCAAGCGCACGGCTTCAAAACCATCGTCTTCATCGGCGACAGCGGTCCCAATCAAGCGCCGCAGCGAGCCGTTGCGGAAGCCCTGCAACGCGAGTGGGCAGACCAGAACGTTCGCGTGCTGAGCGCAAATGAATATTATAGGCCGGAAACGTCGCTCTTGCTTTTGAAGGCGGAGGGTGGAGAAACCCAGGCCAGCATCGGCACGCATGCGGGCATCCGAGACACGTCTGAGCTTTTGGCAATCGCGCCGGACGGCGTGCACTTGGATCGCGCCGTTGCCGACCGTGACGGCGTGTCGGGTGATCCGCGCCGCGCCACGGCGGAACGCGGCACGAAGCTTCTCGCTGCCAAAGTTAATGCTGCGGTCGTCGAAATTCGTGCGGCTCAGCGTGCCCCAATGGATCACGGGCACAGCAACCATGCGGCGAACGCGCCGAGTTTGCTGGTGCAGTTGTGGCGCTGGATCTTTGGCTGACGGCGCATTGACTTCGTAGCGGCAAGGTTTTGTGCCCGAGAGTGCCGCATTCCCGCGGCGCCACCGCGAATGTTATGCCACCGCAGCGGCTAGTTATTGAGTGCCAGCCATTGAGGATCTGACAAGGAGACGTTTCGTGCCATCAGCGGACATCGTCACGGCGGCCGTGCTGGTGATTGGCGACGAGATTTTGTCCGGCCGAACCAAGGACAAGAACAGCGGCACCATCGCCAGCCATCTGACCGAGATCGGCATTCGGCTGCGCGAAGTCCGCGTGGTCGCCGATATCGAGACCGAAATCGTCGCCGCGCTGGCTGCTTTGCGCGCGCGCTACACATACGTCTTCACGACGGGCGGCATCGGCCCGACGCACGATGACATTACGGCCGACGCGGTGGCCAAGGCGTTCGGCGTCTCAATCGGTGTGTCACCGGACGCCGAGGCGATCCTGAAGGCTTACTACGATGGCCGCGGTCTAGAGCTGACCGACGCACGCCGCCGCATGGCGCGGATCCCGGCCGGGGCTTCGCTGATCGAAAACCGCATCTCAGGTGCGCCGGGCTTCATGCTGGGTAATGTGATCGTCATGGCCGGCATCCCGGACATCATGGCGGTGATGCTGGAAGCGGTGACGCCATTGCTGGCAACGGGCGCGCGAATGTTGACGGCGACGCTGTCGGTCAATCGGCCGGAAAGCGAAATCGCGGCGACGCTGGAGGCGCACCAGCGGCGCTATCCGGACGTCGCGATGGGATGTTATCCGTATTTATTCGAGGGGCGGCCCGCGAGCGAATTGGTACTGAGGTCGACGTCGCCAAATCGGCTGGATGACGCGGCAGCAATGCTGCGGACAGAGATCGACCGGCTGGCTTAAGCCGCGCTCAAGCGAGCAGCAATTCTGACGTCGTTCAAATAACTATATGAATTCGAACGGATTATTGCGTCGCAAAGCGGCGGCAATCCGCCACGTTAACTTACCCCTTTAATCCTCCCTAAGTTGCCTTGGTAAATGTTTTTGTTTTGTTCTCGCTAGGGCATTGGGGAACTGTGTCCGGTGCGTTCGGCTTGTGCGGAGCGTTGCTTAACGCGACTGCCGACGAGTAGCCGATGAGAGGGAGTACGCCGGAATGTCCGCTCAATTTTGGAAAATGGCCATCGTTGGCGCGCATCGAGCACGCGTTGCAAATGGCTGGGCGCTTTTCGGCATCATAGCCGTCTCGCTTCTGCTCCCAATGTCATCCGCCGAGGCCAAAACCCCCGGCAAGACTTACTGCTTCAACGGCATCTGCCATCGCGTCAATACGATAGCAGAAATGGTGGCCCTTGTCGGCCGCGATTTGACGTTCAAGACGTCTTTTTATGATGACTGCAAACGCGACCGCTTCAACCCGTGCGGTCTGACATCATCGGGCGAAGTTTTTCGGCCAAACGACGCCGACAACGCGGCGAGCCCGATCTATCCCAACGGCACAGTGCTGCTGTTGCGCAATCCCTCGAACGGCAAATCGGCGGTGGTGCGGGTCAACAACGCCGGGCCCTATTGGGGCAAGCGAAAGCTGGACGTTTCGCGCGGTGTGGCTGACAAACTGGGCTTCAAGACCCGCGGCGTTGCGGATTTGCAAGTCCGCGTCGTCTCGGCACCGTCTCTAGCTGAAGCGAAATACAAGAAAAACCGCCGCTATGACGCTGTGCCTGGACCCATCGGCACGTTTGCTTCGCTCGATCAGGCACAGGGCGGCATGATGGTCGCTATGGCTTTGAATTCAATGTCCGGCTCGGTGTTCGCGCCGGCCGCTGGCAAGATGCTTCCGGCACTCAAGACGGCGCGGCCGGCATTGGTCGCGACGCTGCGCTTTGGGAATGTGGTCGCAGCTGTCGAACCCGCTGCAACGAACCTCAGCCCAGCGGACGGGTTGAAGGCGGCCGCTCGGCGTCTCTACGGAATTGAACCGAGGGAGCGGCCGCGCCGCGCGGTGCCGTCGTCGCTCACGGCAGACGTGACCCCATCGTATCCGACTATCACGGAGCGGTGGCCAAAACTCTAAAAGCGGCCAACGACGGTTTCGCGGTGTAACTCAGTTGATCGTGAGGCGCCCGAAACTCGGCGGTTTAGACGGCATTTCCGCAGCGGCTGTGACCGTCGCAGTCGACCTCGCGTCGCGGTCGCTGCCAACGACGAACAGGTCGTAGTGCGTGTCGAGCGCGTCGAGGAAGGCGCCCGCCATATCGAGAAGCGGCCCAAGCGCGATGCGCTTGGCGACGCGGAAACTGTCGTCGATGGTCAGTTGCGCGGGATGTGAAATCCCGGCGGCGTGCGGGGCGATCAATCCCCGGCCGCGAATGTAGGCGACCAGACCATCGCCGGAATCGAAGTCGAGACCGCGGGCATCGCCGGCTTCATCCACTGCGTCGAGCAGCAGGCCAGTGCCTGAGACGAACAAATTCGCGACGGCAGCGAAACGTGCGTCTATCGTGCCAAGGGCGCGGGCGTGTTCGCGGGCTTTGAGGATACGAGCGGTGAGCATGAGTTCGAACGAGCGCACGTCTTCGGCGATGTCGCGCTGGGCTGCCGCAAACAGCGCCACATTATCGCCCGGCTGTTCGGCGAGCTGCCGCCAGTCAGCGCCGCGCGCAATGAGATCTTCGCCCGCGGCGAGTGCCGCGTCGAGGTGATCGGCCAGCATGTAAACGGCGAGCGGCGCACGCGGCGCATCGACAGCCATGAAAATCCTTCGATTGCCTTCAAACTTAAGCCTCTGACACTGCACCGATTCGCGCTTTCAAGAAAACTGAGCATAAGTTGGAATGGTGAGGATGAGCCGCTGTTGCGCTCATCCGTCCCCGGCGGCCGGCTGGATCTTTGCTGGTCGCTTCCGACTCTGCTCCGCAGAGCCGGCCGGAAGCGACGGAGCGTCTGCGCTGGCGGCCGGCTCGATGAAGGAGAGTCGCAAGCGCCGAGCAAAAAGCCCGCGAAGCGAAGTCGCCGGGACAAGCAAATGCCACCCGGCGATGCCGCCGAGCATCGCCGGTTGAAAAGAAGGGAGCGGAGCGCGCCTTAGCACCCTGAGCCTTCCCAGCTGAGATTGAACCATTCTGACGAGGGGCTTTTGCGCTGAGACCAAGGGATTTGGCGACGGCCGCACCCAACGTGCGGCCGAGATGAAGCCCGACGTGGATCAGCGCAAAAGCCACCTTCCCTATGTAGGATGGCCCTTCGGGTTCGCGCGGGTTGGCCGCCCGGTTCGTTGGCAGGCTTGTCCGATGCTTAGGCATCGCACTGCGCCCGCCTCCTGCCGGATCGGCTCAACCGGCGCAAACAGAATTGGCCCAATCTCAGCCGGGAAGGCTCTCGGTACCGCGTTCCGGAGATGAGCGGCGCCTCGGGCGCGCTCCGCGCAGGGGTTTCTGGTCGACCCGTCGATATGGGCGGTTCCTTACTCCGCCAGCGGGGTCCGCATCCTCAGAGCATCGACGTGTTCGCTTCGCGGCGCTCTCGGGCCGTTACTCCCTTGGACGCAACGCGCTCAACCTGCCACCCACCCCCAAACACGAAACGCTCTCGAGCCGTCCTTGGTCGAGGCGGGATGACGCGAGTATGCGGGGGTGGCTGCGGACGGGGATAAGTTTGCCGTGATTTATTTTCGGCATGGTGAATGGCCGGGAATCATGGGCTGCGTGGAACCACGCGGCCAAACGATGGTTTGATTGTTATGAATGAAACAATGAAACGGATAGGTTTGGAACTCCAGAAGCGCTACCGGCACATGCTGCGCCGGCCGATGAGTTGGAGTTTGATCGACGCCTTCGTTCGTCTCGAAGAGACGGAAGAGGAAGCGGCGCGCCAGCATGCTGTGCAACAGCAATCCGAAAAAAAATCGATCCAAGACGAAAGGTTCGACGACCGTTGCGACTCCGATGCCTGACGCCGGTCGAGATGATGCTTAAGACGCAGTTTGCATACGGTCATCACTCGGGGCTCACAAGTTTGCAGGTTGTCGACCAGCGCTTGTCCTAAATGCGAGACGACAAGCTTCCGAGAGTAGCGATGGCGACGCCGGCGAAAAGTACATCTGTCGAGACCGCTCCGCGCATGAAGTGGCGCTATCCAATTGAAATTTGGCGATCAATGCTGATCCGGCCGCCGGTCTACACCGGCATCGGTGTCGGCGTGGCCGCTCTTCTGGTGTTGCCATCGTACCTATCTGGCGCGCTGAGCGAGGCGATTGCGTGGTGTCTCGGCGGCAGCACGTATCTCCTACTGAGCGCGCGCATCATGGCGGCGTGCCACTCAGACAAAATCAAATCGCGCGCCGCCCGGCAGGACGAGGGCGCCATCGTCATTCTCGTGCTCATCATGCTGGCGATCTTTTCGAGCCTGACGGTAATTTTCGGATTGCTGACGCAGGCGAAGGCCGCGTCAGACGGGGGCAAGTTTCTATATATTGGTCTTGCTGCGCTGGCGATTTTGATCGCGTGGCTGGTGATGCAAGTGGTGTTCACGATGCATTACGCCCACGAATACTACGCGCCGGAGAACATCGAGGCGGACGCGCCGCGGGTGTTGGAATTTCCCAAGGACACGACCCCGGACTATTGGGATTTCTTTTATTTCGCAACCTCGATCGGGGCGACGTCGCAAACCTCGGATGTGTCAATCGCGTCGAAATCGTTGCGGCGCTTGGTGACGGTGCATGGCACGCTCGCGTTCTTCTTCAACACGATGGTGCTGGCGCTTGCGATCAATCTAGCCGCGAGTTTGGCGTGAGGAAGGAGGGAAGTTTACCTCCTCGGATCGTCATCCTCGGTCGAGCGCGGCGCAGCCGTCGCGAAGGCCGGGGATCCAGCGTAAGGATTGCCGAAGGCTCAAAAACAATCAAGGCGCTCACAATGGAGCGCCTTGTAAATGCGTCTTCGACGCACTTTGCGCTGGATCCCCAAACTTGGTCGCTTCCCTCCCGCGTTCGAGGATGACGAACAGAATTAGTCGCGCCAATTTTGAATAGTCTGGGCGAGGTCGGTCCACTCGGGATTTGTAGCTTCAATCAGCGCGATCTTTTGAGCACGTAAGAATTTCTTCAGCTGTTTCTCTCGTGCGATAGCGTCGAGCATCGTCGCGAAGTATTCGTAGTGCACCAGACGATGCACGCCATAACGCTTGGTGAACCCATCGACCAATTTCTGCTGATGGATTGCGACGCGCGCGGCAAGATCAGACGTGACGCCGACATAGAGCGTTCCGTTTTTTCGGCTTGCGAGAATATAAATCGCCGGTTGTTTGGCGCGCACGACGCCTCCTCGGATCGTCATCCTCGGTCGAGCGCGGCGCAGCCGTCGCGAAGGCCGGGGATCCAGCGCAAGGATTGCCGAAGGCTCAAAAACAAGCAAGGCGCTCACGATAGAGCGCCTTGTAAATGCGTCTTCGACGAGTCCTGACGCTGGATCCCCGAACTTGGTCGCTTCCCTCCCGCGTTCGAGGATGACGGGTCGTTGTTGTTGTTGACGGTTTGAGAGCAAGATAGAACCGCAGTAGTGGTAGCTGTTTGGATCGTCATCCTCGGCCGAGTGAGCAACGCGAACGATGGCCGGGGATCCAGCGTAAGAATTGCCGAAGGCTCAAAAACAAGCAAAGTGCTCACGATGGAGCGCCTTGTAAATGCGTCTTCGACGAACCCTGACGCTGGATCCCCGAACGCGTTCGCAAAAGTGCTACACGGCAGAGGATGATGACTTTTTTCGCCTGCTAATGGTGTCAATCATATCAACATTCTCCCTTCTCTCACGGTCCTCATTGATCGAAGACGATTCAAGAGAGTTGTCTTCTTCAAACTGACGTAGTGCTGCGACAGCCCGCCCGGTATCGAGCTCGGCCACTTCAGTTTCTGCAAAGGCGGTCATCATCTCTGCTTCAAATCGGTCTCGACGTTTTTTCGATGCGGCATCGGAAATAGCGCTACTTAACCGGTTTTTCGCTGAAACTGCTTTCTCGTCAGCGGCTTCGGCGCGGGCCATCGATTGTTGGGCGGTCACAAGTAGCAGTTGCCGAACGGAAGCTAACGACATTTCTAAATTCCACGTGATGGATTAGTCGGATTTCGTTTCATTTGTGAAGTAAAACATCGCAATCTGTTTAATCACGAACACCCACTCGTGCTTCCACACGTGTCGCACTTCAAACACGTGCCATTCCGAACCATCGTGAAGTTGTGGCATTCGGTGCAGGAGACGCCTTCGTAGCCGCGCAGTTTGGCTTCGGACGCGCGCTGCTTGTGCAGTTCGGCTTTGGTCAGCACCGGCGCCGCCGTGACGATCGTGCGCTGATAGAGCGTTTCGGTGTCGGCCTTCAACGCGGTGGCGCCGATGCTTTGCGGCGCGCCGCCGTGCAGGTCGGTGACGTCCTGCTGCATCTGGCGCATGGCGTCGATGGTGCCGGTCGACGATGCCGTCGACGTCGACGTGACCTGCGATCCGCCGCGGCTGGCGAGACGCACGACCGGCGCGCCGCGCACAAGCCCCTTCGCCACGTCGCGCTGAGGCAGATCGAGATCGAGCTGGATGTCGGTGTCGGCATCGGACGAGCCAAGCCCGGTCTCGCCGACGATTTCGCGCGGATCGACATGCGCCAGATCGTGGCGGCCGAGGTACGACACGGCGAGTTCGCGGAAGATGTAGTCGAGGATCGAAGTGGCGTTCTTGATCGTCTCGTTGCCCTGCACTAGGCCGGCCGGTTCAAAGCGCGTGAAGGTGAATGCCTCGACGTATTCTTCGAGCGGCACGCCGTATTGCAGGCCAAGCGAGATGGCGATGGCGAAATTGTTCATCAAGGACCGGAAGGCCGCGCCCTCCTTGTGCATGTCGATGAAGATTTCGCCGAGATTGCCGTTGTCGTATTCGCCGGTGCGCAGATACACTTTATGCCCGCCGACGCTGGCTTTTTGCGTGTAGCCCTTGCGCCGGCCCGGCATCTTTTCGCGCTCTTGGCTCTTGATGTATTCGACGCGCTCGACGATGCGCTCGACGATCCGCTCAGTCACGACGGCCGTGCGTGCCGCCATTGCCGGATTGGCAAGCAAGGCCTCTGCCGCGGTTTCGTCTGCGCCGTCGTCGTCGCCGAGGACCTGCGAATTCAGCGGCTGCGACAGCTTCGAGCCATCGCGATAGAGAGCGTTGGCCTTCAGCGCCAGCTTCCACGATAGCATGTACGATTGTTTGCAATCGTCCACTGTAGCGTCGTTGGGCATGTTGATGGTTTTGGAAATCGCACCCGAGATGAACGGCTGCGACGCCGCCATCATGCGGATGTGGCTGTCGACGGACAAATAGCGGCGGCCCTTGCGGCCGCACGGGTTGGCGCAATCGAACACCGACAAGTGGTGCTCTTTCAGGTGCGGCGCACCTTCAAGCGTCATGGCGCCGCAAACATGTTCGTTGGCCGCTTCGACATCGCGTTTTGAAAAGCCGAGATGGGCGAACAGATCGAACGCCGGATCGGCAAGCTTGTCGGCTGGAACTTTGAGTGTGTCGATCAGGAACGCATCGCCCAAGGTCCAGCGGTTGAACACGAACTTGATATCGAACGCCGATGCCAAGCCGCTCTCGATTTTTTCCAGCGCTTCGTCGGTGAAGCCGCGGGCTTTGAGCGACGTGTGATTGATGGCGGGCGATTGGCGCAGCGAGGCGTGACCGACCGCGTAGGCTTCGATCTCGGCAACCTGATGCGGGGCATAGCCGAGCGTGCTCAAGGCTTCCGGAACCGACTGGTTGATGATCTTGAAATAGCCGCCGCCGGCGAGCTTCTTGAATTTGACGAGCGCGAAGTCAGGTTCGATGCCGGTCGTGTCGCAATCCATGACGAGGCCGATGGTGCCGGTCGGCGCGACCACGGTCGATTGGGCGTTGCGATAACCGTAGCGTTCGCCGAGCGACAGCGCCTGATCCCAGACGCGCTTGGCGGCATCGATCATGCGCGTGTCGAAGCATGAGGCATGATCGAGCGGCACCGGCGCGACCGAGAGTTTTTCATAGCCCTGGGAGTAACCGTAGGCGGCGCGGCGATGGTTGCGGATGACGCGCAGCATGTCGCTGGCGTTCGGCGCATAGCCGGGAAACGGGCCGAGCTCGCCAGCCATTTCAGCGCTTGTGGCGTAAGCGACGCCGGTCATGATGGCCGAGATGGCCCCGCAAATGGCGCGGCCTTCATCTGAATCATACGAGGTACCAGCCGACATCAGCAGGCCGCCGATATTGGCGAAGCCGAGGCCGAGCGTGCGATAGCGGTAGCTCAATTCAGCGATCTGGCGTGACGGGAACTGCGCCATCAGCACCGAGATTTCGAGCACGATGGTCCACAGGCGGCAGGCGTGTTCGTAAGCCTCGATGTCAAACGATTTGTCGTCGCGGCGGAAGCGCAGCAGGTTGAGCGACGCGAGGTTGCACGCGGTGTCATCGAGGAACATATATTCCGAGCACGGGTTCGAGGCGCGAATTTCGCCTGATTGCGGGCACGTGTGCCAGTCGTTGATGGTGGTGTGGAATTGAATGCCGGGATCGGCCGAAGCCCAGGCGGCATGACCGATCTGTTCCCACAGATCGCGCGCCTGCAACGTCTTTGTGACTTTGTTGCCGAGGCGTGCAGTGAGGTTCCACGGCTTGTCTTCGACGACGGCGTTGAGGAACTCGTCGGTCACGCGCACCGAGTTGTTAGAGTTCTGGCCTGAGACGGTGAGATAGGCTTCGCTATCCCAATCGGTGTCGTAGGTGTCGAAGGCGATGTCCGTGTAGCCCTGCTTGGCAAATTGGATGACGCGCAGGACGTAGTTTTGCGGCACCAGATCGCGCTTGGCGTCGCGGATCGCCTGCTTGAGCTTCGGATTTTTCGCAGGATCGAAACAATCGCCGGCGTCGGCTTCACAGTTGACGCAGGCTTTCATCACCGCCTTGAGGCGCTTCTGGCAAATCTTCGAACCGGTGACCAGGGCGGCGACCTTCTGTTCTTCACGCACCTTCCAGGTAATGTATTCTTCGATATCGGGATGGTCGACATCAACGACCACCATCTTGGCGGCGCGCCGCGTCGTGCCACCGGACTTAATGGCGCCAGCCGCGCGATCGCCGATCTTGAGGAAGCTCATCAGGCCGGACGAACGGCCGCCGCCCGAGAGTTTTTCATTGGCACCGCGCAGGGATGAGAAGTTCGAGCCCGTACCCGAGCCATATTTGAACAAGCGCGCTTCGCGAACCCACAGATCCATGATTCCGCCATCACCGACGAGATCATCAGCGACTGACTGAATGAAACAGGCGTGGGGTTGGGGATGTTCGTAGGCCGACGAAGACGAGGTCAGCTGGCCGGTCTGATAGTCGACATACATGTGTCCCTGGCCAGGACCGTCGATCCCGTAGGCCCAGTGCAAACCGGTGTTGAACCACTGCGGCGAATTCGGTGCCGCCATTTGCATGGCGAGCATGTAGCGATGCTCATCGAAGAACGCCCGCGCATCGTCTTCGGTTGAAAAGTATCCGCCCTTCCAGCCCCAGTACGTCCACGTGCCGGCGAGACGGTCGAAGACTTGACGAGCGTCGCTTTCGCCGCCAAAGCGTTCGGCTTCCGGAATCGCATTGAGGGCTGCCTCATCGGGAATCGAGCGCCAAAGCCACGATGGAATCTGCGTCTCTTCGAATTTTTTCAGGCGGCGCGCGACACCGGCTTTGCGGAAATACTTCTGCGCCAGAATATCAGCGGCGACTTGGCTGAAATGCTCGGGCACGTCGAAGCCATCGAGGCGGAAAACGACAGACCCATCTGGATTCTTGATTTCGGAAGTCGCGCGCCGGAACGGCATCGTCGCGTAGGGTGATTGTCCAGCTGTCGTAAAGCGCCGCGTGATCTTCATAAGTGTCGTGCCCCCAATGTGCGGAGGTCTCAGTACGAGTTACAAGTCAAAGACCCGAATAAATGTCATCTCGAATGGCTGGCGCTTCTCCGTCTGTCATCCGCCAGCATTGATGGTCGCCCCGAGCGCCCCCGCGCGTCGATGGTGCCGTGAAAACGCGTGCTTGCTGACGAACTGACCGAAGGACGAGCGACAAACGCACCACAGCGTGGACTAGCGAATGGCCAGCCAGAGCTGCGTCATCGAGCCAGGCGAAAGCCGCGAAACGGCCGACCGGACCGACTGATCTGGCACGATTTTCCCGCAAAGGATCAACTTGCCGAGCGTCGCATTCTCATCGCAAAAAGCTATGACGATTCGAGTCCGCCGTCATGTAAAAATTGGCATATATTGTGGTGGCAGAAGCAACCGACACAAGATGTAGTGGTGTTAGCAACTTGTGGGTGAGATGCGCCGGAGGCCCTGCAATCGCGGCATTGGCAGCAATTCAAGAGCTTCACGGGGCCTGTTGGCAAGCCGTGGACGGCGCTGTTTCGCCAAGCCCCTGAGCATAACGTAATGCGATTCCGCACCATAAGTGTTGCCGGCTCGCACCGGTGTGCGCACTCTGAGGTCGCCGCTGGACAAAACGCGGGTAGACCGCTTAATCGAAACCTTCCCGATCAGGCGAAAAGGTGTGTCGACGAATGAGCTTGTTCAGTGAAATCTTCAGCTGGTGGGGTGGCAACACCTGGGGCACGCGCCTTTTTACCTGGCGCAAAGGCAAGCTGGTCGGCGAGGACGGGTACGGCAACCAATATTACACCCAAACCAAAGGTGTCGGGCCGCTGGGCGTGCCGTCGCGCTGGGTCATCTACCGCGATATGTCCGAGCCGACGCAAGTGCCGCCGGAATGGCACGGCTGGCTGCATCACACCGTCGATACGCTGCCAACGGATGAGCGTTACCAGGCTAAACCATGGCAGCGGCCGCACCAGATGAACATGACCGGGACTTCGGCGGCCTATCGGCCCCAGGGCTCCATTCTCGGCGATGGCGTCAGAGCAAAATCCAGTGCCGACTACAAGCCATGGACGCCGAACTGATATCTCCATGGGTGAGGTTTGCCGCAGCACTTGCTTGAGCTAGACCAAGCTGGCCATGGTAGTGACACGTTTGCTGGTGAACGAGGTGGCGCTCTGCCGGATGCGCGTCGCCTGATTGCCATCGCCACTCCCGCCGGGCATGAGTTGAATTGGAGCCGATTTGACGAAAGTTGTCACAGTCCTCAGTCCCGTGGCGCGTCTGATTTTCGTGCTCGTCGCAACGATTGCGCCTTGGCTTGGCGTGGGTCCGGCTCGCGCCGAGCGGATCGAAAATCAGGTCGCAATTTTTTCCGCACTCGACAAGGTTACGGCGCGAATCTCAAAATTCGAAGTTGAACTCGGCAAATCCGCGACCTTCGGCGCGCTCAAGGTCACGCCGCGCGTTTGCTTTTCGCGCCCGCCGACGGAGCAGCCAAAAACGTCGACCTTTGTCGAGGTCGATGAATTGCAACTCGACGGCAAAGAGGCGCGGGTCTTCACCGGCTGGATGTTTGCCGAAAGTCCGGGTTTGTATGGCGTTGAGCATCCAACCGTCGACGTCTGGCTGACCGAATGTCAAAACCCGAAGACGACGACGGCTCAGAAAGTGCCGGAAGCCGTGCGCGCGGAAGGCGAGGCGCCTGCCGCAGCGGACGGTACAGGCGTTGCGACAGAACAAGGCCCCGTCGACCAGGAGCCACGACGCCGGGTGCGGCGTTGATCGTCTAGGGTCTGTCAGCATCTAGCGGATGGATGGACAAACCCAAGCTCTCTAATTCGTCGTGCTTCTAATCGGAAAACCGGTGCCCACTTTTCCGGAAGCACTTATGCTCTTTGGTTCGTCGTGCTTCTTATCGGAAAACCGGCACCCACTTTTCCGGAAGCACTCTAGCGCATCGCCAAGAGCCGTGCCGCGCGGGGCGCGAAATAGGTGAGCACGCCGCAGGCGCCGGCACGTTTGAACGACAGCAGACTTTCCATCATCGACTTGTCGGGATCAAGCACGCCTTGCGCGGCGGCGGCCGAGATCATCGCATATTCGCCGGACACCTGATAGGCGAGCGTCGGCACGCTGAAGGTTTCGGAAACGCGCCGCACGATGTCGAGATACGGCATGCCGGGCTTGACCATGACCATGTCGGCGCCTTCGGCGATGTCGAGCCCGACTTCGCGGATGGCTTCATCGCTGTTGGCCGGGTCCATCTGGTAGGTGCGTTTGTCGCCCTTTAAAAACCCCGACGAGCCGACAGCGTCGCGGAACGGGCCATAAAAAGCGCTGGCGTACTTGGCGGCATACGACATCAACTGCGTGTTGTGATGGCCGGCGCCTTCGAGCGCCCGCCTGATCGCGCCGATCCGGCCGTCCATCATGTCGGAGGGCGCAAGAATATCAGCGCCAGCATCGGCCTGGACCAGCGATTGTTTGACGAGGGTCGCAAGGGTTGCGTCGTTGACGATCTCGTCGTCGACCAGCAGGCCATCATGGCCGTGGCTGGTGTAGGGATCGAGCGCGACATCCAGAATGACGCCGATGTCGAGGTTTGCTTTCTTGATGGCGCGCGTGGCGCGGCAAACGAGGTTGTTGGGGTTCGACGCCTCGCGCGCATCGGCCGAGCGCAACTTAATGTCGGTGTAGGGAAAAATCGCCAGCGCCGGAATACCGAGATCGACCGCCTCGCGCGCCGCCTCGACAATCAAGTCGATCGACAAGCGCTCGACACCGGGCATCGATGAGACCGGGCTGCGCGTCGCTTTGCCTTCGAGCACAAACATCGGCCAGATCAAATCGCTCGGCGAAAGCGCGTTTTCGCTGACCAGATGGCGTGCCCATGCAGCTTTGCGGTTGCGGCGAAGGCGGACATGCGGGAACGATCCGGCCGTCGCTTCAGTCATTGCAGTCTGAGCCGCAGGTCGGCGGGACTTCGTAACGGCGCGCTTGATCGGCGGCATGCGTGAAAATATCCAGGTGCGGCAGTTTTTTGCAGCGCCAACGACGTGACGTGTCGCAGTGCTGACTTGGTTGGCACCATGACGGCGCTGACCGGCGCTTGGCAAGGCCGGATGGCGAACGTGGTTGCCGAACTGGTTAATCGCAGATTTTCGTCACCTTACGTGCTGCCATATCGACGTGGAAATGATTGCGATGATCGGCGTTGGCCTCGGGCCCGAGCGTCGTGCCAAAAATCCGGCACGCGGCTTCGTGCGCTTGATGGAGAAACGCGCGGCGGCTGTCAGCGGTCGGCTCTGGCGCCGGTTTGACGAATTGGAGTTTGACCTCGGCTTTTGGACCGCCAAGCTTGCTTGGCTCGGCGAGCGAAAGCCCAGGCGCTGGGGCCTGCCGCATGGCGCCTGGCAACGTCACCGTCAGTTTGGCTTTGCCATCGACGACGGCGGCAGCCGCGAGCCCTGATGCCGGAGCGCCGAGTGCTGAGCCGGTGGTGACCGGCGGGTCGGCCGGGGGTCGAGCCGCCTTTGCGTTGGCGACGTTGGGCGCGCGCTGTGCCTCTTGCGCGGCTTTGTCGGCGGCGAGCTTGGCGGCGGTAGCACGCTCAGCCGCAGCTTTCTCAGCGGCGATGCGCGCGAGAATTTCGCGCTGTGGCGTGCCCCAATGTTCGAGCACATAGGCGGTTTTTCCGGCCGACGTGACGAAGCCGCGAATATCGAGCGCGTTGGCGACGCCATGTTCGCTGAGCTTGTTCTTGGCCCGGCCATAGGCGTTGCGGCAGGCATAATCGCTCATATTCTCGATCTTGATGATTTCGGCTCCGAAATGTTTTTTCGCAAGCGGCTGCAAGTCGCCCGAGAGCCAAGTGTCGAGGGCTTCAGCAAGTTCGCAGGTCATCGTTGCCGGCGGGGAAATGGATACTTCCGGATCGCGTCCGATGGAGATGAGCTGGATCGGCGCCGGCGCTCCGCACGCCCCCTCTCGAATGGGCGGCTGAGCGATGGCGACGGCGTGAATGCGTTTGAGGATGGCGTCACAGCGCGACTTTGCACTCGTGATTTCAGCCTCGCTCCATGCGGCGGGCGGGAGTTTGGCGGCATCTGCTTCGGCTTTTGCTTCGTCAACCGTCTTTGGCCACGACGGCGATGGCTTGGCGGGCGCTGCTGGTTTGCTCTCCACTGACTGAGGCGGCGGCTGCGCGGCCGGATTGGCCTTTAATGACGGTGCGGGTGCGGATTTGGAAACTTGTTTTGCCGGCGGAGACGGATCGGCGGCAGCTTTGAAATCGCCGTCCGCCGCTTCAGTTTTTTTCTGGACTGCGGTTTTGCTCGCAGATTTTTTGCGGGATTTGGTCGTCTTCTTTTCGGGTTCGTCGACACCTGCTGTGGCGTTTTTGATGGCCGACGACGCGGCTTTGGCGATGGCTTTGCTGGGCTTGACGATCACGCCCTCGACGATCGTTTCGAACTGCGTGGCGGCGGGGTCGGCGGAACTCGTCGATGGTCCCGCCATTAGCCCACATGCAACCGTTATCAGCAGCGTGAGTGCGACAGTTCTTCGCCGCCATACGGCGGCCGCGCAAGGGGCGAGAGTATTAGTCATCGTCCCTCCTTAGATTACATGCTGAAAGCTGGTTCCAGTCACGCCCCGACCCCAATTCTAATGCGCAAAAATCCTGGAAGTTCCGACGAGGCGCGGTGGGTGTGTGATAGGCGCAAAAGCCGTGACATCACTGCGCCAACATCTACGAATCGCGCGACGTAGATTGTGTCTTTCAGTTCAGCGCAAATTGTGGCGGCACAGCCGCATTTACGCCATATGTTCGCAGCGCTCAGGCTTGCCTTGCGCCCGGTGCTTTTCAGGAGCGGTAAAATTTTGGCCGATATGACCCCATCCACGTCAGCACGTCATCGCGCAGTTGATAGTCCATCCGCGCCCGAGTTTGCGAAAGTCATCAGCGAGCAGCGCGGCGCGGTGCATGCCTTGACGCTCAACCGGCCGAGCGCACTCAACGCCTTCGACGACGAGATGCGCCAAATTATTGCGGATGCCATCCCAGCGATTGCACGCAACCCCGATGTTTACGTCGTCGTGCTCAAATCGGCGAGCCCTAAAGCCTTTTGCGCTGGCGGCGATGTGCGCGTCCTGACACAGACGGCTGCCACGGACCTCGCGCGCGTCAAACGGTATTTTCGCTCCGAATACGCCTTGAATTGGCTGCTCGAATGTTTCTCCAAACCCACAGTTTCGCTGATCGATGGCATATGCATCGGGTCGGGCGCCGGTTTAAGCTGCTACAACACGCATCGCGTGGCCGGAGACGGTTACCGCTTTTCGATGCCTGAAGCGTCGATCGGACTGTTCCCCGATGTCGGCGTTGCGCATGTGCTGGCGCGGATGCAGTGGCCAATGGGACTTTATCTCGGCTTGACGGGCCGCATCGTCGAACGGGCAGACGCGAACTGGCTGGGCCTTGCCACCCATTGTATTGGCTCGGCGGCTTTCGAGACGATCGTCGAGCGGCTGTCGGATGCCCAGCCGATCGATCCGCTGCTGGATAGCCTGCATCGCGACCCGCCGGCTGGGCCACTGCAAAACGAAGCCGAAATGATCGGGGAATTTTTTTCCGGCAATACGCTTAGCGAGATTTTCCGCAAACTTGAAACCGCGTCCGGCGCGGTTCGCTCATTCGCGGAAAAGACGCTTGCCGATTTGAAGACCAAATCGCCCCTATCACTCGCGATTACGGATCGGCATATCCGAATGGCGCGACACATGGATTTGCGCGAAACGCTTGTTCAGGATTACCGGTTAGCAGTGAGGTGTCTTGAAGATCGCGATTTCTATGAAGGGGTGCGGGCGGTGCTGATCGATAAAGATCGTTACCCGCAATGGTCGCCTGGAGCGCTCGCCGACATCACGGAAACAATGATCGACCGCTACTTTAGCTCGCTTGGCGACGATGATCTCACCTTGCCAACGCGCGTCGAAATGCAGGCGGCGCGCGTGTAGCTATCGGAACGCGGTCCAAGTCGATCAAAAGCGCCATATTGAATTAACCCGCTGTTGTCCAACATCAGGGTTAGGCCTCGAAGACAGTTAAAAATTCGTTTTAAAACACCCTCGGAACTATTCTTTTACTATGTCTATTTAGCCGACATTTATGGATGTGGGTTATCTATCGCTACAACCCGGAATAATCGGGATGCGTCAATACAGGTAACAGGCAGGGTAAGTTTCATGGGTGTCGCATTGGACGTGGCGCGTCATCGCGCTCCGGTGCAGGACGATAGTTTTCGCACCGAATATTTGCAGGCACTGCGCTTGATCGAGCGTCTGCATCGTTTGCTTCTCGACGTCATCAAGGACGAATTCGATCGCCAAGGTGGCGCCGAGATCAACAGTGTGCAAGCGCTGCTGCTCTACAACATCGGCGAAGGCGAGTTGACGGCCGGCGAGCTCAAAACGCGCGGTTATTATCTCGGCTCGAACGTCTCCTACAACTTGAAGAAGCTCGTCGACATGGGCTTCATCCATTACAAGCGGTCCGATGTCGACCGCCGCTCGGTGCGCGTCAGCCTTACGCAAAAAGGCCTCGACGCGTGCGAAATCGTCCACAAGCTCTATCACCGCCAACTCGGCTCGGTGCAGGCCGTCGGCGAGATCTCGAATGACGACGTCAAAGGTTTGAACAAAGCGCTGGTTCGCCTCGAGCGCTTCTGGTCCGACCAGATCCGCTATCGGCTCTAATCGATCTCGTCCGGCAACGGATGGGCGCCGCATAACGTCGAGAAAAAGCCGCCGGCCCCGCGCCGTGCGGCTTTTTCTTTGCCGGCTCGTCGGTTGCTTGCTGCTTGGGGGGGGAGGGGCGCTATGTGGCGGGCGTAGCAGCCCCCGGCCCATCTGTGGCCGCCGGGCCTCTGGCCGGCAATATCGGCCGCGGTGGGGAGCACAGCCGTCGCGGTGCGGTGTTTTCACGACTACACTCCAGCGCGGTTACAATTTTGTTTACGTTTTTGGCCGAGCGCTGGTCTAAGAGACGAGTGATTTCTGGCGCTCCGACGCGGGCGGCGGAAATCCGATCTGACTGACATTACAGATCTGCCTGACATTACAGAGATGTGCGACACGAGGCGGACGATGACGATCGGGGCGACGGCGATGGGTCGGGCAAAGCAGAGATTTGAGATCATGGGGACCGCCGCGGCCACGATCATCCGCTGCGCAATCGCGGCAGTCGTCTTGCTGGCGGCACCGGGAATTGTTTCGCTGGCCCGCGCCGACGACCCGATGAACCTGTTCCAGTTCGGCCCCGTCGGCAGGGGGCCAGGCGGCGGCAGTGAAAGCTACGACCGCGACTTCGTGCGCGAGTGGGAATCGAACCCGCCAAAGGGTTACGCGACGCTGTCCAGAGCCAATATCGACGCCACCAAAGCCGCCGTCGCCCGCTACTCCGCGATGGTGCAAGCTGGCGGGTGGGCGGCGCTCCCAGAGCCACAGAAGCGCGATGGGCAATGGGATTTGCTTCAGGCCGGAAGTCGTGACCCGGCGGTGCGGCTGCTTCGAGCCCGCCTCACCATGTCGGGCGAGTTGAAAGACGGTGATGCGACTGCAGACTATTTCGACTACGAGCTCGAAAAAGCTGTAAAGCGCTTTCAAGCGTCGAACGGGCTGACCCCGACCGGTATTGTCGATAAGCGCACAGTCGTGGCGTTGAACGTCCCGGCCGACGCGCGCCTCAAGCAGCTCAAGGCGAATGTCACGCGGTTGCAGCAGTTGGTCCCCGCGACGGCCAAGAAATACGTCATGGTCAACATTCCGTCGGCCCACATAGAGGCCGTCGAAAACGGGCAGATCGTGGCGCGCTATGCCGGTGTCGTCGGCAAGATCGACCGGCCGACGCCGCTGCTATTGTCGAGCATCACCGATTTGAACTTCAACCCGATCTGGCGGTTGCCGCCGACCGTCATTTCGGAAGACCTCATCCCGCGCGGGCGCGAGATGCAGTCAAAGGGCCAGGACGTTTTGGCGAAATTCCACATCGATGCCTACGATGGTGCCGGCAGGAAGATGACGACGAGTGCCGTCAACTGGCAGAAAGTTTCGCCCGGCACGTACACCTACAGCCAGCAGCCGGGAAAAGAAAACCCGCTCGGTTTCCTGAAAATCAACTTCGACAGTGCGCACTCGGTCTACATGCACGATACGCCATCCGACCGCATCTTCGGGCGAAACTTCCGCTCGGCGAGTTCAGGCTGCATTCGTGTGCACAATATCGAACATCTGGCAGTGTGGCTTCTCGGTGATCAGGGTGGATGGAACAGCGACCGCATCGCCAAGATGAAGGCAAATGGCGAGCGTCTCGACGTGCGCCTGAAAAAGCCGGTGCAATTGCATTTCGTGTATATTACCGCCTGGGCGACCGAAGACGGCGTCGTACAATTCCGTCGCGATCTCTATCAGCGTGACGGAGTCGGCGCGGTGGCGGCGACGTATTAGAACTCGTCTGCGATCGACGGCTCAGCTCAGGGGTGTTGCGAGCCTTTCGACCAACGACAAGGCTCAAGGGTGCGCTGCGCCGCGCAACCACACTTATGCAGCAACGTCTCGTTGTACCCTATGAACCTGCCTTCAAAAATGGCATAGGCTCGTTCGAGCGGCCCGGCGGTCACGCCAAGTTTCGGGCAATGCTTCTGGCCAAGCCAAAGTCTCGATCGCGATATAAGACCGGCAGACCGGCTGGGTTGCTGTCGTGGTAAAAAACGTCTCGAAATCACCACGAACCGATGGCACGCCGTTTCCGTTACATATGTTCGAGCACGTCTAAGACGGGTGTCGCACGTGGCGGCGCCAACGCGACGAAACGGCACTGGCAGCAGCGCCGAAGTCGAGCGATAACGGTCGCGAAAAAAAAAGCGTCGCAAGAGCGCCCCGGGAGTGAAAAGTCGTTTCATGACCTACGATAAGATACTAGGCGAAGCGGTCGACTCGGTAAAACGCGAGGGCCGCTATCGCATCTTTGCCGACGTGAAGCGCCGGCGTGGCGCATATCCCAAAGCTGATGTTTACCGCGACGCAACCTCGCGGCCAATCACGGTGTGGTGCTCGAACGATTATCTCGGCATGGGCCAGCACGCGAGCGTCATTGCGGCCATGCATGAAGCGATCGATCGGGTTGGCGCCGGATCGGGCGGCACCCGAAATATTTCGGGCACCACGCATTATCACGTCGAACTTGAAAACGAGATCGCCGATCTTCACCGCAAGGATGCAGCACTTCTATTCACGTCGGCTTACGTCGCCAACGAAGCCGCACTTTCTACGCTCGTGCAACTGCTGCCCGGATGCGTTGTCTTCTCGGACGAAAAAAATCACGCGTCGATGATTGCCGGCATCCGCAACGGTCGCGGGCCGAAGCAGATTTTCCTGCACAACGATATCGGCGATCTCGAAGCGAAGTTGAAAAGCGTGCCTGTCGGCGTGCCCAAGATTATCGCCTTCGAAAGCGTATATTCGATGGATGGCCACGTCGCCCCTATCGCCGCGATTTGTGATCTCGCAAAAAAATACAACGCACTGACGTATCTCGACGAGGTGCATGCGGTCGGTCTTTACGGTCCGCGCGGCGGCGGCATCGCAGAGCGCGATGG
>JAIEPV010000159.1 GCA_019748215.1 Hyphomicrobium sp.
GCATGGTTTGTTATCACCGGCCGCTGTGGTGGCCCCTTGCGAGGTCTTAGACGCGGATCGCTTACGCAAGAGCCGCTGACTTCAAGAAACTAGTTCACGGCAAGTGTTTTGTCAAGGTGGACAGGCCAATGGCCGCTAAGACGCATCCTCGAATCCGCTTAATATTAGCGTCACTTAGCGGCTGATAATGATACGTCCGCTTACCGTTAGCTGTGCTTCCAGTCCGGATAAAATCAAGGCGATGAAGCCCCACCGCATTGATCATGTCACCCTTGACCCAAATGCCTTTGCTTTTGAAGCCGGCTGGCAATTCCGGAAGGATATCTATTTGACAGTGATAGGGCAGTGCAGGTCTCGGTTCGGTGGTGCTCAATGCGACCACAGTGCATAGGCCAGGCCTTGCTGCGATCTTCGGGCTCAACACAACAACCGGTCTGCGTTTGACCATTTCAGGCTCAACAAATCCGGAGTTGAAATTGCACATTAAGATTGTTCCGGTGGGTGGATGCTCCTTGATCGGCATTCAGCCGCCTTCTTTTTGTGTGTGATCGGTCGGCTGAGAGTCGGAGCCATTGCGTCCTCAAGCCCGATCAAATGTACCATGCCACAAACCCAGCACCTCAAGCCAGCGGCGCTAGCGGTTTTGCACCAAACCGGCTGTTTCCATATTGAGCGAGCTCCGACCCACGGCAGTCGCCGTCTGCTTTGGCATGCCCGCAGCGGTCGTCAGCGGCACATCGCGTGAACCGGCACTGACCGGCTCACAGCGCGCGCCACTGACATTCTACGCCGCCAACCTCGAATAATCCGTGTAGCCCTTCTCGCCCGGCGTGTAGAACGTGGCTTCGTGCGGCTTGTTCAGCTCGGCGCCGGTCGCCAACCGTTCGGCCAAATCCGGGTTGGCGATATAGGCCTTGCCGAACGCCACTGCATCGGCGCCGCCCGACGCGATCAAGGCCGCGCCGCTCGCTCCATCGTAGCCGCTGGCTGCGATCATCTTGCCAGCGTAGACGCCGCGCGCCATGGTCACCGGATCGAACGCCATGCCGCCCATCATCGGTCGCATCACGTGCAAGTAAGCGAGGCCGTAGGTTTCAAGCCGCTTCAGGTAATGCGTGTAAAGCGCTTCTGCATCGGTCTCCTCTATGCCGTTGAAGGTGTGGCCTGGGCTGATGCGAATGCCGACGCGATCCTTCGACACCGCCTCGACGACGGCTTCAACGATCTCCAGCGGCATGCGCACGCGGTTCTCGATCGAGCCGCCGTATTGGTCGGTGCGCTGGTTGACGTTTGACGACAAGAACTGATGCAGCAGATAGCCGTTGGCCGAATGCACCTCGACACCATCGAAGCCGGCGGCGATGGCATTCTTCGCCGCTTGCGCGAAGTCATTTGCAATGCCGGCGATCTCGGTCGTTTCCAGGGCGCGGGGAATGTCATGGTCGACCATGCCCTTCGCGTCGGTATACATCTTGCCTGGGGCCTGGATGGCGCTGGGGGCGACCACGTCGCGTGCGACGCCGGTGTTCAAGCGGCTGGCGATCCGTCCGACGTGCCAGAGCTGCATGACGATTTTGCCGCCCTTGTCGTGCACGGCGTCGGCGATCGACGTCCAAACCGACAGTTGTTCGTCGGTGTGCGCGCCGGGCGTCCGGCAATAGCCCATGGCGTCGTATGACACTTGCGTCGCCTCGGTGATGATCAAGCCCGCCGACGCGCGCTGCGCATAATAGTCAGCCGCAAAACTCGCCGGAACCGCAAGCTGGTCGGCGCGTGAACGGGTCAGCGGCGCCATGACGATGCGGTTCTTCAGGCTGATTGCGCCGAGTTGCAGGGGCGAAAAAAGCGCTGCGGTCTGCTGCGGAGTGAAAGACATGCGGACGACCTCATGATTGATTTGAACTGGCGGCGGTTGCTACCATCGGCAGCACGGCGGCGCGACGACTGGTCAACGGCATTTCGGCGCCACCAGTTCCAAGTGGCATAGGGACGACCCAAGTTCAATAGTTCAATTATACCGAACTAGTAACTCTGATCGGCTTTGGCGTCGCAGGTGGCAACGGTTTGCGGCGATGCATTTCGGCTGGCCCGGACCTCGTAGCGGTTGGCCAGCATTGAAACACCCGCCGCCAGCGCCAGCAGCATGGCACCCGCAAACGGCAATGACGCCAGCCAATCGGCCTCGATCAAGGCGCCCCCGAACGCCGAACCTGCCGCCTGACCAAGATAAATCGCCGACGTATTCAGCGCGATCGAGGCCGATGCCACGTCCGGCGCGATGTTGGCGAGCCGGGCCTGCTGGATCGAATTGGTGGCGAAGGTGCCAAGGCCCCACACGGTCGCGGCCACCAGCACAGCGGTGAGATGATGGGCGCCGACCCCCCAGGCCACGAGCCCGACCGTCATGGAGACAAGCGCGATGAGCGCCGAGCGCGGCGCGCCGATCTCAGCCACCAAACGCGCGGCGATGACATTGCCGACCGTGGCGCAGACGCCATACCAAGCCAGCACCGCTGTCACCAGTCCGGCGCCTGCGGCCAGCGACCATTTCAACGACGGCGTCAAATAGGTGAAAAACGTGAACTGGCCGGTGCCGTTTAAAATCGTCACCATCAAGACAAGCAGCATGGCCGGGCTGGTCAGCACGCGGCGCCACGCGGCGGCATTGAGCGGCGCGATGCGCACTCGGCCGGGCACCGTCATTGCGACCGCAATGGCGGCGATGACCGACAAGGCGGCGACAATCGCGAAAGCGGTCTGCCAGCCGAACATGTGCGCCACATAGCCGCCGAGTGGCACGCCGCCGACGGTCGCCATCGACCATCCGACGAACGCGAACGTGATCGCCGCCGAGCGCCGTTCAGGCGGCAATAATGCGCCAAGTGTCGACGCCGCCTGTGGCGTGAAAATCGCCGCTGAGACAGCCATGGACATGCGCATGGCGAAGACGAGATCGAACGACGACGCCATCGCCGAGACGACATGACTGAGGCTATAAAGAAGCAGAGACGCCACCAGCAACAGCCGCCGATCGACTTGGCTGGTAACGGCGGCCACCAGAGGCGCGCCGATGGCGACGACAATGCCGCTGGCCACCAGCAACGATCCGGCGGCCGGTAATGAAACGTCGAGCCCGCTGGCCAACTCGGTCAGCATGCCGGCTGGCAGCAACACGCCGGTTCCGACGACAAAATTTCCAAACAGGATCGCCCAGAGCAGTCGGCGCTCGGGCGCCGGGCGAAGCAAGGCCGCCCCCGTTGCATGAGAGCGGCCTGAAACATCGCTGCGACCACGATCCAACGATTGCGAAACAGGAATTTTTGCCATGACGTCCAGCAGCTATCGCAAGCCGAGGCCTCTGGCGATATCGAAATCGGCGCGCCAGCCTTGCGTTCATCGCAACGAGCCGTGCGCCAAGCGCGGGCAGTTTGCGGCGCGCTGACGGTCGCGGGCGCGTCAGGCGGCGCTCAGCTTTCGATGGTTTCGACTTCGCACAGCTCGCCGTCGATCAGATCGAACAACACGTCGACGCCGCTGGCTTCGGCTTCCGTCAGCGCCTCGACGAGATCGTCGTCGATCGGCGCCACCTTCAGGGCGGCGAGCTGCTCGGCCGAGCCATTGCTTTCGCGAATGGTTTCTTCGCCTTCGCTGCGCGCTTCAGCTTCCGTCTCGGCGACCGACCAGATCGTTTCTTCCGTGTAAGCGGCAAATTTCATGGACCATACCCTCTCAATGGAAAACAAAACCGGGCGCACTCTGCGCATGATTCCCATGTCAGTGGCATGGCTCCCCGTGCAGGGCTCGAAAATTTGATCGCTGAGGGCAAAAGAGCCGCGCGCGGTGTCCCATCCCAGTCGTCGGCCGGTCCGCGGTCGTCGCCCGATCCGAGCGAGGCGGGCTCTTGATGAAACGGGCAATTCCTGTATAGGTGCCCGCGTCACCCGCTCCGGTTGGAGGCTGAACGGGATCTGAGAGGCTGAGGTCATTGACCTCAGCGTCTTGGACCGAATAGAGGTTTTTCCTCTTTTCATGATCCCGGTGTCTTCACTCTTTGGGTACCAGATAGGCCTTTCTCGGGTCTGAATGGGGCTTTGCGCCGGAGGGATTTGACCGCACTCGCCGACAAAATGCGGGCGCGACAATCGCAAACAGAAAGGCCAACCGTATGCCGCTCTATGAGCATACTTTCCTGGCGCGCCAGGACGTGACTCAAGCCCAAGTCGAAGCCTTGATGAAGGAATTCGCCACCATCATCGAGGACGGCCAGGGCAAGGTCACCAAGCAGGAATACTGGGGTCTCAAGGGCCTCGCCTTCAAAATCAAGAAAAACCGCAAGGCGCACTATGCCTTCTTCAATCTCGATTCCCCGCCGGCGGCGGTGACCGAGATGGAACGGCGCATGGGCATCAATCCGGACGTAGTTCGGTTTTTGACGGTTCGCGTCGAAGAGCTCGAAACCGAACCATCGGCTCAAATGCGCAAGCAGGATCGCGACGATCGCGGTGACCGTGGTGATCGCGGCGGCTTCGGCGGCGGTGGTGGCCGTGGCGGATTTGGCGGCGGCCCACGTGGCGGCGGCGGCGGTGATCGCGGCGGCTATCGTGGTGGTGCTGGCGGCGGCGGTGGTGGTGGTGGTGAAGGCGGCTCGACCTTCCGTCCACGTCCTCCGCGTGAAGGCGGCGCTCCGCGTGATGCGGGCGCTCCCCGTGAAGGCGGCGGCGGCTTTGATCGCGGCCCACGTCCCCCGCGCCCCCCGCGCGACACAACTCCCGGCTCGGAGACCTAACCCATGGCAGAAATCGCAACACCAGCCGGCAGCACCCAGCGCCGCCCGTTCCATCGCCGTCGCAAGACCTGCCCGTTCTCGGGCGATCACGCGCCGAAGATTGATTACAAGGACGTGCGCACGCTCGGCCGTTACATTTCGGAGCGCGGCAAGATCGTGCCGAGCCGCATCACGGCGGTCTCGGCGAAGAAGCAGCGTGAATTGGCTCGCGCCATCAAGCGCGCCCGCTTTCTCGGCCTGCTCCCGTATGTGATCAAGTAAGGGTCGTTTCGTCCCTTCGCCGCGCTCGGCGGCCGGCTCATTCGATGAGCGTCGCCAAGCGCCACTAATCTCACTTCCGCGCTCGGCAGCCGGCTCTCTGAAGGAGAGTCGCCTAGCGCCAACCAAAGTTGTGTCGGAACGGCATTGCCGGATCTGGCTCTAACCGCTTGTAAAGCGCGGGACAGCACACGATGCCGATCAATGCCATTGCCTTGGCCATCGCCGCCGGATTGATTTCCGCCGTCGTCTTCGCATCCGCGACGACGGGTGCTGTCTTCGTGCGCCTGCTGCTGTTTTTTCTCACTCCACTGTCGCTCTATCTTGCAGGCCTCGGTCTTGGCACTGTCGGCGTCGGCATCGCCGCGATGACAGCCGTCGTCACCATCGTTGCGCTGGCAAGCCCGCTCGCCGGCGTCGTGTTTGCCATCGCCACGGCCGTGCCGGCCGTCGTGCTGTCGCGACTGACGCTGCTCAGCCGCACGACCGATGACGGTCAGCAGGAATGGTATCCTGTTGGCCGCCTGGTCGCGACCGCTGCCGTGTTCGGCGGCGCGTTTGCAGCCTTCGCGCTGATCCTGCTCGGCGGCAGCGGCGATGATCTCGCCAAGGCCATGCGCACGCTGGTCGAAACCTTTGTCAAATCCGAATTGCCGTCGATCCCGGGCGCTCCCGCCGTCACTGAAGCGCAAATCGACGAGATCGCGGCGACGACGTTGAAAATGCTGCCGTGGGCGCTGGGCATTTTGACGACGACGACGATTGTGCTCAATCTCTGGCTGGCAGGACGCATCACTCTTGCCTCAGGACGACTCGTGCGCCCGTGGCCAAAGCTCAGCGCGCTGGCCTTGCCGAGCGGCGCCACCTACGCCTTCCTTGCCGCGATTGCTTTGACGTTTGTCGACGGAGTTCCGGCTCTTTTGGGCGGCGGTTTTGCGGGCGCCTTCACGCTGGCCTTCGCGCTCGTTGGCCTCGCCGTCGCGCACGTGTTGACCGAAGGCTCACCGTGGCGCGGGTTCATACTCGGCTCGCTCTATGCGTCGATCGGATTTTTCACCGCGGGCGCGGCCCTGCTGCTGGCGCTCGTCGGCATCGCCGAGACGATTTTCAAATACCGCGCCGCTGACGCGGGCAATCCGCCAGAAAACCCGCACTGAACACTCACCGCTTTTTTCGCAAACTCGAAACCCTAGGAGCACGAACCATGCAAGTCATTCTTCTCGAACGTATCGGCCGCCTCGGCCAAATGGGCGACATCGTCAACGTCAAGGACGGTTACGCCCGCAACTTTCTGCTGCCGCAGAAAAAAGCGCTGCGCGCGACGGACGACAACAAGAAGGTTTTTGAGGGCAAGCGGGCGCAACTTGAAGCCAACAACCTTGAGCAAAAGAAGGAAGCCGAAGCCGTTGCGACCAAGCTCGAAGGCAAGAGCTTTGTTCTCATCCGTGCCGCCGGCGACACCGGCCAGCTCTATGGCTCGGTATCGACGCGCGACATCGCATCCGTCATCACCGCTGGCGGTTTCACCGTCGACCGCAATCAGGTCATGCTCGACAAGCCGATCAAGGCGCTCGGCCTGACGGCGGCGAAGGTTCAGTTGCATCCCGAAGTGTCGGCCAACATCACGCTCAACATTGCCCGGTCCGAAGACGAGGCGACCAAGCAGATGCGCGGCGAGAACGTCTCGGTCGTCAAGGATGAAGCGCTCGAACTCGAAACCTTCAATCCGGATTCAGCCTTCGAAGACGGCGCCCGTCCGGTCGACGACGAGTAAGGTTTTTTCTTGGCACGGGCGGCTTTTTTCAGCACGGGCGACTCCCCTGTCGGGGAGCCGGCCGCCCGTGCCGGAAGCGTTGGCACGGGCTATTCCCCTGCGGGGCGCTGGCCGCCCGTGCAACCTTCACCACGTCATGGCCACCCTCTTAGGCGGCTATGCAGGGCTGCAATAGGACCCTCGCCTACCGAATGCACACTGGGCATCGAGTGGAATGCTTGTCGTTCTGCACATACTCCGTCATCCCGGCCTTCGCCGGGATGACGCTAGAGGTGAGTCCGATGCCCAACGCACTTTAGCATTGTCGAGAAATCTTAGTTTGTGCAAAGCCGAACAACATCTGTCGACGCACGCATTCATCTTCGCCCTCAAGGACGGCGATGTAGAGTTCCATACTCCCGCAGCGCCCCTGAATGGCCTGACGTTTTTACCAAGGGGACTTCCAAGTGGTCGCCCGGCCAAGCCGAGTTGCAGCTGCTTGCGATGGCGCAACGATTCGTCACTCACAAGGTCTAAATTTCGGTCGTGTTGATAACGGGGATGAGACCCCAAAAGCACCCCATCGCCGCCGCTGCGCCGCGCTGAATCGATTAGGCTGACGGCATGGCAGATCCCGCATATCTCGCGACCGAAAAGCTCAAACAGGCTGCATCCGGCGCACTCCCCTCCTCCGACGCGCTGACGTTTCGGCAGGCCCCGCACAACCTCGAAGCCGAGCAGGCGCTGCTTGGCGCCATCCTCGTCAACAACGAGGCGCTCGATCGCGTGTCGGGCTTTTTGCAGCCCGGCCACTTTTACGACCCGCTGCATGCCCGCATCTATGAGACACTGGCGACGCTGATCCACGCCGGCAAGACCGCGACGCCGATCACGGTCAAAACGTTTTTTGAAAATTCCGAGCCGATCGACGCCAACACCAGCGTGCCGCAATACCTCGGCCGCTTGGCGGCGAACGCGACAACCATTATCAACGCGGCGGAGTACGGCCGCACGGTTTACGATCTTGCCACCCGCCGCGCCCTGATCATCATCGGCGAAGACATGGTCAATGGCGCCTACGACAGCGCCGTCGATCACGCGCCAAAAGCCCAGATCGAAGAGGCCGAGGGCCGTCTCTACTCGCTCGCCGAGCAGAACAAGTACGGCCAGGGCTTCGAGAGTTTTCAATCGGCCCTGGTCACCGCCATCACCATGGCCAACAGTGCCTTCCAGCGTGCGGGGCATTTGTCCGGTGCGTCGACCGGCCTCTCCGACCTCGATCACAAACTCGGTGGCTTGCAGCGCTCCGACCTCATCATCCTTGCCGGCCGCCCGTCGATGGGCAAAACCGCGCTGGCAACCAACATCGCCTATAATGTCGCCAAGGCCTACAAGGGCGAGCGCGGCGCCGACGGCGAGATGCAAACGACCGACGGCGGCATCGTCGGTTTCTTCTCACTCGAAATGTCGTCCGAGCAGCTCGCGACGCGTATTCTGGCCGAGCAGGCAGAAATCTCGTCGGAAAAAATCCGCCGCGGCATGATCGATGAAACCGAGTTCCGCAAATTGTCGGAAGTCGCCAGTGAGATGTCACGCATCCCGCTGTTCATCGACCAGACGGGCGGCATCACGGTGGCGCAATTGTCGGCCCGCGCGCGGAAATTAAAGCGCCAGCATGGCCTCGATTTGCTCGTCGTCGATTATTTGCAGCTGCTGTCTGGCTCGAAACGCGGCGACGGTAACCGGGTGCAGGAAATCACCGAGATCACCACCGGTCTGAAGGCGCTGGCCAAAGAACTCGTGGTGCCGATCATCGCGCTGTCGCAGCTGTCGCGTCAGGTTGAAAACCGCGAAGACAAGCGCCCGCAATTGTCCGACTTGCGCGAATCGGGCTCGATCGAGCAGGACGCGGACGTCGTCATGTTCGTGTTCCGCGAAGAATATTACGTCGAGCGCACCAAGCCGGCGGAAGGCACACCCGAGTTCGCCGACTGGATGACCAAGATGAGCCAGGTCTCCGGCAAGGCCGAAGTCATCATCGGTAAACAGCGTCACGGCCCCGTTGGCACGGTTGAATTGTCGTTCGAGGGGCAGTTCACGCGCTTTGGCAATCTGGCGCGCGACTACATGATCCCGGATCGGTGAAACTCGGTGCGCCTTTCATCTTCCTCCCATTCCCGTTAGGCGAGAGACTTAGGGTGAGGGCACGTTGATCATTGCCCATCGCACCGAACAACGTCCGGGATCGCATGACACCACACGCACTCATCCCATCAACCGGCGCCGTCACGGTTGATCTCGGCCAGATCGCGCAGAACTGGCAGGCGCTGGCTGACCGCGTTGCGCCGGCCGCGTGCGCCGCCGTGGTCAAGGCCGATGCCTATGGGCTCGGTGCCGCCCGCGTGATCCCGGTTCTGCGCCGGGCTGGCTGTACGACCTTCTTCATCGCCACACCCGACGAAGCCGAAGCGGCGCGTAAGCTGGCGCCGTCGGCGACGATCTACGCGCTCGACGGGTTGATCGGCGGCGCGGCGGCTGAAACCTTCGCCCGCCTCAACGTGCACCCTATCCTCTCGACGCTCGACGACGTGCTGGCGTGGCGCACGCTCGCGAAACGAACCAGCGCCGACCGCAACGGCGCACCGCTGGCGGCTGGCTTACACATCGACACCGGATTGAACCGCCTTGGCCTGACCGCTCGCGCCGTCCGCGAACTGACGTCCGATGCGTCGCAATTGTCCGGTATTACGCTCAGCTTGGTGATGAGCCACCTCGCCTCCGCCGACGCCCCGCGTGATCCCAAAAACCGCGATCAACTGCTCGCCTTCGAAACGCTCACAGCGCTGTTCCCGCGCGTGCCGCGAAGCCTGGCTGCCTCTGACGGTCTGATGCTCGGTCCTCCCTTTCACTTCGATCTCGTCCGCCCCGGCTATGCGCTGTACGGCGGCCAGGCGAGCGAGACGTTCCCGGCGCCGGTGAAGCCGACCGTGACTGTTACGGCGCGCATTCTCGCGGTCGCCGATGTCGGCATCGGTGAGACGGTCGGCTACTCGGCCACGTGGCGCGCCAAACGCGCGACGCGCATCGCGACCATCGCCGCTGGATATGCCGACGGCGTGCCGCGCGGTGCGAGCGCTGCCGATGAGCATACGGGCGGCGAAGTTTTGATCACGGGTCATTCGGCCCCGATCATCGGCCGCGTGTCGATGGATTTGATCACCGTCGACGTCACCGATTTGCCGGAGGGCGCTGCCCAACCCGGCGGCTCGGCGACGCTGATCGGCCCAGGCTTATCCATCGAGCAGGCCGGATATGCCGCCGGCACGATCGGTTATGAAATTCTCACGCGCCTCGGCCCGCGCTTCGCGCGGCTTTATCTCGATGACGATGCGGGGTGATGCTCCCTCTTCCCTTGGGGTGAGGCGAAAGTGGTGCATCTCCCGCTGCCCTTGGGGAGAGGCGAAGGTGGTGCATCTCCCTCTCCCCTTGGGGAGAGGGTTGGGGTGAGGGGGCGGGCGCGACCAACACGAGAGATCGTGTTCGAGACGACAAATCAGGCATAAGAGAAGGCGATTTATCGGGACAGTGAATGGCCAAAGCCTCGAAATCCCTGTTCGTCTGCCAATCGTGCGGTGCTAGCGCGCCGCGCTGGGCGGGAAAGTGTGCCGGCTGCGGCGAGTGGAATACGCTCGTTGAAGAAACCGACGCTGGACCGCCGCCCGGCTCGGGAATTACGCGCCAGAGCAAAGGTCGCATCGTCAAACTCGAAACCTTGCAAGGCTCGACCAAAGAAGCGCCACGCTTCTCGACCGGCATCGACGAACTCGATCGCGTGACCGGCGGCGGCATCGTGCCGGGCTCAGCGATTTTGATCGGTGGCGAACCGGGCATCGGCAAATCAACGCTGCTATTGCAGTTGACCGCGAACCTGGCGCGCGCCGGTCGCCGTGCCGTTTATTTTTCCGGCGAGGAGGCCATCGCCCAAGTGCGGTTGCGGGCTGAGCGCCTCGACCTCTCCAACGCGCCGGTCGGCCTCGCGTCCGAAACCAACCTATCGAATATTTTGGCGACACTGTCTGAAGATCGCCCGCCTGATCTGGTCGTCATCGATTCCATTCAGACGCTGTGGTCCGACACGCTGGATGCCGCCCCTGGTACCGTCAGCCAGGTGCGCGCCGCCGCGCAATCGCTGATCCGCTACGGCAAGATGGCCGGCGCGGCCATCCTGCTCGTCGGCCACGTCACGAAGGACGGGCAGATCGCCGGCCCGAAAGTCATCGAGCACATGGTCGACACCGTGTTGTATTTCGAAGGCGATCGCGGCAACGCTTATCGCATTCTCCGGGCCGTCAAAAACCGGTTCGGGCCGAGTGACGAAATCGGCGTCTTCGAAATGGTGACGGGTGGACTGCGCGAAGTGGCCAACCCGTCCGAGTTGTTTTTGGGCGACCGCGATGGCGGCGCACCCGGTGCGGCCGTGTTTGCCGGCATCGAAGGCACGCGGCCGCTGCTGGTCGAAATCCAGGCGCTGGTCGCGCCCTCGGGGCTCGGCACGCCGCGCCGCGCGGTGGTCGGCTGGGACACCAACCGGCTGGCCATGCTTCTTGCCGTGTTGGAGGCCCGCTGTGGCGTGTCGTTTTCGAGCCACGATGTCTATCTGAATGTCGCGGGTGGTTTCAAAATCACCGAACCCGCCGCCGATCTCGCCGCCGCGGCCGCGCTGCTGTCGTCGCTCTCGGGCGTTGCACTGCCGCGCGACGGCGTCTATTTCGGCGAAGTCTCGCTTTCTGGTGCGGTTCGTGCCAGCCCGATGATGACGGCACGCCTGAAAGAAGCCTCGAAACTGGGCTTTGCTCGCGCCGTTCTCCCAGAACAGGGCGATGCCGAAACGCCGGGTTTAAAGCTGGCGCTCAGCCGCATCGCCCACCTCAAGTCGCTTGCGGCCACGGCGCTGGCGTGCGACTGAAACGCCACGCGTGCGCCGGCTGGCGAGTCTATCTGAGGTGTCGATCCTCACTCATCGCCATCGGTACGCCTACAGAGGGACTTTGGCCATGCTCGGCCCGTTGACCTACCTCGACGCCGCGCTGATCGCAGTGGCCTTCATCTCCGGCCTGCTGGCCATGTATCGCGGCCTGGCGCGCGAACTGTTGTCGATCCTGTCGTGGCTCGCCGCCGCAGCCATCGGTGCCTGGATCTTCTTCACCAAAAAAGACCTCTCAGCCGACGTTGCCGCGCAGACCGGCCTGCCGCCGCAGATCGCGCTCGCCGTCGTCGCCTTCGTCGTGGCGCTGATCGTGCTGATCCTGGTGCATCTGATCACCGCGCGCATCTCCGACGCCATCCTCGACAGCCGCGTCGGTATGATTGATCGCGTGCTCGGCTTCGTCTTCGGGGCGTTGCGCGGGTTCATCCTGATTGTCATCCCGTACATGTTCTATCAGAGCTTCTTCCCTAATGAGCAGGAGCACTTTCCCTGGGTGCGCGATGCCGCTTCGCTGCCCTACATCAAGAGCGCGGGTGAGGGCATACGAGCGATCCTGGTTGAATACGTTCCCTCATCGCTGACGACGCCGCCGCCGGCACCGCAGGGCGAACAGCAGGGTTTTCTTAATAACGACAGGCAATTCGCCGCTGGCGCCGTCATGGCGCTGGTGCTCGGTGGCAGCCGGTACTATATGACGGCCTCATGATGCGGGCGTTCGCCAGGACGACCGCGTTGGCGATGGTCGAGGCGTAAAGCGCCAAACACGGCGCCGTTGCGTACTGGATTGAGCCGGACGCGGTGTCCGGCCGTTCGCGATGTAAGGCCCATCGGCTCGAATGCGGAGATCTGCACCATGACGATCTCGAACAGCACGTTCTCGAAAGCCCGATCGCTAGAGTCTGCACAGGACCGATCGCCAGACCCGTCGTCCGACACATCGGTCGAGATCGATGGTTTGACGTTCACCCGCTATGGCGATGATCGCTTGCGCGAAGAATGCGGCGTGTTCGGCATCTTCGATCATCCGGATGCAGCCGCTATCACGGCCCTCGGTCTACATGCCCTTCAGCATCGCGGCCAGGAAGCGTCGGGGATCGTCTCCTACGACGGCCGCCAATTTCATTCCGAGCGCCGCATGGGCCTCGTCGGTGACAACTTCTCGCGCGCTGACGTGCTCGCCCGCCTGAAAGGCCGCATGGCGGTTGGCCACAACCGCTACTCGACCACCGGCGACGCGCTCATCCGCAACGTGCAGCCGCTGTTCTGCGATATCGACACCGGCGGTTTCGCCGTCGCCCATAACGGCAATCTCACCAACGCCATCACGCTGCGCAACGATTTAATTTCGTCCGGCGCCATCTGCCAATCGACCTCCGATACCGAAGTCATTTTGCACTTGCTGTCGCGCTCCAAGAAACGCCGCACCGTTGAACGCCTCGTCGACGCCATCCGCCAGGTCGAAGGCTCGTATGCGCTTGTTTGCCTGACCAACGACCTGATGATCGGCGCGCGCGATCCGATCGGCATCCGCCCGCTCGTCATCGGCAAGCTCGGCAACGCCTATGTGCTGGCATCCGAAACCTGCGCACTCGACATGGTCGGCGCCGAGTTCGTTCGTGAAGTCGAAAACGGCGAGGTCGTACTGATCAGCGATGCCGGGCTTGAAAGCCATCGACCGTTCCCGCGCCGTCCGGCCCGGCCATGCATTTTCGAATACATCTACTTCTCACGACCCGACTCGATCGTCGGCGGGCGCACCGTCTACGACATCCGCAAGCAGATGGGCGTGCAGTTGGCCCGCGAAGCCCCCGCCGAAGTCGACGTCATCGTTCCGATTCCGGATTCAGGCGTGCCCGCGGCCATCGGCTACAGCCAGGAAAGCGGCATCCCGTTCGAACTCGGCATCATCCGCAATCACTACGTCGGCCGCACCTTCATCGAGCCCGAACAGCGCATCCGCCAGCTCGGTGTCAAACTGAAACACTCCGCCAACTCCGGCGTCATCAAAGGCAAGCGCGTATTGCTGGTCGACGACAGCGTCGTGCGCGGCACCACGTCTAAAAAGATCGTGCAACTGATCCGCGATGCCGGCGCCCGCGAAGTCCACATGCGCATTTCGTCGCCGCCGATCACGCATCCGGATTTTTACGGCATCGACACGCCGCGCAAAAAGGATCTGCTCGCAGCCAACATGTCGCTTGCCGAAATGCGCGACTTCATGGAAGCCGACAGCCTCGCCTTTCTGTCGGTTGACGGCATCTATCGCTCGATCGGCGTCGAGGCGCGCGATGCCCGCAGCCCGCAGTTCACCGACCATTGCTTCACCGGCGACTACCCGACCGAACTCACCGACCAGAACGGCGAAACCGCGCCGCGTCAGTTGTCCTTGCTGGCTGAGGTTGGCTAGCCGTGCTGCGCTCTGACATTCCACGCGGCGGCATCGATGGCGGCTCACTCTCCGGCCGCCTCGCCCTCGTCACGGGAGCATCGCGCGGCATCGGTCGCGCTTGCGCCATCGGCCTCGCCAAAGCCGGCGCCCACGTCATCATCTCATCGCGCTCACTGCCAGCGCTTGAACAGCTCGACGATGAAATTCAGGCGTTGGGTGGCGCCGCAACGCTGCTCCAGCTCGATTTGAAGAAGGGCGACCGCGTCGATCAGCTCGGACCGACCCTCTATCAGCGCTGGAAGCATCTCGACATCCTCGTCGCCAATGCTGGAATTCTCGGGCCGCTGTCGCCGCTCGGCCACGTCACCGAAGATGGCTTCCTTGGTACGATCGACATCAATCTCACAGCCAACTGGCGCTTGATCCGCACGCTCGATCCGCTGCTGAAAGCCTCGACCGCCGGTCGCGCCATTTTCGTCACCTCGGGTGCGGCCAGCGGTCAGCACGCCTATTGGGGCCCTTACGGCGCGTCAAAAGCCGGGCTCGAAGCTCTCGTGAAATCCTGGGCGGCTGAGCTTGGCACCACCAATGTCCGGGCCAATCTCATCAATCCCGGCCCGGTCCGCACCGGCATGCGCGCCAAGGCTTTTCCCGGCGAAGATCCGATGACACTTCCGGCGCCCGAAGAGCTGGCACCGCTGTTCGTCGAACTTGCGTCTCCGGCGTGCGACCGAAACGGCGAGATCATCTCATTTCGCGACTGGCGCGACACGCACAAACCGCGAAATCGGTCGGAAGCGCTGACCGTCGAAGCCTGACGACACGGCATCAGAGGGGCGAATTGTCCGAGCGCGCCGATTGGGAACACGCGCGGCGATGGCATTGTCGGAGTATCGGATATCTTTTGCGAACCCGTACGTGTCGCTAAGTCGAATTCAAAAAAAATAATATTGATCAGAGATTTGCCAAACCAACCTGCGATGGCATGTTCGTTGTGAACAATTCGACGGACAATCACATTCTCCGCGACAATCTATACACGTCCCTCACGTTGCATATAGTCGCGCTAGCACGCGGAGGCCGCGTTCGTGCTGGTGGCGAGAGGCGCTGTCAAAATGCAGACAGACTTGGGCGTCCGTCTGGCAAACATCTTGATGACCAATCCTCCTCGCGACGTCGTGGCAAACACAGAGTGGCCGAGCGCCAGATGAACTGGAGCGTCGAAACATAAGCCCCCCAACGGAGAAGCGCCATGCAGGATCCACTGAAGTTGCGGTACTCAGCCAGGAGACAAAATTCGCTCGGGCGATCGCCCGTTCCGCTGCACGTGCAAGATCATGATGAAGCATCAGATAATCGCGACGCATCTGAACTGCGCGTGACTCTTAAGTCGCGCGGCAGCCAAGAGACGCATGAACCGGCCGACGTGATCGACGCCCCCCCGGTGGCGCTGCACGCGTCCGACGATCGCCAGACCGGCGACAGCGGCAACGACTGGACGCCGTTGGGCGAGCAGCGCACCGTTGAAACCGAGGACACGCTCGATCTTATCGAAGCGCGGGCACCGACAGACGCGCCAACAGACACACCTGAGACGGTTGTCGAGCGGTCCATGCTTGACGCGCGCGACACGGACATCGCGCCCTACTCATCGTATCGGTCAGACACCGAAAGCGTGCACCACGCCGCCTATGCAGCGACAGCGCCGCATATCCCAAGCGTTTGGGAGTCGCTGAAATCACCGCTGTTGGCCATCACCGCCGCCGTCGCCGTAGCTGCGGCCGTGTGGAGCTACTCAGGGCTTGAAGATGCCCGAGCGCAGCTCGCATCCGTGACCGAGGCAAAGGCCAGCGTCGAGCGCTCGCTGGCTGAAGCGCGAGGCCGCCTCACCGCTGCTGAAAAGGCCGTCGCCGACGTCAAGGCCGCACTGACCAGTACACCAGCGACCTCGCCGGCGAAGACAGTCGCTCCGGCGAAATAACCGCGACGCGTCGAGCCACGCTTGGATTGACGGCACCGAACTGACAAGCGGTGCCGTCAACCAGCCCTAGAGCCCTTCCGACTTAGATTGAACCAATTCTGTTCGCGCAGGTTGAGCCGATCCGGCAGGCGGTGGGCGCAGTGCGATGCTTAAGCATCGGACAAGCCCGCCAACGAACCGGGCGGCCAACCCGCGCGAACCCGACAGGGCCACCCTACATAGGGACGGGGGCTTTTGCGCTGATCCACGGCGGGCTTCGTCTTGGCCGCACATCGGGTGCGGCCGTCGACAAATCCCTTGGTCTCAGCGCCAAATCCCCTCGTCAGAATGGGTCAATCTAAGTCGGAAGGGCTCTAGCCCGGCGAACTAGGACGTGACCGTGGAACTCTGGCCGCAAGTCGTGGCCGCCAGACGCCCAGGACGATGTTGGCAACAGAAAGGGCGGCGATCGTCCCGAGCGACATCCACTCACTGGCAATCGCTGTCGCAAGCGCGCCGGGTTCGGCGTCACCTGCCGCGATCTTTGCGGAGATGATGGCAGCCGTCGCCGCCTTCGACTGGATGATGCCAAGCGTCGCCTCGAACATGCTGAGGCCCAAAAGCGCCTTGACCCAGACCCATCGTTGATCCTGAAACGGCTGATGGACCGCCATCGACAAGAGCCCTGTCACCAGAGCAACAGCGAGGGAGGGAAGCAGAAGATAATCACACAGCGCCGTAATCGTCTGGCGGACGTCGGCATACGTGCTCGCCGTCGCCTGCGGCGCGTAAATGAGCACGATGGCGTAGCCAGCGAGCGCGCCGATCAATCCGCACGACGCGAGGGTGTGCAAGAATTTGAGGGCTTTGCGCATGCCGGCCTCACACCTGTAGCGCGCTTCTGATTTGCTCTTCGTACTGCGCGACCGCTTGGAGCGCGCGCGCTTTCATGACCGGATTGGCGTCAGATTGAGCCGAAAAGCCCTCAATCGCACCGCGTGCGTCCGTCATGATCCGCCCGGCCGCCGCCTGCGGGTTGAGTTCCCGCGCGCAGATCCGTTGTAGCAGCTGCGTCAGGATGACGCCTGTGGCGAGCGCCAATCCGGCAAGTTCGGCGTTGTCGCGCTCGAGTTGTTCGATGGCGCTATGTCTCGTGGTCTCGTCCGTCATGCCGTCTCCCCTGGTTGAGCCCATTTCGATATTTATCGATGACCCATGTCCCGATGCGAGGCAAGTTGGGCACAGGTCGGCCGCCGCACGCAAGTGACGGCATAAACCCATGCAACAAAACGTGCACCAATCAGGTATAATGTATTGTGACAAAAACATCCGATTTGGAGACCGCCATGAAAGCCGCCGTGATCGTCCTTGCCGCCATGGCCCTGATTGGCGTCGCCGGCACCGCGTCAGCGCAAACAGCTGGGTCGGGCCAAAAGCCGAAATCCGAGTTCGTGCTGAAAGGCACCAGCTACTTGCCGCAGCGCCGGCCCGCCTACAGAAACCTGCGTAAGTCGGATACTTACGAGAGCCGTAAATTCAACGATCCTGCGTTCGGGCTTCACGCGCAAGGCCAGCCCTTCGACAATGGCTTCTTCTTCGAAACTCCGCAGGGTCCGTTCGGCGGCACGTCGCCGTATATTCATTAGTGGCATAAATTCCCGGCCGTCTTGAGCGGCGCGACACTCAGGCGATCGCGCCACAGGCTCGCAAGAATAATCTGGCGTGTTCGCGTCGCGATTGAATTTGAGTTGTAGCAAGCGCACGACGGAGCCTTCGATAGCTACACCCATCGAGGGCCCCGATCCATGTCCATGCTCCTTTTCCCAACCAACAGCATTTTCGCGCTGGCGGTCATCGTATCGCTGACGCATGCGGCCGTCGCCGAACCGGCGAAGCCGGGCAAGCAGTGTCAGATACTGGCGACTGCCGGGTCAGGCCCGACCAAAGCCATCGCTGAGATCATGGCCAATGGCGGCTTCAAGAACATCGCCGACTCGCGCGGGATGTCGCCGCTGACGCCGGAGAAAGTCACCTGCAAGGACGGCACCTTCATGGTTGAATGCACGGCGCAGGGCAAAGTTTGTAAGTAAGATTTGCGACTGAGTTGCGCGGGTGTTGGCTCGCGAGGCGGCAGCCGATCGGCGCTGCAAAGATCGCTGCAAACCCCGCCGAGCCATCATCTGTTGGAGGTGCTTCAGTGAAAGCCATGACCATCGCGATCACACTCTCTTGCCTCGCCGCAGTTGCTGCCGCAGCAGCCGATATCGAACCGCCGAAACAGTCACCCATCGAAAAAGCCGTGTGCAAGCTGTCGCCGCCCGGCGACACAACGCGTGTCGTTTGCGAGGGCCATGGGCGAGCTGATCCCAATCCGAGAGACGCGCAATATCAGTCACGGGAAATGAGCGTGGCGCCCATTATCGACGAACTCAGTGTCGATGTTTTCGTGACGAAAGGCGATGGATGGGTGCCGAGAGGCATCAATTTCAACGAGACGAGCAAGGACGAAAGCCGCGTCGCCGTGACGTTCTTCAAATCGAAGAACACCGAGGCCGATGACGTCGACTTCACTTACCTCATCAGCGGCCGCATCGCCAAAAAATAACAGTGACGGGGTGATGTCGCTCCGCTGGGCATGAGTCCATAATGGCCCAGCCCCCAAGCCGGTTCTCGACACTCTGGATTAGCGCGCTTGGCGTTCTATGCGGTGCGGGTACGGATGGTGTTGATGGCGCGGGCCACGTCACTCTCGTACCAGCCCTGCGGCTGAGTGCCAAGCTCCGACGCTGCAGTCTCCGACACTGCAGGCTTCGACGTTGCAGTTTGAGTGGGTGCCGTCTGCGTCTTCGAGGTTTCGGTGAGCGCGACGGCATTGGCGATATCGCGGATCATGTTGCGCCGCGCCGCGCCGCCGACGGCGATGGACGCAAGAATGCTCTGCAGGACCTCGGCCTCTTTCTTCTGCTCGTGGTAGAGAGCCACGACCAATTCCTGAATTTCTTTCTGCATCGCGCCAACGTCCTCGTCTTCGCAAGAGGCGTGATATCCGCGGCTGGACTGCTGCCCAGCGAATCACGTCCGATCACCCCACAGACGATTGGACACTTTGGTTAACAATGTCTTCGTCACATCGTTCAGCCGGGTGCGCCGACCGTAGATCGGCGCTGACGTTTCGTGTTTGACGGTGCGCTCGCTGATGGCCGTCAGCGCAACTCGTAACAGTTGCGGAACACCCTCGGCTGACGCGTGACGTCATACCCGGCGAGACATTGGATGAGGTAACGCGCTCCAGGCTTCTTGAACAAGATGAAGGTCGAGCGGGCATCGAAGTTGCTCGCGTAGCCAGCGACCTCCCAGCCATCGGCAATGACGTCTTCGATCGTCAAGGAGGCGTCGTCCTGTACGCTGCCACCGGCCAAGAGTGCCGGGCTCGCGCCCGCTATCGCCGCGATCGTGATGGCCGTGGCCGCAGTCGCTTTGATGGTTTTTGGCCGCAAGACCGCCTCCGCGTTTGGCGTGCTGCGCATCATAATAGCGCCATCGCCCACAGCGCGCGGCAAAAAATTCGCGCCGCTATCGGCTAATCTCGGTAGACGCGCCGTTCGCGCCAGGCGCGGCGGTCGTGACGATGGTGGCGGTCGCGGTTTCGATAATAGCGCGGCGCGTCATCGAGATAAAACTCGACCGTCTCGCGACGTGGCCGATGACGCCACTCGGGCGTGCCGCTGGTTGCGCCGTAGAGCCCGAGCAAATAGGCGTCGTGCTCGCTAATCGGGCCGCCGGCCCGGGCATTGGCGCGCGCGCCTTCAACTTCGTAGATCGAATCCGCAATCGCGGATGACGTCGCACCGATTGCAGCTGTGCCGGCGATCGCTACCGCGATAACCCAAGGGAACGTTCGCATCATAATTTCTCGCCTTTTGATGTCGCCTATCGCCGACCCGCCAGCTCGATGTGCGCCCCGCGGCGACGGAATTCAAGGGTTGAAGGCTCGCGCAGCGACGGCGACCGCTGACTGTGCGAGGTGACAGTTTCGAGCAGAATGGAATTTTATCACTCTGCCAAGTGAGCAGGCTGGAACCGCCATCACGCCGCCGCGTTGTGGCTGCACTGCTGCGAGGCGGGCACGCCCCGGTGTTTACGGGTTTAAACTGGGAGATCGACCATGAAGATGCTGACTATTGCTGCCTGCCTGGCCGCGATCACGCTTGGTGCGTGCCGCCGTGAAGTCCCCTCTGACGGCGGATATGTGCCAATGAAGCTTGGTGCTCCGCCGCACGCTGACACGGCTGGGCGCTAAGAGACAGCGTCCTCCCCTCCCTTTGAACTGACACCGGCTGTCGCGCGGTTGTAAACTCGACCATAATACCCGCGCCTAAACCAATGCTCTCCTGTGGAAAGCGTTCGCGAGGGGTGGGGTGTCGTATGGGCGAGACGGGTGATGACGACGCGGGCTATGAGCATCGAGACGATTGTCGCCAGTCTGCTCATGCTGTTTTGTGTCGCCTTACGCATTGCTGATCCGGCAGCCGTCGCGCGACTGCGCACCTCGGCATTCGATAGTTTCGTGCAGGCCTTGCCGCGTGTGGCCGACAGCACTTTTCCGGTACGCGTGGTAGCCATCGACGAAGCGTCGCTGGCGGCGATCGGTCAATGGCCGTGGCCGCGCACGCGCCTCGCCGAACTCGCGCGCACGCTCGCCAACGCCGGAGCGCGGAGTGTTACGTTCGATATCATGTTGGTCGAGCCGGACCGCCTTTCGCCGGGTGAACTGGCGCACAGCTTGGGCAGCGACGAGTCGTTGCGACCCCTCATGTCTGAATTGGCCAAACTGCCGTCGAACGATACGCGGCTTGCGGCGGCGTTCGGCGGTGCGCCGGTGATCCTCGGAGTTGTCGGCGACGCCAGCGGGCTGCGGGACATCGGCAAGTCGCCTGCGAGTTTTTCGTTTGCCGGAGATGATCCTCTGCGCTTCGTTCCTGCGTTCGAGGCTGGCATCACCAACCTCGCGGAGCTAAGCCGGGCTGCCACGGGGATCGGTGCCGTCAATTGGCTGCCGACTGAAGATCAAATCGTGCGCAGGGCGCCGCTACTGGTCTCAATCGCGGGGCAATTGTATCCGTCGCTGGCCTTGGAGACGCTGCGCGTTGCCGAAACTCAATCGACGATCTTTGTGAAATCATCCGGCGGCAGCGGCGTTTCAGCGTTTGGGCAGAGTACCGGCATCGAAAGCCTTCGCGTCGGCTCAGCCATCGTGCCGACCGACGCGCAAGGCGAAATGTGGCTGCGCCCAGCGCCTTCCGATCCGCGCAGGACGATCTCGGCGCATCGCATTTTGGATGGATCTTTCGATCGGGCCGATATCTCCGGCCGCTACATCATGATCGGCGCAACGGCGGCCGGGTTGCTTGATCTGCGCGCGACCGCGCTTTCGCCGTCGGTTCCAGGCGTCGAAATTCACGCCCAGGCGCTGGAACAAATTCTGGCCGCCGATTACCTGCTGCGGCCTGCGTATGCGACCGGCCTTGAGATTATTTTCATCGTGCTGTTTGGCGGATGGGTGGCATGGCTGATCGGCCGATCGGGTGCGCTGCGTGCAGCGATTGTCGGCGCCAGCGCCATTGTCGCAGTGATTGCTGTCTCATGGTTTGCCTATGCGCGCGCCGGTCTGTTGTTCGATCCCGTCTACCCCGCCCTGTCGCTTGCCGTACTGTACCTCGGCACGTCGCTCACCACGTATGTGCGCTCCGAAGCCGACCGGGCGCGCATCCGGTCGGCATTCAGCCACTACCTCGCACCGTCGCTGGTGGCGGACCTGGTGCGCAATCACGACAAACTCAAACTCGGCGGCGAGACGCGCACTGTCACACTGCTTTTTGCCGACGTGCGTGGATTTTCGCGGATATCAGAACGCATGGCGGCGGAAGATCTGATCCGCTTCGTCAACCGGCTGTTCACGCCGCTGACGGAGACGATTTTGCGCAACGGCGGGACCATCGACAAGTTCATGGGTGATGCCGTCATGGCCTTCTGGAACGCGCCGACGGACGATCCCGATCATGCGCGCAAGGCTTGCCGCACGGCGTTGCAGATGCTGGACGACGTGGCGCAGTTGAACGCCGACCTGATGGCCGAGGCGGAAACTCTCGGCGCGGTGCATGAGCCCATTCGCATCGGCATCGGCATCAACACCGGGGCCTGCGTCGTCGGCAACGTCGGCTCACCGGAGCGGTTCGACTATTCGGTGCTGGGCGATGTCGTCAATGTGGCCGCCCGCTTCGAGGAGGCCACAAAAACGGCTGGCGCCGATATCATCATCGGCGAAGCGACCGCCGTCGCCGTCGCGGAATTCGACATCCAGGATGCCGGTACCGTGACGCTGCGCAGCAAGGACCGGCCTGAAAAAATCTTTGCGCTGCTCGGCGACGAGTCGTCGGTGCGCATCTGCAAAATTGCGCGCGAACCGATCAATCAACGCGGTTCCGATATCCCCAGCGAATGATATCGGCACTGTGGGCTCGTACCACGCAGCTCCATCAATCGGGGTTGGAGCGTCCGGGATAGCGCCCGCCCGGCCGTCTGCCGCCACCAAAGCCGCCGCCGATGCCGATGACGATATCGAGACCACGGACACCGTTGCCCCAGTCGTCGTCGGAATTACGCGGACGCTTGGCGACGCGCGTCGGCTTTCTTGGCGGCGCATCATCACGCACGCGCACCGTCTTGACTTTGGCCTTCGGCGCCTTCGGCTTTTTCAGCGTAGGACCGCCGCCGTCATCGTCGTCGCGCGTCGCCTTTTGAATTTTCGCCGGCGGCTTTGCATTGATGCACGCCTGATCCGGCGCATCGGGAAGCGCACTGTTGAGAATGGCGGCGCGAGTGAGCACCGGCGCAGAAACGATCTGCGGCGGCTTGTCGATGAATGGGAAGGCTGTGTCGAACGTCGGACCATCTGGGTCGGTCAATTTCGACCAATCCACGGGGCGTCCGACGCGGCCGCTATTCGATATGGCTATCAAGCGGCCGGGCTGATCGAGAACGCGGCACGCGCTCTTGCGTCCCGTGACTTCGACGGCGCCCTCGTGCAGCAGCAGCCAGACGGACTTGTCGGGAAAAATGAAAACATCGAAGACCGTGCCGCGAACCGTGATCGACGCATTAGGCGTCTTGATGATGTAAGTCGATTTCGCTGCAATGCCGGTGACGAAGCGGAAAGCGCCCTTCGCCAGATCGACGACGATTGAGCCGGCCTTCTTGTCGCTGTCGTAGACGAACTTATCGAGCACGAGGCGTGACCCTGGGCCAAGCGCCAGCTTGGTTTCGTCGTCGAGCTTCAATTCACCTTGCGCGTCGGCGTTGACCTGGATGACCTCGTCCTGGCGGACGTCGTCTCCGGCGGCGAGCGTGCGCTTCTCGCGATCATAATCGGCAACCACTTTGTTGACGATCGCGACCGCATCGCCGATGCGGTCACCGGGCGCCGCAGACGCGGGCGGAGTGAAAAGCAGCGCGGCGAGCATGGCGCTGGCGGATATGGCACTGAGCCGACCGGCGCTGGACAGCGATGGCATCCGAGCGCCGAGTGGCATCGTCAGGAGATCGGTCTGAAGCGTTGTCATGGCACGTCCTTTGTGACTTCCGCGACGTTCGCCCAAGCGTCGGGTCAACTTGTGAGGGCCAACACCTCTAACCTGCGCGCGTTGGCCGGACTGTTCCGCAGGGAATTGATCTGCCAAATTTCGACGCCAGTGGGCTTGCCACCTCGCCCGACTGGTAAGCGAAGGATCGCGGCCGTGGATTAGCTACCCGTTGCCAATGCACGTCAATCGTCAATACCGATCGATCGTCAATGCCAATCAATTGTAAATGCCGATCAGTTGTAAATGTAAGTAATCAAAAACGTCCGATCCGCCTCGTTCGAATTTCCGGGCGGGATGGGGTAGCTCGTCTGCTTGGCAGCAAACACGACGGATTGGTTGAGTTGCGAGACAGGCGACGGCGTCACAAGCTGGACCTCGCGGACATTGCCGTTTTCCGTCAACAGGATGCGCACGGTGACGCGGCCACGGGTCTCGCGAAGTTGCGGCATGGTTTGTTGCAGGGCACGGATCACGCCGCGCGCGAACGCATCGTTCAAGCCTGACCGGGTGATGCCGGGCGGACGGGAAAAGGCCGCTTGCCGGCCGCCGCCGCCGACCGGCGCACTGAACGACGGCGGCGGGGTCGACAGATCGAGCTTGGCCGTTTTCTGTGGCTTCGGTTTCGGCGGAGCGGGCTTGGCCGGCGCAGCTTTGGCGGCATCGGGCTTGGCCGGCTCAGGCTTTGCGGCCGCCGGTGTTTCAGCGCCCTCGCTCTTGGTCGATTTCGGAGCCGGCCCCTCGAGCGACAAAAGATTCGGCACCTCCTTTTCGATCTCCGGCAACTTCTGCGGCTGCGGGGTCGCTTCGACCTGCGTCTCAGGCTGCGGCGGCGGCGTTGGCGTCGACGTGGGTTCGGCCGTGGGCTCGATCGTTGGTTTCCAGGGCGCCGCCTCAACAGGCGGAGTTGGCTCCGGCTTGGCCTCGGGCTGCGGCGGCGGTTGTGGTTGAGGTGGCGGCTGCTGAGGTTGGGGTGGTGCTGGACTCTGCTCGCCCGGCGGCGGCGATACCGGCACGGTCGTCTCGCTGAGAAAATCGGCTTCGGTAATGAGCGAGACGCTGATCGTTTCGGGACTGCCGCGTTCGTCGCCGATGATGCGCTGCGCCGATCGGCCAACGCCGATGAATAGCGCCGCATGCATCAAGATCGCGCACAGCAACGCGAGCCTGAACCGGCGATCGGCAGCGGCCGTCGAGCCGACCCAGCGATCAGCAATCGACAGGTCGTTGGAAAGGCTCGGCGTCTCGGTGATGATCGATGCTGTCGTCATGCCCTCGGGTCACACTGATGAGACACAAATCCATGTCACGCCCACAGCCAGTGCGATCGCAAGCTCGCCGCGCGAACGCGCTCCCATGATCGCAATCTCGTCGGCGCAATGTCGTTACAGCGCTAGCACAAACGCCGTTCGCCCGCCCCGCGCGCATTGAAGCGTCTCAAATTCCCCCGTGCCGCTTCGCGACATTTGCCCCTCAAAAAAAATCAACTATTTCAATGTTCAATTTTGCCGCCACCCATCGGGCAGCGCGCGACTGCCGATGTATTCAGGGCGTCCAGCGGTTCCTCCGCGAGCCGAAGAAAAATCTCCCGCGCATGATCGCCCGTTGCGGTCGCGATGATGCCGTCTGATACTTGCTGCGGCGTCCACATCCAACTGCGCGCCGGATCATGACGCATCGCCCAGTCCGGAAAAACCCGCGCCGCAATGGGGTCCATGGCGAGCCGCGTCACGTCGGTGTGGCGGTCATCGCGCTCGATACGCGCGAACGCTGCCATAACGGCCGTTTCAGGCCCTTCGAGCCATTGAAGGAACAAGTCCTCGCGGCAGATCAGGGCGCCGGTAATATCGTCGCGCTGATTATTGCGGCGCGCTGTCGCCAAGATCCCGCTGAGCGCCAAATCGTCGAAGCCAAAAGGCCGCGAGGCGTAGACGACATGAATCAGCGGTACGAGATGGCCGCGCGGCAAACCACTCGCACTGGTACCTGCTGGGCCCGCGATGTGTTCGACCGACATCGACACTGCTCCTTCATATGGTGGGCCCGCTCATGAGCCGAGGGCACTCTTGCGACTGTGCCACGACCGGATCGACCGATGCGGCGCGTCTGAAAAAAGCGAGCGACAGGCTCAGTCGTAGCACGCCACAAAATGTCTAGGCGATCAATTTCCGTTTGCAAACTCAAGGAGATTACGGCGCGGAGGCGCCGCGCGATCTGGTGTACGGTTATCATCGGCTAGGGTCTGTTACTTTTAAATGGCAACATGGACTGACCCTAGCTCTCTTTTTTACAGTGCGTCTTTTCGGAAAACCGGCTCCTACTTTTCCGGACGCACTCTAGGGCAATTGAACTTTGCCGTGTTCAGCACTGTCGTCGGTCGGCGTTGTTCCCTGAAGAACGGCTTTCAAACCTTTGAACAGATATTTGAGCCCCTGCACGCCGCTGTTGTTCCAATACTCCGCTTCGCGGCCATCGACGCGCAGCAGGCAGAGATTGGGATCATCCTTGCCTTTTGGGAACCAGACCCGCCACTCTTGCGACCATAATTCCTCGATCAATGCCCGGTCCTTGCTGACGGCCGCAACGCCATAGATGACCGCGAAGCGCCCGCCGCCCTGAAATGTCACCGCTACATCGGGCTGCGCTTCAATCTCGTCGATCTTCGGCGAGGTGAGGCTCGTCGCGAAATACAGATCGCCATCGCGTGTCAGGCGCGCAACAGCCATCGGACGGGCATGAAGCTGCCCATCGGGGCGCTGCGTCGTCAGCATCGCGACGCTGAAACCTGAGATGACGTCATGCAAATGCTCGTTGCTGTCGGTCGCGCCAGCGCCGGTCACGCTAAGGTCTGCCGGGAAAGTGTTGGTCGAGGCGGTAGCCATGCGGCGATCTCCTGCTTTGAATGTGGCGGATAACGCCATGATCTGCGTCCTGTTCCCGGACATGCTGCGCTGCCACGTCTTGCTGCCGCCGCCTTCCGCTTGGCGTATGGGCAAGACTGGCGAGGCTGAATGCAGCGCGCCCGTCAGTCGCGGCGCTGTCGTAGCTTTGCTACACCACTGCGACGCGGACGATACCGACGGCCGCCGCATGACCCTTGACATAGGCGCGGCGACCCGGTTGCGTCAGGCCGGATCGCTGACTATTCGTCGTCGTTTTTGGAGGCTCCCATGCGCTTGTCGACCGCCACCGCCATGCTTTCGCTCGTTGCATTTTTCGCGCTCGCGGCAGCCCCCGGCGACGTCGCGGCGCAAGACGCGCCTGCCGCGACTGATGGACCTGCGGCGACCGACGCGCCAGCATCAGAACCGGCCGCCGCCGATCCGGCCGCTGCGGCAACTCCCGCTGCGACCGGTGCGGCCTACATCGGCACGTGGTCGGCGGACGCGTCCCAATGTGGCGTGCCGCAAGATCAGCAGAACGCGCCGATGGTCGTGACGGACGCCGGCTTCGATCAACATGAAGTTCACTGCACGTTCAAGAACGTGACACCGGACGGCGATGCGTGGAAAATGTCGGCGGAATGCGCAGTGGAAGGCGATGCACAAGCGCATGATTTCTCGTTCGCGGTGGCAGGCGACTCGCTGACGATCACTGATGAAGAAGGCACCAATCAAATGACTCGCTGCCCGTGACCGAGGCGATCGCCACGGTCCCGGTCGACGCCGACGCGGCGCTTGACCAGCTGATCATCGGTTGTACCACGACTGAATGGTGCAAAATCGCAGTGCTGATCGCGCGAGCAACGGACGCGGCGCGCGCCGACCAGCGGACCGTGAGCGGGCAATCAATCGCTCAGCGTATTTATGTGCTGGCGGACAGCCGGCGCCTTGACGTTCGCGGCAATGTCCGCCGCTGGCGGGCCGGAGAGGTTCGCGCCGTCGCTGCGACAGATGCTTGAAGACGCTGCATCGACACCCCGCGCGGCGTGAGCCGGCCGCGCAGCGTGAGCAAGCCGCGCAGCGTGAGCCAGCCGCGCAGCGTGCGTCTGTACGCAAAATGCTTGAACCGCCACGTTATCAACGCGAATCTGGTACAGGGAGGTTAATTCGGTTCGATCGGGCGCCGCAATTGGCGTGGCGCTGTTGGAGGCCCTAAGCTGAGACGTTGAGCACGAGGGTGCATGTTTCGAGCGGCGCTGCGTCGCGGACGCATCGTCAAATTATTTCGGGTCTCTTAACAACCGTCGAACGATTCTGGACCGTCGAACAATTCTGGCAAGGAGCAAAGCATGTCTGACCGGACACAATTCGCGATTGGCCGCAACTCGATTTCGGTGCCCCGCCTCACCAAACGGATCATGGAGGCGTTGGTCGCGACGGGCCTGACGGCATCGCTGGCCCTGGTCATTCTGGTGCTGAACAACGTGTTGACCGGACGCGGCGGCTGGCTGAATGGCTTTGAAGTCTGGCTGGCTTTCATCCGCCAGCCCGACATTCTCGGCACCATGCTGCTGACGTCGTTCGTCGCAGTTTTGTATATCGCCTGGCAGCGCGAAAATGGTTCGAAACGCTAACTCCTGTGGCCAGGTGCGCCGGCGTGAGCGGGCAAGCAGGCCGACAAACAGTATGAGCCAGCCGCGAACTTTTACCGTAAGTTACCTTTGAGAAGCTTCGCGCAGGCGACGGCAACAGCCGCGCCGTGCGACGAGCCAGTCGTCTACAAAGCGTCGAAGGGGAAACACTCATGTCACGACAGTTCGCGGCCCGGGCGGCGCGCTTGATGGCGTTCGCGTTTGTTATCGCCGGAAGCCCGGATGTTACCACCGCCGAGCCTGCTGCTGGCGCCCTAAATGCGAGAGATGCTGGCGCGCGGTACGGTCAGGCACTCGGCGCAATTGAAATTTGCATCGGCACCAAGACAACCGACAGGTTGGCGGCCTTGCTCGCGTCGTATTCGGGCGACGAGCAACAGGTGTTCAAGGATCAGGCGGCGAAGGTTTTTGAAGCCTGGGTCAAGGTCAAGAATTGCAAACGCCAGGACGATCCGAACCAGTGCAAAATCATCATGGATCGCAGCTGCGAGTCAGCGTTGGCCGAGATCGGTCCGGCGGGAACGTCGATACCCGGATTGATTACGCCGCCGGCAAAGTGACCGCGCGTCTGACCGATGGGATGGTTTATCTATGATGGTTGGTCGGGGTTCGGGGACGGGCCGCTAAGGGCCGAGCCCGGATTGCCAGGTCTTGATGGCCTCGATCGGATGGATGAGCATCACGATATTGAGCGTGAGATTATCGCGAATGACCACCGCCATCATGATTTCGCTGGCGATGGCGAGCGTCACGACGACCCAGACCGGCAGCTTGGACGCTAGCCAAAACCCGACCGCCATGGCGCCGATATCCGACAGTGAATTGAGCACGCTGTCGCCGAAATAATCGAGCGAGATGGTCGCGGCGCGATAGCGCTCGATGATCATCGGCGTGTTTTCAATGATCTCCCAGGCCGCTTCGACGACGATCGCTGCCAGAAACCGCAGCGCAACGCTCCAGCGCGGCGCCAGCCACCACAGCACGGCGTAGAACGCGAAGCCGTGCAGCACATGCGAAAACGTATACCAGTCGGTGACGTGCTGGGAATTCTCGGAGCTGTTGGTGACGCCGTGCCATAGCTTAATGGTGCCGCAGGTGCATATCGGCACCCGACCCATCGCCAGCAGGGCGAGTGCAGTGCTCGCGACGACCGCGATTGCCCAGCGGATAGGATGGGTGGCCAGGCTGTGCGCAAGCATGCCGCGGCCGTGCTCATTGACGCCCGTCACGCGCTCACCTCTTTAATAATGACGTGTTCAGGATGCGTCACGCACGCTCCGTTCGGCGCGCCAACCGGCGAGCTTTGCGGCGGCGGCCAAACAACGCGAGGCTTTCGACAAGCAGCCAAAGGGCAGCAGCAATCATGACGAACGGTATGGTGACGAGCCCCAGCCATCCACCTGCCAGCAGTCCAGACAAGGTGCCGCCGATATCGACGCCCAGCACGGTGCAGACTTCGGGGCCGATTTCACTGACGTCGCATCCCGTCAATGTGGCAAGCCCTGCGGTCATCACCGCCACGGCGATCGGAAGGAGCGCCAGCACGAGTGCGATCCACCGCAAAATCCTTCGCACTCTGGACACAGTGTCTCCCGCAGGTTTTGAGCAGCTGTGCGCGCACGCGTGCCCGGGTGTTTTGATGCGCCAACGATCGAAACATCGCGGCGAACCGGGCGGCGTCCCCGAGCGTAAAGCCATAACCATGACCAATCCGTCTGTCACGCGCGTCCGCAGGTTGCGGGCCAACACGTTTGCGGCGAGCCTCGCCATGTCGGCCCCGCTCGTGGGGGCCGATGGCGTGCTGGCAGTCGGCTCGGTGGAGAATGCCGCCATCGCTGTCGAGGCGTCGACGACGGCCGTCGAAACGGTGGCGCTGGTCGCTGACGGGCAGATTTCCGGCTGCGCGGTACAGGCACGCTTTGACGTCGATAGCGGCGATATCGCCAACGTCCGCTTTGCGCTGCTGAAAGATCCGTCGAAAGCCGCCGGAACCCGCTTTGCGCTGTCGGCCGCACTTGCCGGCACTGACGGTGCGACGCGGCACATCGAAGCTTTGTCTCTCACCACCGCGAGCGCGAGTACAGCGCCGACATTTTCTCAGCCCGTCGACAGCAGTGAGGGGACGTTCAGCGTCTCTGGCACGTTCGACGACTTACAAGGCGGCAGCGTCATGCGCGATCTGATGCTGAGCGGCGCCGACATTCGCATGTCCGCTACCGGCCGCGCTCCCCTCGTCTTGAAAATCATTGGCCCTCTTTCAGCGTCTGCCAGAGCTGCTTATCTGCAATGCGCGGGTGATTTGTTTCGCCCGCAAGCCACTTCGCCGACGCGATAGGAGGGCGAACACTGGCGGATGGCGTTGCGCCGGTACAGGGCGCGCGATAAGACCGGCCCGCGTAAGACCGGCTCCACGTAGAGCCTGGCCGCGAGGAGCAGCGTCGCATCATGGCCGATTTGTCGAAACTACAGACCGGGCTCGTTGGCCGAGCCACCGTTCGTGTCGGCGACGCGCAGCTCGCCACCGCCGTCGGCAGCGGGGTGGCGCCCGTGTTCGCCAGTCCGATGCTGATCGCACTCATGGAGGCGGCCAGCGTCGATTGCGTCGAAAAGCTCTTGCCGGAGGGCTACCAGAGCCTTGGCACGCACCTCGACGTCGCCCACACCGCGCCAACGCCCAGGGGTTTGACGGTGACCGCCGAGGCGACGCTGATCGCGATTGCCGGGCGAAAATTGACGTTCCGCGTCGCCGCCCATGATGGCGTCGAGGCCATTGGCGCGGGCACGCACATGCGTATTGTTGTGGACACACCCCGATTTATGGCACGTCTGGCCGCCAAAGCGCCGCCCCTGACATAACCACCGTGTGCGGGGCTGTATAGGAGAGAAACGGCTTTCGCGCGTTATGCGTTTGTCGAACCGCCGTTGGGAGACTGTGCATGACATCCGCGCTGAGACTTGGCTTTGCCGTGCTGATGGTTGGCGGTGCCGCGACATCGGCGGCGGCTGCGACCTGTACGCCCGCTGAACTTGCGCGCGCCGTCGATCAATCGGGGGCCAGTCTGCGCGAATTCAGCGTCAAGATGCAGCCGGAATTGCGGGCGCGCATGCGGGCCTACGCCGACGTGACCAACATGCCGGCGGAGGAGCCGGAGGATGCAGCACTCGATGCCATCAAGGACGCGACGCTCGACGATCTCGATGAGAAAAGCGCGGCCCTGCTGTTGAAGGTCGACGGGCTTGGACGAAACGGTGACGCGGCAACGGTCGACTGCGGAAAACTCGACGACATCAAAACGGCCACCGGCGAACTGCTGTCGGTGATGAAGGCCAAATCCGATTACATGCTGGCGCGGCTCGACAGCAAGATCGCCGAAAAGAGTGCAGTGGCGCCGACGCCGCCGAAGGAGACCGCGCCCGCGCCTACCCCGGGAGTGAAGGCGAAAATTGCCGCTGCGCCAAAATCTACGAGCGAAAGCGCCGAAAAAAATCCAGCGAAGGAGAAGCCCTCCGCCCCCGCGCCAGGCAGCGCTGGCGTATCCAAGTGGACCCCTAAAACACAAACCAACGATGCCTACCAGGCGCCGTCGGATCAGGAGGTTGCAACCCTGCCGCCGGTTTCGGTCGACAGCGGCACGTCGTCAGCATCGACCGAGGACGGCTTCACGGTCGACGAAATACGAGAAGCAACACGCGGATTTTTCGGCACTGTTTCAACCAGTCTCGCGAGCGTCATCGAGCACGCTTTCAAAACGTCGGGGCGGCCGACAGCCTACGTTCTTGGCTCGGAAGGCGGCGGCGCGTTTCTCGCCGGGCTGCGATTCGGGCAGGGAACGCTCTACATGCGCAATCAGTCGGGGACGCGGCCGGTCTATTGGCACGGGCCTTCGGTCGGCACCGACTTTGGCGCATCGGGATCGCGGACGATGTTTCTGATCTATCGACTGCGCGAGCCTTCGGCATTGTATCGCAGCTTCAGCGGCATTGACGGCTCGGCGTATTTCGTCGGCGGCGTCGGCGTCACGCTGCTCAAGGGGGGCGAGGTCATCATGGCGCCGATCCGCTCCGGGATCGGGCTGCGCGTTGGAGCAAGCCTCGGCTACGTGCGATTTACAGACCGCCCGACGTGGAATCCATTTTGAGAAACCGAGGCCCGGTCATGCGGCCGGGGCTCACTGTCGGAAGACGTTGCTCGCAAGCCGCGACGCGCAGTCTCAATAGCCGTTGTAGTAATACGGCGACGGGCGGCGCTGCACGTACACATAGCGCTGACCATTCCGATAGATGATGCGTGGCGGCTGCTGAGACGCATAATAGTTCGGACGCACTTTCTGGGCGTAAGGCTTGCGTTGTTTCAAGCGCGGCTCATCGCCATACGGTGTGTCGTAGGCCGAGTTGGTCCAGCCCCAAAAGTTGCCGCTGTCCGAGTTCGCGCCATACGCAGCCCACTTCTGTGATTTGCGGCTCGCGACGGCGGGACCGCGCCACTTGGGCGTGCCGTAGACGGCGACACGCGTCGATTTCAGGCCGTGCCGCTGCACGAGATTGTAAAACGTCTTGGCATTGCCGGGCGACAGCCGGATGCAGCCGTGAGAGGCTGGCGTGCCGAGCGCTGCGGTGTGATAGGTCGCGTGGATGGCAACGCCGCCATTGATGAAGACAGCATGCGGCATGGGGGCGTTGTCGTACTTGCGCGAGTACCACATCTTCGCCATCCACTGCCCACGGAACGTGCCGCGCGGGGTTGGAAATTGTGCCGTGCCCGACGAGATCGGCCAGCTATAGCGCGGCGATCCATTTTCGGAGACCTGCATCGATTGTGAGCCAAGATCGATCGAAACGGTGAGCGTTGGCACAGGTGGCGGCGCCGCTGGCGCTTGCACCGCTGCCGTGTTGGCTGGAGCGGCGCTGGTTGCTGGCTGTTGCTCTGTGATCGCCGATGATGGAGCGGGCGCAGGCACCTGTTCGACGACCGACGGAGACGCTTGCGATTGAGACGCAGTGTCTGACGTCGCCGCCACTGCAACGGCTTGGACCGGAGGTGCAGCCGGTGCCGGTGCGGTCTCAGCCAGCAGTGGGCTCGGCGAACAGAAAAAGAGGCCGACGATGACCCAACGACGCCAAAGCAACATGACCGGCTCCTCAAAACGCAAACTGGAATTCGCGTAACGATAATATGACGAACAATGCCGAACAGTTAAGAGCAGCGGCAATTTTTTGGCGCAGTCGCTCTCAAGGCACACTCGCTCGTGCCTTTATAAGGATCGGACTGCAATTCAATTTTTTAATAATACTCGCAGGCATTGCTTCAATGCGATGCGAACCGGCCGCAAGCCAGTGGCGAATTGTCAAGTGCGGGCGAAAGGGTATGCGTTGCGGAAATGCCTAAACTGCGTTTGGTCGGTTGTTGATCAGCGCTCGTTCAGACAGTGGATTTTGCTGCGGCCTTGACCACGTCGTAGGCCGCCAGCGCGCGCACACGAGCGGCGGCGTGATCGACGATGGGCTTGGGATAGGTTTTGCCGAGCGTTACTCCCGCCCCGCTCAAGATCAGCGGCGGCGCGGTCCACGGCGCGTGGATGAGTGCGTTGGGTAGCCCTTTCAATTCGGGAACCCAAGTGCGGACGTAGACGCCCTCGGGATCAAATTTCCCGCCTTGTGTCACCGGATTAAAAATCCGGAAATAAGGCGCGGCGTCAGCACCGGAGCCAGCGACCCATTGCCAGCTCGCCGCATTGCTGGCGAGGTCGGCATCCAGCAAGGTGTCCCAAAACCAAGCTTCTCCCTGCTGCCAGGAGATCAAGAGATGCTTGATCAAAAACGACGCCACGATCATTCGAACGCGATTGTGCATGTAGCCGGTGGCCCACAACTCCCGCATGCCGGCGTCGACGATCGGGTAGCCCGTCTGGCCCCGCTGCCAGGTCTTCAAAAGCTTGCCATCGCCCGACCAAGGAAATGCCGCGAAATCTTTTTTGAAGGGCGTCTCGGGCAGGTCCGGCCAATGGAACAGCAGCGTGTAGGAGAATTCTCGCCAGACGAGTTCTTTGAGAAATGTTTCTAGTCCTTGATCGGAGCCGGGCGTGCGCGCGGCGATATCGACGGCAGCCCGCCAGCACGCGGCCGGTGTAATCTCGCCAAAGTGCAGATGCGGTGACAGGCGCGATGTGCCGCGCACGTCGGGACGGTTGCGATCGTCGGTATAGCGTTTAAGTGCCGCTTTCAAAAACGTGTCGAGGGCGATGCGAGCGCCGGCTTCTCCCGGTTGCCAGAGCGGCGAGAAGCCTTTCGACCAGTCGGGTTTCGTCGGTATCAAAAGCCAATCAGCGAGCTTATCGCTCTTTAAATGTTTGGCGGGCGCTTTGAGTTGGCTCGGCGCGGTGATCGGCGGCGGCGGGGTGTAGTTGGCCGACAGCGCCCTCCAGAACGGAGTGTAGACTTTATAGACATCGCCGGTCTTGGTGCGAATGTCCTCGGGCTCGCGCAACAGGCGGCCGGCGTAGCGCTTGAAGCCGACACCTGTCTTTTCGAAGACCGACTTCAATGCGTTTTCGCTCGCGACGCTTTGGGGCTCATAGCCGCGCGAGAAGTAAACCGCCGTCGCGCCGGTCTGTTCGACCAAGGCCGGCAACACGTCGGCGATCGCACCGCGCCGCAAAATGAGTCTGCCGCCGCGCGTTTCAATGTCGTGCGAGAGCGCGGCCAGACTGCGCGCCAGCCACCAGCGCGAGGCAGCGCCCATGGCCCACGGGTTCGCCGTCACGTCGTCGAAAACATAGACGGGAATGATCGGCGCGCCAGTCTCGACGGCAGCAGCCAGCGCGCGATGATCGTTGAGCCGCAAATCATCGCGGAACCAGACAATCACGGGCTTCAACGTCATGGCTCTTCCAATTTTACTGCGACGGTCCGTACGTGACCAGGGTGGGGTAGGCTAACGCCTTCCGGCTGCGGCACGAACCATCGCATTGCCGAAAGAAACGCCGTCGTCTCAATTCTAGATCACCCATCGATCAGCGCGGCGACGGCACATCACTTTCGCCATCGACTGCGGATCCCGGCTAATTGCTGAACAGCAGTTCGAACAGAGTTTTGGGCTTCTGTCGCGATCCGCTTCGAGCTTGTCGCGTTTCAGATCGCTGTCCGCCAACGCTACCTGGAGCTTGGTCCCACGGCGCCCAGGCGCTGCTTTTCGGCCCGCGCTGACCGTCGCCCTTTCGATAGGCGCCGGCCGCAACCGGAACCGGCTCAGCGACTGCCGCGCGCAATTGAAACTCATCGGTGACGCCATCGATGCTGGCGATTTGGACGCGATCGTCGTCCCACGTCCAGGTGGCGACGCGAGCCCCTTGGCGATGCGGTTGAATGCTGATCACCGTGCCCGCATCGAGATCGAGGATCGCAACCAGCTCTGTGATTTCAGGTCCTGCCGCGCTGATGACAATGCCGCCCGAATAGCGCAGCACGCCATAGCCCTTGTGGGGTGGCGGCTTCAGTTCGAATGCCACGAGCTGCGGTTTGCCCTCGCCCATCATTTCGAGCGGCACACGGAGCTTTGGGTACAAATCGTTGATCGCGAAGTAAGCGTTGGCGCGCACGACGACGCGCCAGCTTTCAAAACCAAGACCAAGCATTTCCCGATCGTCGCTGATATCGGCACCGGCGCCGAGCCGCTGCAGCGCTTCAGAGGCCAGCCGCCAGCCGGGCTTGAGCAACAGCACTTTGCGGAAATCCTCGACCGCCGTATCGGCTTGGCCGCGAGCTTCGGCGATTTCGCCCCGCGCCCAAGCCGTCTCGGCATTGTTGGGATCGAGCTTGGTCGCGGTTTCGATATCCTTCGCGCCGATGTCGGGCTGACCGGTTTGTTTATAAACGTACGCCCGATAGGCGAAAGCCACCGGCGATCGAGGGTCTAACTCAATGGCGCGATTGAGATCACCAAAAGCTTCCTCGTGCGCCTCGGCGAGACTGTTGGCGAGACCGCGTCCCTGAAACGCTGCCGCGAGCTGACCATCAAGCTCGATGGCCCGGCTGAAATCCTTGATGGCGGACGCCGTGTTGGCGTCGGCGAGATAGGCGTAACCGCGCACGACATAAATTTCGGCGTTGCTGGCGTCGAAGGCGAGAGCTCTGGACAAGTCTTCGATAGCCTCGGCCTTTTGGCCAACGGCAATCCGGGCTTCGGCGCGATTGCGGTAAGCGGACGCGAAGCGGGCGTCGGCGTTGACGGCGCGCGAGAAGTCGCGAATGGCGGCGTGCGGTTTGCCGGTGGCGAGAAAAGCGACGCCACGGCCGGAGAGCGGCGCGGCGCTAGACGGCATCAGGCTGATGGCTTTGGAATAGTCGCGGATCGCGTCCTGATAGTGCGCGCGGCGCATCTGCGCGCTTGCACGATTGGAGAATGCCGCCGCGTAGCCGGGCGCCAGCACGATGGCGCGATCGAAATCCTTGATCGCTTCATCGACGTTATCGAGTGACAGCAGCAGATTTCCGCGATTGTTGTAGGCTGCTGGATATTCAGCGAACATTTGCACGGCTTGATTGAAATCATCGAGCGCACGTTTCGGCTGGCCGATGCGGGCGTAGGCAACGGCGCGGTCATTCAGCATCGTTGCCCGGCGATCGTTGGCCAGCGACGTATCCTTGAGCGCGTCGGTGAAAGCCTCGACGGCTTGCGCCGCTTCACCGCGAACGAGATGCGTTGCGGCCTCCTGCGCCCGCGAAATGACGGGGGCGTCGTCAGCGGCGTGCGCAATGCCACCGGCGACGCCGGTCAGCGCCACGGTGAAGGCCAAAACAATTTGGAGGATAGAACGCATTGATCCTCGAACGGACGGGCAGCGGGGATGCGGCGGTTGACGACTCACGCGAGGCTTAGACAATGATTATGACGTGTCCAGGGTCGTCGCGCCATGCCGGGTGCGATCTGCTCATGTCCGAGACGATAGAGGTCGTCAACGCGACGCAGAGGTTGCGAATTTAGCTCTGAGCGGCCGGCGCGCAGGGTCGCGGGTTTTTATAGCAGAGGACGGCGCTTAGAGCCGTCGCAAATATGACGGCATATGGCGCAGGATGTGGCATGGCACGACCGCGATCATGAGACTGGGAGTGCTTTTCCGGTGAACTTATGGATACGACTGCTCTGGCTTCTTATGAGCGCACGACGTCGTGGGCCTTTGCGGCTACCACAGGATGCGTCGCTGATCAGTTTTCGCGTTTGGCCGCACGATCTGGATTTGTCCGTGCACATGAACAACGGCCGCTATCTGACGCTGATGGATCTTGGCCGCCTCGACGTGATGGTGCGATCGGGTCTGTGGCGGGCCGTCATGGACAACCGATGGACGCCGATCGCCAGCGCCATCACCATTCGCTTTCGCCGTGAACTGACGCCGTTTCAAACATTCCGGCTCGAAACCAAATTGGTCAATTGGGATGCGACTTTGGTCGTGATGGAGCAAACCTTCACGATTGTTGGCGGCGACAATGACGGTCAGGTGGCAGCGCGGGGGCTGTTCAAAGGCGGGCTCTACGACCGCAAGGTACGCGCCTTCGTGCCGATCAAACGCTTGATGGCAACCATAGGCGTCAGCGCTGAAAGCCCGCAACCGAGCGCCGAAGTGGCGGCCTTTCTGCATGCCGACGTGACGATGAAACAAGCCGCGCGGCGTTGATCATCACGTCTTCATGTCGGCCGCCAGCCGGGCGATCCGCTGGCTCTAAACAATGTGCCGAGGACTTGGTGCAAAGTCTCCGGCAAATCTTCGGCGATCATCCCAGGACCGAACTGGTCCGCGACCTCGCCATGCAGCCAGACGGCGGCACACGCGGCGTCGAAGGCCGCCATTCTCTGAGCCAATAGCCCGGCGATGAATCCGGCGAGCACGTCGCCCGATCCGGCGGTCGCTAGCCACGGCGGCGCATTGGCGTTGATGGCGGCGCGGCCATTCGGATCGGCGATGATGGTGTCGGCACCTTTCAAGACAACGATGGCGCCCGACAATTTGGCGGCGGCCCGCGCCTGATCCAATTTGGAGCCGCCGAGACCTGGAAACAGCCGCGCGAATTCTCCCGCATGCGGCGTCATGACGACGGAGCTGGCGTGGCGGTGGATCAAGGCGAACAGATCGGCGGGGTTGGCGCGGGTTGTGGCCTTCGACGCGGTAAATCCAAAGGCGCCGGACGCATTGCCGTCGTTGTTATCGGCTGCAAACGACGTCAGCGCATCGGCGTCGAGCACCACGGCGCACGATGCGTGGCAACAGACGTCGACCAAGGCTCGCGTTTCATCACCGATCCCGCAACCCGGCCCGATCAGGACCGACGTTATGCGTTTGTCTGACAGAACCTCCGCCAAACTGCGCGGACCGCTGAACGGTTGCAGCATGATCGCGGTGAGGTGCGCGGCATTGATCGGCATGGCCGCCGCCGGACTGGCGACGGTGACCAGCCCGGCGCCGATCCGCAGTGCTGCGCGCGCGGCCAATCGTGCAGCACCCGTTTGATGCGGCGGACCCGAAACGACGATGCCGTGACCGCGCTGATATTTGTGGCCATCGATGGCCGGCCACGGAAAGCTTTCGAGCCAAAGCGGCAGCTCGTTGGCGAACGTCTTGGGACCAACATCGTCGAGAACCATCGCTGGAATACCGATGTCCGCGACGTGGACCTCGCCGCAGAGGTTTCGTCCCGGCAACAGAAGATGTCCCGGCTTGCGGCGAAAGAACGTAACCGTCGCCGTGGCCTTCATGACCGGGCCGTCACTGTTGCCGGTCGTGCCATCGAGACCGCTTGGCACGTCGACGGCGAGGACCGGGATATCGGTCGCAGCCAGCAAGGCAATGATCTGCGCGACCTCGGGCGGCACGGCCCGATTGAGGCCGGCGCCGAAGATCGCATCGATGACGAGCGCGGCGCCGTCAATCGATGACGGTTGCACGGGGCCGATGGCTCCGGCATAGCGCGCGGCCATGGCCGCTGCGTCACCCTTGGGCGCGCGACGATCACCGAGCAACGACACGCGCACATCATATCCGCGCTCGGACAAATGCCGGGCGGCCACGAAGCCATCGCCGCCGTTATTGCCCGGACCGCACAGGATGGCGATCGTCGCGCCAGGCGGCACCATCATTGCGGCACGATCGGCGACGGCGCGGCCGGCGTTTTCCATCAACGTCAAGCTGGCGACGCCAGCGGCCACGGCGAGGATGTCGGCGTGCGCCATTTCTGCCGTGGTGAGCAGTGCCGTCGCGTGGTCGGTCATGGTGAGGTCTGCCTGTTGCCAGCTGCGTTCAGCATCGTGCTTGATCACGGCGCCCCGCCATATTTCGGGCAGCTCACTTGTCTGCCTGTCTTTTCATCGCTGTCTTCGCCTTATTTTTGCTCACAGCGCACAGAAATTCGGCTAACTACAATGTGCAGAAAACCCAAAACCTGGAACATGGAAGCCTAATCGGCTGGAATTGCTGTATTTTGGGGGACGTGCTGAAAGTGGCACGCCGCCTGCTACCACTTGGGCCTAGGGTCGGCTTGGGACGCAACCTAAGTCCGCATGCCAAGGGGCACCAATGAAAAAGATCGAAGCCATCATCAAGCCCTTCAAGCTCGACGAAGTGAAGGAAGCTTTGCAAGAGATCGGCCTACAGGGCATTACGGTCATTGAAGCCAAGGGCTTCGGGCGTCAAAAAGGCCATACCGAATTGTACCGGGGCGCTGAATATGTTGTCGATTTTCTACCCAAAGTGAAAATTGAAGTTGTGCTCGCCGACGAGCTTCTCGATAAGGCCGTCGAGGCTATCCAGGCGGCGGCCAAAACCGGCCGGATCGGCGACGGCAAGATCTTCATTTCATCGATCGAAGACGCCATCCGCATCCGCACGGGCGAATCCGGCCGCGACGCGATTTGACGCTGACGGCGCGGCTAAAGCAAAAATTGTCTCAGGGTGCTATCGGCGCTAAGGCTCGCATCGTTTAGACGTGGCCGTGGTCCATCGGCCTGAAGCCACTAGAACACTGTTAGCCAAGATCAGGGAGTGCCTATGAAGAGCGCCAGCGACGTCCTGAAATTCATCAAGGACAAGGAAGCGAAATTCGTTGACCTTCGCTTCACCGACACCAAGGGCAAGATGCAGCACGTCACCGCCGACGTGAGCTGCGTCGATGAAGACATGTTCGCCGATGGCTATGCCTTCGACGGCTCATCGATCGCCGGCTGGAAAACGATTGAAGCCTCCGACATGCTTTTGATGCCGGATCCGGCGTCGGCCCACGTCGACCCGTTTTTCGCGCAGACCACCGTCGCGATTTTCTGCGACGTGCTGGAGCCATCGACCGGCCAACTCTATGAGCGCGACCCGCGCGGCATCGCCAAGAAGGCTGAAGCCTACATGATGTCGCTTGGCATCGGCGACAAAGTCTTCTTCGGTCCGGAAGCTGAGTTCTTCATCTTCGACGACGTGAAATTCTCGACCGACATGTATTCGGTCGGCTTCAAGGTCGACAGCAATGAACTGCCGAGCAACACCGGTAGTGATATGGAGATGGGCAACCTCGGTCATCGCCCGCGCGTCAAGGGTGGCTATTTTCCGGTGCCGCCGATCGACAGCTGCCAGGACATTCGCTCGGAAATGCTTTCGGTGCTGACCGAAATGGGCGTGACCGTCGAGAAGCATCACCACGAGGTGGCAGCCGCTCAGCATGAACTCGGCGTCAAATTCGGCCCGATGATTCAGATGGCTGACCACATGCAGATCTATAAGTACGTTGTGCATTCGGTGGCGCAGGCCTACGGCAAGACCGCGACGTTTATGCCAAAGCCCGTCTTCGGCGATAACGGCTCGGGCATGCACGTCCACCAATCGATCTGGAAGGGCGGACAGCCGATGTTCGCCGGCGACAAGTACGCCGATCTCTCGCAGATGTGCCTGTACTATATCGGTGGCATCCTGAAGCACGCGAAGTCCATCAACGCCTTCACCAATCCGCTGACAAACTCCTACAAGCGTTTGGTGCCGGGTTACGAAGCGCCGGTGCTGCTCGCCTACTCGGCGCGCAACCGCTCGGCGTCGTGCCGCATTCCGCACGTCTCGAACCCGAAGGCGAAGCGCGTTGAAGTGCGTTTCCCCGATCCGGGCGCAAACCCCTACCTCGCCTTCACCGCGATGCTGATGGCCGGCCTCGACGGTATTCAAAACAAGATCGATCCGGGCCCAGCCATGGACAAGAACTTGTACGATCTGCCGCCGGC
>JAIEPV010000071.1 GCA_019748215.1 Hyphomicrobium sp.
GCCCCCGCAACCAATATTACAGTACTGATCAGCAGGCGTTGTAAAGCCGAGGCTTCCTGCTTCGATTTCAATGCCTTGGGGTTCATCACCCTCTCCCGGCTTGATCGTCACACGCCGCAAAAGACCGCGCACGATCGCTGTCGCTTCCTCACCATCGCTCTCTGCAGCCTTGAGGCGCAGGTTCTCAACGTGCTTGCGATACTTGGCGGCACTATCGCCCGGCGCGATCAGTGGTGCGTCATCCTGCCTCACGGAAAGCTGAGACGTCAGGTCGCGATTCTTCGCCGACAGCTCGTTCATCCGTGGGCCGGCGACAGCAGGATCGGCATGACCGTCCTCCACCATGCGCAATAGCCGGTCGAGCTTCTTTTGCGTGTCCGCCCGCTCCGCTTCCAGTTTTGACGCTGTGGCACCGCGGTCACCTTGAGCGCGGATGAATTCAGCCTCGTAGGCGCCGACGGCCTCGTCGAACGCCTTTTCTGTCAGCACCCGCGTTTCCAGCGCCGAGAGCACGCGGCGTTCCAGCTCATCCACCCGCATCAGCCGGCTGTCGATACAGGTGCCGCTGTTGGTGCGCGCCGAACAGCGCATGAAGTCCTGCGTCGCGATGTTGTACTTGGCCCCGCAGCAGCCGCAGTAGACGAGACCCGACAGCAGCCGCTTCGGTCCGCGCTGCTTGTTGATGCCTTTGACCGGGCCGCTGCGCTTGGCCCGCACCAATTGCGCCTTATGCCAGGTGTCCTCGTCGACGATGCGCAGATCCGGCGCGTCCTGCCGCTGCCACTCGCTCTCAGGATTGCCGCGCGATACGCGCTTGCCCGTCGTCGGGTCTTTCACGAAGCGCTGGCGATTGTAGACGATGGTGCCCTTGTAGAGCTCGTTGTTGAGAAGCCCATTGCGCCGCTGCTGTGAGCCGACCAATGCCGACAGGTTCCATGAACCGCCACTTGGACCTGGCTCCCCTTCCTGGTTCAGGGCCTTTACGATGGCCATCGTGCCTTTGCCGGTGATGTATTCGGCATAGATGCGACGGACGATGGCCGCCTCGCTCTGATTTATGACACGGCGGCCACGATCATCGACCGACGGGACGACGTCGTAGCCATAGCTGCGACCGCCCGGAATCCGCCCGGCCTTCACCCGCCCCATCTGCCCGCGCCGCGTCTTCTGCGCGAGGTCTTTCAGGAACAACGCCGACATTGTGCCCTTGAGACCGACATGCATCTCGTTAACCACGCCGTCGGCCAGCGTCTCTATGCGCACGCCGAGGAAATCCAACCGTTGATAGAGCGCCGCGATGTCAGCTTGGTTGCGCGACAACCGGTCAAGGCTTTCGGTAATAAGCACCTGCACCCGGCCGGCCGCTGCGTCATTCATAAGCCGTTGCAGGCCAGGGCGGTTGATGACCGATGCGCCAGAGATGGCGGCATCCTCGTACACGCTGATCTGCTTCAAGCCGCGTGTGTCTGCGTAGCGTCTCGCCATCGCCACCTGGTCGGTAATCGAGCGGTTGTCCTGCAAGTCACTCGAAAATCGCGCATAGATTGCTGCGAGCATCGGCTTACTCCGTCACGCTGACGTTCAAATCCTACTCTTCGGAAGCTCGGCATCGTCGGGCTGAGTATCATCCTTGGAACGAGGCTGCGACATTGCCCGATCTCTCTGTAACTGCGCAAGGTCGCGACGCGCCGCCAACCGGCCGAGTGCCCGCGCCAGAGCTAGCAGATCTTCTTCGGGGAGATTTTCAATGCGGCCATCTTCCGCGTTCCATTCGATAGTGACGACGACGTTGCTCTGTGACCGCTTCCTCATGGCACCCATCCGTGACAACCCGGACAGGGTTTGCGATCGCGCGGCTCGAACCAAAAGAAAGCAACTGCAAATCAACGTGATATCAGGCTTTTTTAGCCGTGGCCGGAGCACCGACTATCATCGATTGCAACGTATCCTGAGTTCCGCGGCACGCAAGCACGGCACAACAAAACAACCAGCGCACCTGAGCGCTGGCGCCGACGGCGCCTTTCCGAAATTCCGAAATTCTGGAAGTCGAGATGCGCTGGAAGCCAAAGCTTTCGTCCGCGCGCTGTCCGAACTGCTTCATCAGACTAACGCTCGCGGCTCCAGTTGACGAATGAGTCCAACAGGCAAGTTTGCGTGGTGCGGTCGGTCTGATCCGAAGCCGACCGTCGAGCGCCTGACGTCATGGGCCAGGTTCCGCCATTGCCGCCGCCCGTTTTCTTGAGCGGTTTCCATCTGCTTTCGAGGAGCAGCGGAAATGGCCGATCAGATGAAGAGATTCACAACGCCAGTGATATTGTCGGCACCGAAGCCGTGGGACTTGGCATCGCCGAAGACATTGCGTGTGGCCAAGGAAACAGGCACCTTGGCACCCACTCGACCAGCCTCATCGATCACGTAGCCAAAGTCCTTCTCGACGAGTTCGATTGGGAACATCGGCGTGAAGTTGCCAGCCAGCATTGCACCAGCCGCCAGATTCGCCGCAGGACTGCACACTGGCGTGGTCCCAACGATCTCGATGGCCTTTGCTGTATCCAGGCCAAGCTTCTTGGAGAAGCCGATCAGTTCGCCCATGGCCGCCAGCTGGATGCCGAACAGGGCATTGACCATCAGCTTGACACCAGCCCCGCTGCCGACGGCGCCTGCATGATGAACCGCGCCGCCCATGGCCTTCAGCACCGGTTCCGCTCGCGCGAAGACAGATGCATCACCGCCGACGAAGTAGATGAGCTGCCCTGCCTCTGCTTGCGGACGCGAGCCCGCGACCGGAGCGTCGAGGAACGCGATGCCCGACTTTGCTGCCGTCTCACCAAGCTCGCGAACCCAATTTGCGGTAAGCGTGGAACTTTCGATCGCGATGGCATCCCGTGACAGGCCCGCCAGAGCACCGTGCTCTCGATCAAGCCAGATGGCGCGGGAGGCTGCGTCATCGCGAACCATGGCGATGACCACATCGGCGCCCGCCGCGGCTGCACGTGGGGTTGATGCGAGTTTCGCGCCGGCGGCCACCAGGGCCGCAGCTTTGTTTGGATCGCGATTCCAAACCGCCACAGTGTGTCCGGCCTTTATCAGATTGGCCGCCATGCGCGAGCCCATCGCGCCTAACCCAAGAATTGAAACATTTGCCATTTTGACCGCTCCATTAAATGTTGATCGATTGTTAGCTCAGGCAGCAGCCCGAGCGGGGGCGGCGGCAACCGCCGCATCAATCAGTGCGCGTGCTTTGGTGACGTTCGCGGAGATCGTTGCTGGATCGGCAGTCGTTGCTTCGACGTTGATGAACGTCACATCCGCGATGCCAAGGAAGTTCAGCAGGAACTTGAGATACGGCTGCACGAAGTCCGCGCCGCCGAAGGGGCCGCCGTCGAGATAGCCACCGGCGCCGTAGGCGATCATGACATAAGCGCGCTTTCCAGGGAGCATGCCGGTGAAGCCCTTGCCGTCGTAGGAGAACGTATGACCGATGCGGACGATCTGGTCGATCCAGGCTTTGAGCGCCGAAGGGATAGAGAAATTGTACATCGGCACGCTCAGGACCAGCACGTCAGCCGAGCGCAGTTCGTGAATAAGTAAATCTGAAAGCGCAGTCGCCGCCTTGAGCGGAACATCCATCTGATCTGCCGGGGTGTAGTAGCCCTTGATCGTCACGTCGGCGATATGCGGAATGGGCGCCGCCACGAGATCACGCACCATGACCTGATCGTTAGGATGGCGCTGCAGCCATCTCGCAATGAAAGCGTTGGTCAGGTCGCGGGAATAAGACCCGTCGGTGCGGGAGCTGGTGTCGATACGGAGGATGCGGCTCATGATGACCTCGTTGTGTTGGTTGAATTGGCATCACACTGATCGCGCCGCAGGCAATCGGAAATAGTGCAATCTGTCCGACATTCGTGCTATCGTCGCACGAATGGATATCGCAACGCTCAAGGTCTTCGTCGAGGTGATGCGCGCAGGCAGCTTCGCGGCTGTCGCTCGCGCGCATGATGTTGATCCATCGTCGATCTCGCGCACCATTGCGATCCTGGAAGACGAGTTGGGATTTCGCCTGTTCCAGCGCACAACCCGCCGCTTGGCTGCGACCGAAGCTGGCGCGCTTTATTTCGAGCGGATGCAGCCGATCATCGACGAGCTGGACAGGGCTGGCCAGGAGGCGCGCGACATCGTCACTGAACCGGCCGGGCGGTTGCGTGTGACTGCTTCGGTCTCGTTCGGTCACACCGTCTTGGTGCCGCTCTTGCCTCGCCTGAGATCGGCATTTCCTGAATTGGCTGTCGATCTGATGTTGACGGATGCCGTGCTCGATCTGATCACCGAGAAAATTGATGTGGCCGTACGGCTTGGACCGCGCATCGACACCGGTCTCATTGGCACGCAGTTGATGCGCACGCGGTACTACGCCTGTGCGAGCCCCGCCTACCTCAAGGCGGCGCCAAAGCTCAAGGTCCCGTCCGATCTAACGGCTCACGGATGCTTGCTGTTCCCCTATCCGGGCTATCGTTCGCGATGGCGTTTCCGTGCCAAGAACGGTGAGGTGACCGAAGTGCCGGTCAACGGCGCCGTGACGATATCGAATGCGTTGGCGCTTCATCGGGCCGCGTTGGATGGATTGGGACCGGTGCTACTAGCGGATTGGCTCGTCGGCCGCGATCTGCGGCGCGGAACACTCATCGACTTGTTTCCAAAATTCGAAGCAACGGCCACTGACTTTGATACCGCCGCATGGGTACTTTATCCCTCGCGCGCCTACGTGCCGCGCAAGGTGCGAGCGTTCATTGATTTCCTGAAAGCCCATACCAAAAACGCAGCCGCCAAAAGCGACTGACGTCCGCTTTCTCCAACTGCGGAAGGACTGGGCACGACGTCGCGACTGGCAGCACCGGGTCACTTTCAACACGCTCATCGTGTTCGATGACCGGATTGATCCGAGACCGAACTGAGCGAAGTTGCCTTCGTTGCCGATGCTCGCTTGCGATCCTCTGGTTTCAATTTGCCTTTCCGTTTGCGCGTGAGCCCTCCATAGTTGAACAGAGTGAAAATCCTCGAGTGCGGCACGTCCTCGTCAACCATCCTGTGTGCCCTCGTCCGAGTTGCTCCGGTTTTTCCCTAGAGCGATCACTTCGACGACGTGCCGTGCGAGGCAACCCTGCCGATCAAGGCGCCGGTTTGCCCTTGGTGTAGCTGGTCACCCAGCGAAGGAAACGCGCGTCCTCGCTGCGTGCCGCGTCTTTGGTCTTCGCCCATTGGCAGTACATGCTTTCAAGCATGTACTTGTCCCAGCCCGGTGCCCGCTCGCGCATAGTGTCGAACGCCGCCTGCGAAATGCGGATCAGACGGTCCTCGGCCGCCGGACGGCTCTTCGTCTTGCCCTTCCCTGCCGTCTTGCTGTCGGGTTGCCTTGACGTCACGTCGCCTCGCCGCAGGAACACGACTTGATCGCCGTCTAGCGTCATGCGGTAGTCCGGCAGATGATCGCTGCGCGCGAGCTCGCGCAGATGTGCCGAAAAATGCTTCTTTTCCTGCTTTGAGCCGCACTTCTTCTGCAGCAACTCGGCGCCGATGCGCCAACTAGGTTGCCGGCCGCAATGCTTGCGCGCCATCTCGTAGAGGCGCCGATCAATCGGCCGGCGCAGCCGAAAGTAGTCCCGGCTGATCGGCAACACCTCTGCCGACATAACCGTTCGGTACATCCAGTCCGACAGCTTGATGTCGAGAAATTTGAGACGCTCGGCAAAGCCACTCCCCTTGCGATTGTACTCATACCACTCGATGATGCCGAAGTTCTGCCGCGTCACCTCGTTGCCGGTCGTGATATTCGTCTTAATGCGCGTACCTGCCAGCCTGTCCAAGGCATCTTCCAACCGCTCGTAAGTGATCCCGCCTGTCTGACGGTTGGTCGAGACCAGCAAATCATGCGTCGTTATCCGCACCACCTGCCCGATCGGCGCACCGCGGTTCTGCCGATCCATGAGCTTGCTGATGCAGTAGATCAGGATATCCTTGTCGAAGATCGTGGCGAGGCCTTTGCTCGACGGGTGGATCTCGATGATCGTCTGGTCGTATGCATAGCGCAGCGTGCGCATGTCGGCGTTGGCCAGCGAAAAAATCGGATGCCCCATGGACGCCATGTCGGATCGTGGCGTCACGTCTACCGCATCCAATTCGATGAAGAAGTCGCGCACGGGATGGCGTTCGGGAAGCAAGGCACTCATGTGCAAAGCCTAATTTGGCTTGCCGCGTCGTCACAAATGATTCGTTCTTTCGGCGACCGATTCGGTCTTCTGCCGATTTGGCCTTGCCGGCCTCAATTTCGTTCTTTTGGCGACCGGACTAGGCATTCGGTCCATTGCCGACCCATATTCGTTCATTTGCTGACCCGAATTCGGTCATTTGGCGACCGATATTCGGTCTTTCGCCGACCGCCCCATGTTTTTAGTTCAGCTTGTTCAATGCGTTATTCAATTTATTCACAGCCGTAACTCTCTAACTTTATTTAACATTTATAACATCAGGGGATTTTTGAAAACATTAGGAGTGAAAAAGAACCTGTCGCTTCAACCGATTGCCGTCCAGAGCAACTCATCCCGAATCGTTGTGGACTTCATATGTCATGACGCTACGCTGTCATGACGGCTCTACGAATTGCCGTAGTGCCACATTGCCGTATTGACGGGCTTTTCGCTCGGAACAGGATACTCATGATCATTACCCTCGCCTCCTCCAAGGGTGGAGTCGGAAAATCCACCATTACCGGCTGCCTCGCCGGTGTCTGGGCCGCCGATGGCAACACCGTCCACATCGTCGACCTCGACAACAATCGCACCGTCTCCCGTTGGTTCTCCGATACGGCACGACGACCTGACGGCATTACGGTCTCGACGCCGGACCCAATCGGGTTGACCGAGCATCTGGCCGAACTGACAGCCACGACAGCGCCGGACCTTATCCTGATCGACGTAGCCGGCACCTATGAGCGGGCCCTGACTGTCGCCGTCGCCCGTGCGCACCTAACGCTCATTCCGGCAGCGCCAACCGAAGCCGATATTTTCGAAGCGGCGCGCGTCGCCCGCCACATCACATCGGTCTTCCATGCCTTTGGCCGAGAGCCGCTGTATCGCGTGCTGCTCAATCGTGTGCAGCCACTGGCCTCCGGTGCGCAGCTCTATGCCACCCTGGAAATAGTGCGGCTCAAGTTGCCGCGCCTGAAAACACGTATCCATCAACGCGCCGCCTACGAGGAATTAGGCCTATCGGGCCTCCCTCCGCATTTTGCCGACCTCAAACGGCCAACCGTCGCCAAAGCGGTCGAAGAACTCGACGCCGTCCGCGCCGATATTGAAGACTTACTCAAATCCAACCACGTCGAAGCCCTCGAAGGAGCCGCATGATGAGCAAACCCAATTTTCGCCCGATCGCGCCACTGGATGCCGATGACGCCGCCCTTGAACGCGTCAATGAAACGCTGGGCGTGCCGACCATGGTGCGTTCTCCTGCCAAAGCTGCCTTGCCGCCGAGACGTTCTGACGTCGCGCCGTCACGACGACAGAAGAAGGTGACGTTCCGCGGGCCGGAACCAGCGATCGATGCGCTGAAACTCGATGCGCTCACTCAGCGGACCACTGTCCGAAACCTGATCCTGATAGCGCTGAGGGACAAAGGCTATCCTGTCATCGATGAGGATTTGCTGCCGGGGGCAGGGGGCAGCGATTGACATTGCCGTCTTGACGGCATGGCGGCGAGCAGGCGTGACGGCAACTCGTCATGACCGCTCGAATGCGAACCTTGTCATGCCTCGGAAAGCGCGCCGATCGGATGCCTCCGATATGTCTTGACGTCACGACATCCCGTGTCGCTGTGCGCCTGACCGAATGCGCCGTTGGTGGCACGGGAAGTGGGGCGGGGGGGGGGCGCCAGCACGACGGCCTGACGGCCGACCGTCGAGCCGCCTTCCGGGCGCCATGGTGGAAAGCCGCTCTAAGTCTGGAAAGGTGGTGTTACGCAGCCAAAACGGCCAAGCGAAAATGTCACTGCGGGACAGCCCGAAAGTAATGCCGCACTGGCGATTGCCGTCGCATTTATCTACAATAAGACCCTCTTACGATAATTTCCGTAGGACGAAAAGGAGTAACGTGCGTGACAGGATAATCAAAAACTACAAGGCCGCCGCCGCGACATTGCGGGACGCTGCCCACTTGGCCATGGAATTAACCGATGCGACCCGCAATTTCTTGGCCGAAGACTGGTCGCAAATCAGCCGTCGCGGTCACATCGACCATTCGCCGCTCAATGACACGCTTTATATCGATCCGCGCGGAACAGTCAGGCGGGCAACAGAAATGCCAAAGCGTCTGTCGCTCCGTCGGCGCATCGCCGATGGGCACCGCCGCGTCACCCATCGCGTTGAAGCACTCGCTGCACTTTTCGAGGCCGCCAAGATAATCCGGGAACGCAAATCCGCCGGCAGGCAGAACCGGCGCACGGAGCGGCAACACCGTCGCCAACAGCATGCACGCGACCGCAGAGATAGAATAAGCCGCATGGCACACCGCTTTGCATCCCGCTACGGCCGCACCTGAGACTACTTCAGTGGCCAAAACATTCGCTTGCAAATGACCACCCACGCGGCGTCGATTTTCAAGAACTGGTCATGACTGCCACCCAGGCTGTCGGGATGCGCCTTCGCACGCAGGCTGCGATACAATTTCCGCATATCGTCTTCGTTCAATTCAGCGGTCATGGTATTGATGCCAAATGCCGCCTTGGCCTTGTCGAAAGCATCTGACGTTACGCCGGACGGATGCTCCTGCCGCTTCCGCTCCTGTTCCTCTCGCTGCGCACGCTGGCGCGCCTCTTCCTCCTGCTTCCTCCGCTCCTTCGCGGCCGAACCGTACTCCTCGATGAAGGCCTCGAACATTCGCCGAATGGGCAGTCGCCTATTTATCCAGATCCCAAATCGATTGTCGTTCAGACCCGCTGACAAAATCACAACGAGCACAGCGGTCAGAGCAATCACGTAGTTGCCGAGATTGATGGCGAACCATTTTAGAGCAAGTGCAGCGTAGTATAGAGCCTGACCGAGCAGCCAAAGCACCCACACACCGAGATGCCACAACAGCCATGTGACCCAAATGACGAGTTGCACAGCAAGCCAAATGATCCATGCAATGATTGTGTAAACCAGCCAGAAGAATTGCACGAACGGCTTGGCCAGCCACCACAGCACGTCAGAAATTGAACTGAACACCCAAACGAATGGCGCGGACACCCACGCCCAAATTTCACCGAACAACCAGCCGATCCACGGCAGCACACCGCCGCTGTTAATCGATAGCCACTGCCAAGCTGCACTCAGCAACTGTCCCGGTGCACTCCAACCGTTCCAATCTCCTACAGCCGCACCCATTGCCGCCAGCGACGCTTGGCATCGAGGCCAAGCCGTAGGTAGCAGAAACGTTGTGCCACAATGCGGTGCGGACTTATTCAGAGCTGCTGCGAATGGCTCTGTAATATTCCCATGCACCCAATGCAAAACACTTCCCTCGACTTGCCTCCATTCAGGATGCTGTCCGAGCACATGCAACGGTATTAGAACGGCCGCCACCAAGGCCACGGCCAACGCCAGCCAACGCACCATACGGACAGATACCTTCGCGGCTAAAAGGACGACGGTACTTTGGCGGAAGAAGAGCAAGCAGCCAACCATCGCCACCAACAACACAGCAAACATTGGGTCTGTCCGTTCTGGTGCTAACCCAAAGTCGATTTCCTGCGGTAACACGGGGCGCGAATTTGGAACGCGGCTCTCGACTGCCTTTGTTGCCGCGTCCGGCACTGGTGTCATCACGGGCGAGGCAACCGCCGCCACAACTTGCTTTGACGGCCAATGAATTTGCACGCCGCGTGTCACATCCGCAGGCCGGAACGCCGAACCACATGACGGCTCAAGACGATTGCGGCCACGGCACGTCGGCATATTATCGCCGTAACGTTTACACATCTCATCATCGAAGCGAGGTTCACGCTTTGAATGCACCGCAGCGGTCAGGGTGAAGCTTCGCCCGTCCGCCGACAAAACCAACTCGCCACTATAGGCAGGCGCGCAGCTCGACGGCCGCATGAGGCTGTGCGAAAAAAAGCCACTGATGGAATTCCCCGACCGTTGACCCGAAAAGTATTCCGCGCCGTCCGGTATCAGGTGCATCGACACCTCTGCGGGAGAGCGTACAAATCGCAGCCGGACTAAGCCGGAACTGCCGCCCTCCAACGTCATCACGGCGCGCGTACCAGAGCCGCCGCCACCATCCACCTGCCAGTAGGTTTTCCCATCCTGCGCCCGTGCAGGCATGGCGCCGCAGAATGCCGCCAGCAAGCCAAGCAGCGACCAAACCACCAGGGTCGTGCTCAATCGCTGCACAGCATGCTCTGTAGCTGACCTCGCGGGGCCGTCAATTTCGACAAACCTGCGCCGCGATCGCACTGCGCCTCTCAGCCTTTAAACCTGACCGCTTCAGTCAGCGCCACGTTGGCGAAGTAATGCGGCGCCACACCACACTGCGCGTCGCAGCAACAGTCAATTGCAACCGGCACTCCTGCCGCGCTCTGCAAAACCTTGTCCGGCTTTGCGGCGTCCTTCATGGCCTCGAACATGGTGCCCTATCGTTTTGGCAGCAATACCTGACGAGGTGGGGCAGCCAGCGCCGTTGGATTTTGCTTCAACACCAGCAGCGCCCCGGACGGCGGGCGCGTGTAACCTGTCCAGTTGCAAAAATCGCAGGTAATCTTTGTCCCGCCGGTCTCGTGGATGGCGGTCGAGCCACATTGCGATGAACCGCACGCGCAACTGATAAATGTCATCATGCCGGTCGCGCCATACCAGTGGCAACACGGGCACGCCCAATCCTTCCAATCGAACTCATCATAGGGTCTTGTTTCTGATTCCGGCGAAGCTGTTCCCGTTTGCGCCGGAGCAGACGCTAGGCGCACATCAATTTCATAACCCGTCACTACGAACTTCTCACCCCGCTTGCGGCGCAACACCACCACATAAGGTTTGCGCACCGACCCGCACATGAACTGCATCCGTACCCGCTCGATGCCGAGTGCATCTTCTGCTCTTTGTGCAGCGTGCCCGGCTTTGCCGCCTACATAGTTGCGGCCGGCGTCTGCCAAATCCTTGGCCAACTGCGCGGCATCTTTCAGCGTCTTGAACACGGCACGGTCTCCACAGTCTAGATCGTATAGTCGTCACGCCGGCTCGTCCGCGCAGGTTGCTCTTGCGAACGAGCGGCATTATCGGGACCTGGGGAGCGCGACAGCGGAGCGGGCTCCAGCAGCGTGTCATTCAAACGTCGCTCGATGGGGCGCAGCACTTCGAGCCCCGCACCGCACGGCCAATAGGCCAGCATACCGCCGTTCTTCAGATGCACAGCCAAAGTCGAACCGTGATAAACTGGATCGCTTGGTTTGATGCCCCAATAAGATGTCATGCGCAGATGCTTGCGCACCTCCGCCGCAGGCTCGAATGTGAACTGCTTTATGTGCATCGTGCCCGCCGGTGTATCCGCAATCATTTTGTCGCCGAACCACTGGAAGAAAAACTTTATCATCATGCCGTCAGGCGACAAGCGCGCGCGATACAGCACACGATCGCTGCAATGGACGAATTCGTTCGAGCCGTTGCGGTCCGGGCGGTCGTCATAAAATTCTACATTGGGTGTTTTGTACCCATAGCCAGCTAAGCGGCCATTTCTCACGTGATCATCCCAGCCACTTCTTGGCTTTCCCTCGATGAACGCGCGATGCAATTCGGCAAAGATGCGGCGCAAAGAAGTATGGTCGCCGGCATGCTCACAAATCCTGAAGGTTCGACCGTCTTTCAGGTGTGCCAGAATAACGTCATGCTCGATGAACAGGAGGTTGCCGCTAGACATGGCACGGCGTTCCGCGTGGCTCAAATCCAGCTCGGATTTCGAACACCGCTCGAAGCTGTCCAGCAAGTCCGCAGGGAAGGCCAACAGCAGCTCCGGTTGGCTTTGCCGTTGCGTGCTGGTCAGGTGGAAAAAGGCGAACACATCGTCGATGTAAGCCGCATGCGAAATCGCGCGCGACGATTCCACCACGCGGTCATGACGCGGCGCATTCGGGTTGTGACCGATGGTGACGGGTTGCGTGTTGACGTGCGGGCCAGTGATTTGGAACGTCCATTGCGGTAGCCGGAAGGCGTTGCGCTCTTTGCCGTGTACCACGGACCAGCTAACGGAGGGCAGGTCAGTCATTTCGAGCACTCCGCAAGGAGCAAGGCCGCACGGCAGGAAGCCCAAAGTAATCCCGGGCGTCGGACACGCCCAGCATATCGACCTTGCGCGCCTTCTGCTGCACAATATAGCGAGGCCGCGCCAGCATCAGCCGTCTATCGGCAGCTTCTCGCCAGTCATAAAGCCGGTTACCGGTCGCATCGACGCCGCCGACGCAGGTTGCCGGCCCGATGTCCCAGTCCCTGAATTCTTTGCTCGGCTTGGTCACCGTCGTGTATCCGTTCATAACATTCGGTAGCGTCAACCTTCGCGTCCACCGCGCTCATTGGCCTTGGTCCGATCGCCGGCCTGCCGCGCCAACTCCTCGCGCGCCGATGCCGCAAGCCCCGCCGCGAAGCCGGGCTCGAAAATGCCCTGGGTCTGTCCCTCGATTTCGGCACGCGCAGCATCAAACGTCGATCGCCAATTGCCTTCGAGGCCTTCGACGCCGCGCGGATGCTTTTCGATGTAGGCGGCCAGAGCCTTCTCGATGAATTCTTCCGGGCTCGACAGCATGTCACGTGCCATCAGCATCTCGATCTTGGCCCTCGTCGTCGGCGACACAGACACGTCTTCTTCGGTGTCGGACTGGTAGAGCTTCGCCAATCGGGCCTTGTGCCGCGCCACGTACTCAGGCGTGTCGAGCACGTCAGGCTTACTGGCCTTACGCGCCTTCTGCAGCACGCCAAGGAACTCCTCGCTATCGCGCATGCGCTCCAGCATCCAGAGTGCCAGATCTCGATCAGGCGAATCCCTGTGGGGCAGGGGCGACGAACTATTCGGCATCTTTGTCATCCTGCTTGCGGAGATAGCGTTCAACAAGTTCGTCTTCACTTGGAATGAGAGACGCATCGATGCCGCCGTATTTCTCGAGATAGTCGGCGACCATTATCTCGAACAGCTCTGGCAGCCCGTCGTGCTCATGGCCATCGATGATAAGATCGACGACCGCCTTAATTTTGAGCTGCATTCGCAGAGCCATCTGTACCAAACGCCCGCGGCGACGCTTACCGCGCCGATCCTTGGGTGGCCCTCCATAGGCGCGATCGACGGGCTTCATGTTCGCGCGCTCTTTCGCCTGGCGACGGCGTTCTTCCTCCTCTCCATCGTCACCGTGCATCGGTCGCGCTCCCATTGAGCGTAAACCTAGCCGGGCTCCGGCGCCGATGCCATTGGCTCACATCTTTCGAGTGAGGAAGACTTACCGCGCTCGGCTCCGACGGGCGTTCTGGATCTCGCCACCGCAGCAAGGCCGAACCGTTCAACAGCAGGACCAGAATGACAGAGCCGAGCTCTATGGTGACAGCCAAGGCAACTGAGAGCCCGCGCCGCAAGCGCGACGTGTCGATACCCAGCACGTCGGCCACCGCCGCTGCTTGTGGGTCACTCTCGCCCGCACTCGACGACATGCCTACGAGCCGTGCCGAAAGCGCGGACCGTTCCATCATCAACGCTGAACGGTCGTTTGCTGCCGCCCTTTCGGATTTGAGGCGCAGAACCTCGCTACAGAACTGACGCACGGCTGCCCCAGCGACGACGACGCAGAAATTGGACGAAGTCCAGTGGCGGTCCAGCATCATGCGGGCGATCTCGACGTCGAGCACGCCGACCGATCTGCCAAGTGGCAATTGCTCGAGCCGTGCATCGAGATCGCGCAACTGGAGCTGAGCGCTGGAACGCACATCAGCATCTGCTTGACGCGCCGCAGTTACGGCACCACGCGTCAAGGCGGCGAATCCTATGCCGGACGCCAGCGAGAGGGCGATGACGATTCCGAGCATCAACGCTGCCCCAGCCAACTGGCCCCATGCGCGCAGCACGATGGCACGAACCAAGACGACTGGGAGGACGGCTTTGGTCACGTCGGCGGCGATGCTGAGCATGGCAAGGATGCTGGCCTCCGCCGCCGTCCGGCCGAGGGAGGAGAGGAACAGCGCGTTCGTCGTGGCGGAGAGGGCGATGAAAAGCGCAGCCGCTATGGCGATGCAGAGAGTAGGCAAAGAAGACATGACGATCTCCCGTATGGCACCTACCCAACGGGATATCTTCGGTCGTATGGCTGTCCCAGCAATCAGGTCGAGATCAACCTGATATCGAGTACCTGGTCGCGTGGAACCGACCGGCCACACGGAACACAGACGAACCGCAAGCAGCGCAGCTGATCGATGATGCGGTAACTGGTGGTGTGCTATTGCGATCATGGGTCAAACAGACCCACGAATGGCTTATCCTCGTAGTAGACGATGCGTTGCAGAATGACCGGCGACTGTCCGGCTGCTCTCACAAGGATGCGTCGTGTTTCGCGTTCCAACATTTCTTCGAGTTCGTGTGACGCCGCCAGCTTCTGCACGCGCAGCTCATCGCGTGCCCCCGTAGCGCCGCTGAGCCGCTGTGACACCGTCGTGTCAGACCTCCGTTCCAGCAGCACGCTCGTCTGGCCCAGCTTATCTGACACATAGTCCAAGGTCGTCTTGTCGGAATTCGACCAGAACATCGTCACGCCGGCATTGCCGACAAATGTCTCCCAGCTCTCCTTGTAGAGCCGCTTGATCTGCGTCATGTCCTGCAACACCACCCACAACTTCACACCGAAGCCCGCCATCAGGCCAGCCGCGACCTCGACGGATTTCATGTGGCCGAGCACGGCAAACTCGTCGAGCACCATCAGCGCCGGTATGTCCGATTTCACCTTGGTCCGCTCAAAGGCGATCAGCGCCAGATTGATGATGACACGCAGCCAGCGTGCGTGTGTACCCATGCGCGTAGCGGGTAGACAGAGGTAGAGTGTCGACCTTTGCGTCTTCAGATCTGACAGGCGAAGATCACTCCCCGAAAGCACGTTCGCCATTGCGTCGCTGTCGAGAAACTCAAGTTGCGTCAGTGTGGTCGAAAATACACTCTGCAGTTCCTTGTCCGCCATCTGCCCAAAGTTGACGCCAGCGGATGCGACTGTGCCACCGAACGCATCACATGAGCGCAGCAAAAGAAACAGGGCTGGCCGGGAGGCAGATTCTTGACGGCGTGCAATGTCGACCACGAGAGGATGTGTGCCGTTCAGCAACCGCCAGACTGTCACCAGATGCCGGTCTTCTTTTGCAAGCGTCAGAGTATACAGAATGAGAGCCTTGATCAGGATACGGGCGCTATCTGTCCAATGCGGATCGCGCTCGTTCGCGACGATCAACGCGTCGGCGATCTGCCCTGCGTCGTCCTTGACGTGCTGGCTTGCAGGATCGATTTCATCGAGCGGGTTGAAGCGACCTGACGGCACACCGCTTTCGTTGAAGGGGTCCAGAACGATAACTTTCTGGCCCTTCTGCCGACGAGCACGAACTGTGATGCGGGCAAGTTCGCCTTTGGGGTCGATGGCGAGAACAGACCCGTCATAAAGCAGCAGGTTCGGCACGATGAGGGACACGCCCTTGCCGCCGCGTGAGCCGGCCACTGTCAGAATGTGCCGGTTGTCCTTGCTGCCGATGCCACGCCCGTTGCGAAAGCCCAGAATGATGCCGCCGACCTGGCCCGACGGCATCCGGTAACCCCACATCGGCTGGTTTAACTTCTCGGGATCGAGCCAAGCGGCATCGACGAGGTTGCCCTGCATGCCGGAGACACCACGGCGCAGCGCCGATTTCAGATCTGCCTCGAAGTCGCTCATGCCGTCGCCTCTCGTGCGTCCCGCCGATGATCTCACACGGCACGGCGCTTACGGCCCGGACCGGCCGCGTTCTCGCAATATATTTGATATCAGGCATTTTTTGTTGGCAAGCGGCGCGTCCCGCTAACCTAAGTTCGTGCGCAATGGTCATGGTCGCTGCGCAGTAGTTCTCTGTTCTGAAGCCGCAAATCGTCGGTCCCACGACCTAGCGCGACACCAATTTCTGCCATCCATCCTCGGCCAACTTAAAGCGAATGGGTCGATGGCGTCCTTCACGCACGTGACCGTTCTTGGCCGTTTCTCTCAATCCGTCCTTTGCGACCTCGTATTTTGCCGCGCTTGTCTCACAGCGCCGCATCCATGGGGACGGGCAAACCGCCCGCAAACGCGGGCCGCCCTTCAACGACAAAATGGCTGGACCCACCACGACATTGCGCTTGCGCACCCCGTGAGCAAGCCACGGGGCCCCGCGCCGGGCGGCGAACGAAGACGCCGCCCTCAAGCACAATCTCGCGGTCCCCCAGCAATTTTCTCGTGTGACCCCGATGCGACGCTGTGAGTCCGAGGCGGCAACGAGGTCGCCAATTCCGGCCCTCGCTCAACAACCAAGAAGGGTAACATCATGACGACACCATCCAACAAACCAACCCATCGCGCTTATGCCGTCACCAAACGCGGCGAGAAATCCCGCTGGCAAGAAATCGGCGCTGCCTGGGCGCACAAGGACGGCAAGGGCTTCAACCTCAAGCTCGACTATCTGCCGCTCAATGGGGCCGAACTGGTGCTGCGTGTCCCGGATGCCGCCGAAGCGGCCACCGCCGATGAAGCAACCGCTCCTGCAAACGAAGGAGGCTTCTAATGGGAACCGCAATCAACCACAGCTGCTTCGCGGATGATCGCTACCTCCTCGTGGACGACACCGACGAGGACGCATCCCAACTCTTGACCGTCATCTGTGATGGCGATCCGCGCAGTAATCGCGGCTTCGATTTTGACGCTTACCGCAATGGAGGCAACCTATGACCGGCACTGCTGCCCTCATCACCCTCGAAAGGCGCCGCTATGCGGCGCTGATCGAGGCTCTGAAACTCGCCCGGTATGCCATCCTGCGTACCGGCCGCCGCTTCGACTGTCCACCGCACGATCAATATTCGGTCGCGCACACCATCGATGTCGCCATCGCTGATGCCACGCGCGCAGATTGCGAGGTGCGCTCATGAGCAAGCAACGCGAATATCTGGTCGCCATCCCTGCCCATTCGAACATGCGTATCTGGGTCGCTGCCGCCAACAAGAAATCGGCCCGCGTGAAAGCCGAAGGCATTTGGCATCACAACGATGACGCCTTCGTCTGCAACGGCGGCGATATCGACAGCATTGATGTTCTCGACTCGCGCGAGGTGCGCTCATGAGCATCACCACTTGTCCGACCTGCACTAACGACACGCACTGGTCATGGATTGAAGCCTTCGACAAATTCGGCTTCTGCGATGGCGATGGACTCGTCATGACGGAACACGTGGCCGATGCCTTGCGGGGGCATGGTTACACAGTCACGGTCGAACCCTGGGGATGTCACAACGTCACCATCACGTCGATCAAAACCAAGAAGGGCAAGGAACTCATCCCGGCCCGCACCAATCTTGGCTACGACGACCCGCTCGACTATCTGCCCAGACGCATCATCAAAATGCTCGACGAAGCATTTCCCGAGTGCGGGGAGGTGGAGCCATGATGCACTCCTGTATTATCATCGGTGCAACTCCGCGCAGCCCGCGAAGCGGGTTGCCTCCGACACCCCGCAGTATTCCGCGGCGCATCCCCAATGAGTTCTATCCGACACCGCCCGAGGCAACGCGCGCGTTGCTGTCGGTCGAACGGTTCGATGGATCAATCTGGGAACCCGCGTGCGGGGAGGGCGCCATCGCCAATGTCCTCTCGGACACCGGGCACAAAGTGGTCGCAACCGACCTCGTCGAGTACGGGTTTGGTGTATCGGGAATCGACTTCCTGAAGGAACTGCGTCCGCGCGCCAAACATATCGTGACCAATCCCCCTTACGGGTCCGGATTGGCCGATGCGTTTGCAGAAAAGGCGCTCGGCTTCGCAGCCCAAACGGGGGGCATGGTCGCGATGCTTCTTAACATGGCTTCGCTGTCGCATCGCCGCCGCACATCGTGGTGGAAGGAGAAACCGCCCGCGCGGCTCTATGCCATCGATGACATCGTCTGCTGGCCCTCGCATCGCTACGGGCCGGCGCCGGAGTATTTCACGAAGCACCGCTACATCTGGGCGGTCTGGACCCCGAACCACAAAGGCCCTTCGGCCTTCTGGTGGTTGTCTGCTGCGGAGTTCCGCAACGGCCAATCTTCTCACAACAACAACAACAAGAAAAGGAGAACCACATGAAACCTGATCCATCCACGGCGGCCTTCGCCATGGCAATGGCGATGCATGCCAATCTGGCGGCTCTTGCCCATCAGCTGGCTGACGCCAGCAAGCTGGCCACGTCCGCACGCGATGCCATGGAAGCGCACAATCGCAATCTGGCCATCGGCACCGTGCTGCCACTCGACCGCATTCTTCCAGAATGCGTCACGCTGCTGCGCAGCGTTCTGGCCCTGCAAAGCTGGCACAATCAGTTGCCGACGCAGCAAGGCGGTGCCGCATGAGCAGCACTGTCACCAAACCGAACTGCGATTTGCGCAGCGAATACGACATGGCTTGCCCGAAATGCCGGCAGGCCGAAGCCCTCTCCATCGAAATCACCTGTACGGCCACGCTGACGATCAATGGCACCGAGACTAACGGCGATCATTACTGGGATGAAACCTCATCCTGCAGCTGCGATGAATGCGACCATCACGGTACTGCGGGAGAGTTTCGCATTGATGCCGACAAGGCGGTGTAAGCATGACCCAGCCGCTTCTTAGAAACTTCACCTGTCCCAAATGTCAGTGCAGTCGCGATTTCTACGTCGATGTTCTGGCAACCGTGCATGTGAGCGAAACAGCGCCCTGCCTGGCTGCCGACTATTTTGCCGATGGCGATTTCACCTGCGTCTGTCTTAGCTGCGATTACGAAGGTAAAGTCTTCGAATTCACAAAGGCCGGGGAGGTGCAATCATGACCCGGCATCAGACTTTTCGCGTCATCGTCACCAAGAGTGAAATCTTTGAGATCGATCTTGCCGCCCGGGCTGAAGTCATTGCACTGACCCGCGCCGAGCGGCTTTGGGATGGCGGGATGCGCAGCCGCTTCGCCCGCGTCGATCGGCAGGAACGGGCGACCTTCGCCATCGACGAGCACGCAACTTCGCCTCTGCGCGACATCGCCAACGAGGATCGCGCCCGCTGGGCGAAAAAGGCCCTCCAGGCCTTTTCGCAGGAAACTGGGTCTGGCACGGGGCGCGAAGGGTTTTCCGACCTGCTGTGCGATCTCGGGCATTATGCGCGCAGCGTCGGCCTCGATTTTGATGAGGAGTTCGAACGCGCCGCCAAAACGTGCGCGCTGGAAGTGGCCGAGGAGGTGCTGTCATGAGCACTTCGCTCGACACCCTTTTGGAGACGATCGCCCGTGAGGTGCTCAATATCCCGAAATTGGCCACGCGCGGCCGCGATGCGCTCGATTTCCATGACGTCGGTGTCGTTTCGCTAAAGCGCGCACTGGCGCGCGCCTACGCCGCCGGCTGTGAGGCCACCGCCAAACAGCTCGTCACCTCACTCACCTTCAGCAAAGGAGACCGGCCATAATGAAAGGAACAACATCACCATCGCCTACACGCCCGTCCAAGCAAAGCATAAGATACGACCGCTGGGAGACGTTCGAGCGACGCTTTGGACCACTGCCGGCGCCGGACCACGACCTTCTCTGGGAAGTAGGGCAGGTGCCATCTGGTGCCGACTACCGGTATTGGTGGACGGTGCTGGACTGCGAGGGGCGTTTCTATCTCTCGCCGGGGTTCCGTTTCGTCAACCGCTTCGCGTTCGTGCGTTGCGCGCGGCCGTGGACGGACGACGATTTAGAGCAGCCGCTCTACCGGTACGATTGATGGTTTTGCTTCACGTTCAATTCTTATCGGGATACGCCTCGCGCGCCGGCCGTCAAGCCCTTCGCAAGCGCGCACAAGGGTGCTGCGCTAGCGAAGCCGGAGGCCAAGGGGCATTGACTGCCGCCGCTAGCGAGGCGTGAAAGTTCCACCATGTCATTTATGCGAGGCGCGCTTCGCTAACTCGCACAAATAACATGATGGAGAACCCGCAATGACCACCTCGCCGACAACCACAAAAAACTTGCCGACGCTCAAGATTTACCGCGTCATCAAAGGCCGCACCAATTTGGACAAGGACATCTGGACACCCGTCGCCGTCTGTTGGCCGCACAAGGACGGCAGCGGCTTCAACGTCAAATTCAAGTTCAACGAAGCCCCCGCGAATGGCGGCGAGTACGTCATGCGGCCCGACACACCGAAACCCGCACATTCGGCATAGGGGGCAACCATGACAGCAAGTACCTCAACAACAGCAATCCGCCCCGCATCATGGCATCGTAGAGGCCACGACTGGCACCTCATTGGCGCAGGCCATATCTATGCCCGCATCGACCGTGATGGCCGCCGCTGGCTCTGCTACGCTATCGACGATAGCGGAGACGACACTTTTCTCGGTCAGGCTCGAAGCCTTGCCAATGGCAAGGCACATCTCTCCCTACGCTTCGCACCTCGCCTGCCGTCCGACGTCATTGCGAATGAGGTCGCGCCGATGTGATAGGGCACCTGCCTACCCGTCATTGTCTGCAACTGAATGCAAAGAACACGCTATCTTCTTGATGGCGCGTGGTGGCGCAATCGCGCATGAAAAAACATCTTTGAATTTCAAAGGCGGATAATTGCGACATCATCTTGATGGCTCCAAGATAATTAGATGGAAGCAAGGTAATACCTTCCTGATACAAAGCTCGTGGCAATATGAACGCTCACTTTCCACCTCCCGCATTCAAGACGCGTGCATTTTGAAAGCTGCTTGATTGCTTCATGGCAGATAGTTGATAGCACCTTCATGCCTCATTTATTTCCGCCGTGCAAAGCCTTTGGCGAGTTTTTCGCTAAATGCCCGATAGCATCCTGATGGCATAGGAACCTCTCGTCTGCCGGCCATCGTCAGTCTGCTCGCGGCGCGGAAATAGCCTGCGCATCCTCATCAATTGTGCAGCCCAGCCGAGCAAGACATGGCGCGTCCAGCCAGCGTCAGGCATCCAGCAGCGCACCAGTCACACACGACCCGCGTCTCAATATCACACCGTTATTCATTGGAGTGGCAAGCGAAACTCTAAACGCAGCCTTTCGACAGAATGGACAGTGTTTCCAGACCTCGTGGCGGCTCAAGTCTAAATTACCTGCTATCACCTTGATGTTTTCTTATTCAGATTGGTCAATGGCATTTATTCTTCAGTAGCGCGGAAGGGGTAGCAAGATGGGTTTTCGTTACACGAAAACGCGCCGCTAAAAACGGCTCATCTTGTTGGGGCTACGGACCTGAAAGGTCCCGCGCCCCAAGCCCCCGGACGCTGCGCTCTGCTGGAGGAGTGCTATGACCAAATCCAACATCCCGGCGAAAGTCGAGCCCACTAAGGGTCGACCGAAAGCAGCACGTGTCAAAGATCACTGGATCAGTTTCCGGGTGACGGCGGAAGAGCATTTCCAACTTATCGACAAGGCAGAACGCAGCGGGATGGTTCCCGGCGACTATGCCCGGTCGCGTGCGCTGCGTGGTATCGCACGGTCGAAGAAGTCCGCGCCGGCAACGGCGCCGATCTTTGGCGATGATACACGCGCCGTGTTCCACGAACTTCGCAAGCAGGGCGTCAACCTCAATCAGATCGCCCACCACTGCAACCGCAACCAAGTGCCGCCACCCCTTGAAGTGAGCGAACTGGCCAAGGTCATCATGGCACTCTGGGAAAGGCTGCTGCGGTCATGATCATCCGCATCCAGGCCAACGGAGGTTCGTTTCGCGGCGCCGGGCTCTACTATCTGCACGACAAATCCGGTGATCAGTCACTCGAAAAGCATCTGAAGCCGAAAACGGACGAGCGCGTCTGGTTCACCGACACGCGCAACTGTCTTGAACAGGACCCCGGCCGCGCGCTCGAAGAAATGTGGCGCACGGCCGAGGATCAGGCGTACCTGAAGATGCAAGCCGGAGTGAAGCGGGGCGGCCGCGTTTGCGAAGACCCGACCAAGACGCTGTCGATGTCATGGCACAAGGATGACCGGCCAACTCCGGAGCATATGGTGGAAGCCGCCGATGCGTTGATGAAGCACTTGGGCTGGGATGCGCATCAGGCTATCTATGTCGGCCACAACGACACCGAGCACCGACATATCCACGTAATCCTCAATCGTGTGAATCCGGACAACGGACGCACCCTCGACGATTACCGGGAGCAGAAGCGTGCGCAATCCTGGGCGTTGCAATATGAACGTCAGCAAGACCAGGTTCGCTGCGAACAGCGCGAGATCAATGCCGCCCGTGAGGCGGGCAGGGCAGAACACCGTCAACAGGAGGCCGCGAAGACGAACGAGCACGTGAGCGGCGTGACGCACGACATCCCGGCGGAACGCGCACCGATGGAAACGCCAGCGCCATTGCTCGCCCGCGCCGCCAACGATCACCTGCCCCACAACGTCATCATGCTGTCGCGCCCGCACGAGCAGGAATTCGCCGCCCAAGAACAACTGCGTCAGGCGAACGACGCCAACACGCGCGCCGAGCACGCAGTCGAACAAAAATCAGAACTGAAGGACCAGCAGCGCGCCGAACGGGAAGCGTTCTTCAACGACGGCGCCAAGCTGTTCAAGGCAACGCGCCACGCCGCCTATGACGAGGTACGCCTGGAGTACAAGGCTGAGTGGCGGCAGTTCTACAAAGACAGCGACGCCGCACAGAAGTCGGCAAAGGCGAGTTCGGAGACGGCCATCGGACGTGCCTTCCACTTCGCGCGCGAGGGTCAATGGGATGCCGCCCGTGAGGCATTCGGGGATCGCGACAGCGTACGTGATGCCGTTGCCAAGGAGATGAGTGAGCGCAAGGCGGATGTGAAAGCCCGCCAGACCGAGGATCTCCGCGAGCGACAACGCGATGCCTGCGATGCCCTGCGTGATGTCCGCGACGTGCAATACCAAGAGCTGCTGCAACGCCAGCGCGACGAACGCGCCGCGCTGCTAGCTGGCCAGACGCTCGGCTCCCTCGGTATTGGCGTGGACCGCCACGCCAATGACGCTGCAAAGTCTTCGCCGGAGCGTGCCGCCAACGAGAACCTGGTGGTCGAGAGCAGTCCCGTTTTGCAACCGATCAGCGGGCAGCGGATTGAAGTTGCCCACGGCAATGCCAAGCCGCTGGAACAACAGGATGGCACAACGGTTGCGCCTCTGTTCCGACCGATCGAGCAATCGTTGGTGTCCGAAGCAGGCGGTGCCGTTGAAGTGCCGCAAATCGAGACGCCGCAGCAGGAGCCTATTGCGCCAATCCGTGGTGTCAGCGATCTCGTCGCCAATGGAATTGGCGGTGTGGCCAGTTACCTTGCCGATCAACTCGGCGAATTGTTCGCACCAACCCCGCCCGAAGTGCGTGAAGCGCAAGCTAAGGCAGATGCAAAGCAAGTGCCCGAACGGCCGGCGCAGCAAGACGACAAGGCTGCTGCATACGCCCGCATCATCGATAGCGCCGTTCGCCTCGCAGAAACCGAGCGCGCCCAGCAGGACGACGCCTATTGGAAGGAGCGGGATCGCGGGAAGGGCTTCGAGCGGGACCAATAGCGGATACCCTGGGCAGGCCAAGCCAGGGCGTCCTCGAAAACCGTACGGCCGCCGATTTGAAATACGACCGACAAAGCTTCCGAAGCCGATGCCGTCGAGCCGTCATCGGTCTCCATGCGGCAGAACTACAGCTGCTCATCGCCAGCCAACGCGCTGCCCGGCGGGCCGTTATGCGATCAATACAAGCCACGCTGTCAGGCCGTCACGCCGGCGCCGTGGCCGCCATTGTCGCGAAATTCGCCGGCCGGCGCGCAGCGTTGGCGTCAGATGGAGGGCAGGGGCGGGCGGCGGTCCTGCAACAGATTTCGACCGAGGAAGCCCATGAACTGGCGCGTCTTGCTCTTGAGCATGCCGCCGAGAAGCGGGCGTTGCGTCGAACGGTGTTGGTGCCCTTGGCGGCCCGCCAGCGCTCGGTGCGTCGTAACCTACGCTGTCGCAACCGGCATCAGCGGATTGTGCTTGCCGTTCAACTCGAACCGCATCGTCTGCGTCGGCCGGCGTCAGTGACCCGCGTCCGGAAAGCGATCGTGGCGAGGCCTAGAGATCCCGTCTGCTTTGGTCGCCCTCGGACTTGAGCCCAGACCTCGATTGGGCGTCTGATCGGTCTGGCGCACCTACAGGAAACTTCAGACTTGATTTTTGCTTTAATCTATGTAACATATTGATATATAATGTTAATTTAACATAATGAATGTTATACGACTGGCAGGTCGTCGCAGTCGTCTTGGTCGACTGCTGCGACCATCATCGCCTCCGCGTCGTTCGCGGCGTCTCTTGCGTTGGGCTCCAAGAATCGCGCGGCGGCTGATAGCGCGGCACGTTGCGAATATTGCACCGGGTATCGTAGTGCCTTTCAGTGAGGCTGACTGTCCATCCGAAGCGTTCGGCAGCTTCGAGGAACGCGGGCATGTCGTAATCTTTATCGAGAAAGGCGATATAGTCCCCGACCCGGCTGTCGGTACTGACGCGATGGCAAATTCCCAGGTCCGCGATATGGTTGCGCTCGACTTCGAGCCAGCCATGATCGGGGTCGATGTGGTAGGTGAGCGAAAGATGTTTTCTCACCTTGGGCCGACGATCCATTGGCACCTGTGAGCAGCACGTCCGCGCGTCACGGCTTACGGCCCGTCTCGTTCGATCCAGCTCGGCGGCAAGCTCATCGTCCAGTTTCTTCAATCGCGATTCCCACGCGAATTCTGACTCGCCCTCGTACGGTGTAAACATGTGCATGATCGTTTGGATCGGTTTGAAATCGCGAGGAGGTCTACGATCTTGCTTGAAATACCACTCGTGGCACAGGCGATATATGACGGTCATGGCCTGGAATTCCGAAGCCTCGCAAACGAGGTCGGCTGACAGCGCAAGTGCTCGCGTAAATGCCGCGCAGTCCCCAAGGGTCAGGCGTGATGTTGGATGGTGCCCCACGCCGAACTGCTCGAACATGGCCCGCGCCGAGGCGGAGTGCACGGTTGCCCGTGGTAACACCATGAGTTCGGTCTCCTCGATGCGTTGTAAAAGATGCGCCGGGCCCCCGATCTTATGGAGTCCTATATTGGTCAGCCCTGCCTTGAGCCCCGTCTCGTAGGCCATATAAATAGACGGCACATCGCCGTCGTCGATCGCGCGCTGGATTGCACTGTCGGCAACCTTGTCCACCAGCGCCATGAACGATGTTCGATCAATCACGATCATAATCACTCCCCTCGTGTCGCTTGCGCCTGACATCGCCCTTTGGAAGTTGCGCACTTTTTGGTCCTAGCCGGCGGTGCGATCCCGACCAACTTGCAGCTTCGTGCGTCGCGGCCGGAGAGGTCGGTTCAGATCCGCCAAGATCGACTTGATCTGCTCGCGGATGCCCTTCTGCTGATCTGTGAGGCAATCACCGAGGTTGTCGATATGTTCGGCGAGGTTCGTCAAAGTCGTGCCGGGTTGCTTCCGTGTCATCACCAATGCCAACTTCGTACTCGGGAGCGGGCCACGTCGCACCTGTCTCAACGGTCCCATCTGCAGCACCATCGGATCAGCCTCGTAATTGCGCCGCAGCATGAACCATTCCGTGTAGGTGGATAATGTCACGCCGGATTGTAATGCCGCCTCGCGCGCTGCCTCGACCTCCGCGCGGCTCACCGGATAATATTTACCTGGCGCGCGCGGCCGTTGTGCCCGCTCTTGCGCGATCTCGGCCGTCGTCTTGCCCGGATGTGCCATTCGCGCGAACCGCCCGACACCCTGCTGGGTCATCGCTTCGATCCACTGCTCACGCAGTTGCTCGACTGTGTACTCAGCCGGTGCGCGCTTACCCTTCTCATCTTTCTTCCAAGCCAAAATTGTCTCCGTTGGAATGATGTAACCGTATGCCTCCCTGATCACACGATCATACATTTGGCGATGAAGATTCTCCATGCTGTACTCGATAAGCCGCCGCGCCATCGCTCATCCTCCTGCACCTGTTCGCAGACGCGCTCAACATTGCCAGCACGTCCTCATCTCGCTTGCCACGGTAGTTAGCCAAGACGACGAGTTCATGGTGAGTCACGCCACGACGAAGCTCTTGTGCCGGCCAACTTTGTAAGCGCGAGTGCACATGCCGCGCTTTTGCGGGCAAGCTGTGTAAAGGCCCTGAAATTGGTCGCACGCGGGCAGCTGCTGTTCACTCGAGTGACCGTGTCCATTCGTCGTGTACGCGTTCGGTCCACAGCGGACGGAATGCTCCAGCAAGCGCCAGCTCCATGAGTACGCTACGCAGTGTTGCCGGATAGAGGACGTTGGCGTCGAGGAAAGCGGCAACCGTCACCGCAGCCCCAGCTCCTGATCGCTCTTCGCAAGTTCGTCGAGGGCGGCGCGCCGTTTGGCTTGTGTGTCACGCTTGTAGGCGAGCACGTCCTTCAACGGCAGCCGCCGTTGATTACCGACCATGCGTGCCGGCAACGTGCCCTTGTCGATCATCCCCACCAGAAACGGGCGCGAGACGTTCAGCAGATCGGCTGCTTGCTGCGTTGTCACTTCCGCGTCGGCTGCATGCACGGCAACCGGCCTCCCCTCGCCCATGGCTTTCAGGATGGCCAACAAGGGACCAGCAGCAGCATGGGGAAGGTCGAGTGTCGTCACTTCCTTGCCAGCGGCCGACACTTGTAGCCGAAGGCTTTCGCCGTCTGCTGGATGGCCGGTCAGGACGCGCGTCGCCTCACGCGCCATGAGGGCTTCCTGGTCGCTGGGGATCGTTGGGTCGGTGTCGGTGCGCGGCATGGTGAACTCCTTCGTTAGGAGCATCATAGCATAACTGACAGCTCAATTGAAACACTCGAATTAGTCGAAATACTCGAAACATGCGCATCCAATCATTTCAATCGGTTAGTCGCTCACTCATCGGACCAGGATCAGCATGGCGGCAAGACGTCCCGGTTCCGTTTAACGGCCAATGCCTGCAACATGTCGTTCGGTTCGGCCCCAATTTGATGGGCAATGTAGGTTGGCTGCGGCAGTGGCCCAACGCTCTCTTGGATGCTGGGGACCGTCAGCCAGACGATGCCATCATGCACGTCCGGTCCTAGTTCGCTGACCAGTTGGCTATCGTCGGTCACGACGATCCCCATGGACATTTTGCCGGGCGATACCACGGTAAGGACCAGTGAGCCCTTCACGATGTTCAGCATCAACACCCACGCTCCCGGCCAGTGCAACACCGGCACAATTGCTGCCAAGGCGTTCCCACCGTTCAGATATCCGCTACCTCGCACGGGGAGTGATTGTCGCTTCTGGAAATCCTTCTCCCAAAGCGCTTGTCGGAGCAGCGCGGCATACGGGCTATCGTCGAAAGTTTTTCCGAGCAGGTTGTGGCCGAGACCCAAGGCGATTTTGGCCAACAGACGGCCGTCCTGATCTACCCGCATTTCGATGGTACTCCGGACGCTTTGCTTGCGCCGCGAGGCGTCCGCCACATGCTTGACCACGACAAGGTCGCGTGCGGTCATCGCGTCGGTTGGATCGAGCGTACTGAAATCCGCCGACCATTGTGGTGGCACGTTGGAATTGACCAGATACCGCTTCGCACGTCGAAAATGCGCTTTGAAAGAATTCACTGCGACCGTAATCCAAAACGGATTGGTTGAGGTGAAGCTCATGTAGGCGCGACCCGCCGCGAGTTTGCGCGCTCGTGGATCGCCGCCTGCATAACTTGACCACGTGGCTTCATCGAGCGTCGGCCGGATGTGAATGACATGCGCCCCGCACGGACCCGACCAGAATTCTGCAACTTCATTGTCCGCCAACGGCACATCCGTCAGGCGGCTCAGATAGGCCAACGGCAGTACGGCTCGATCAACATCCGACAGCGTCAGGTAGTCATGCGCGCCATGCCACCGTTCCGCGCTGCCAAAAAAGCTCTTGATGAAGACGCCATCGACGAACAGACCGGCGAGATTGTTGCACTTGCCGCAAACATCGTTCGTGCGCCAAGTCGATGGCAGACAATCGCCCCCCAATGCATCTGGCCAGATGTGCTCATCGGTAAATTCAACGACGGGCTTGTCGCGACCGCAATAGATGCACCTCCTCGTGACATCACTCGATGCGTCTTGATTGTCCGACAAGAGAAACTCCATGGATTCGGGCGGAGTTGAACACTGACACCGTTGGCGTTGGGCAGCAATTGTCAGATAGGATTCGTTACGAGCACACTTCAAGCAACTGGATTGCGACGGCATGGCCGGAGACATCGGCTATTTGGGCGGTGTGCTCGGTATAAACCTCAAGGTTCGGCTTTCAGCCTCATGGAATCAACGCGACAATAAATGGTTCCCCGCATGCGAGGCCTCATTGAACGCACCACACCCAAAGCCTGCTCAAACTCCCTATGCTGCTCTCAACGGCGCGGCGGCCGATGGCCGTGAGGATGCCGGCCGTCAACAGGCTGGTGCACGTGACGCGGCAGCGACTGCGGCCGATGGCGAGACGGCGCGCTGGTCGGCGGAAACAGAGCGGTTGGCAGCGCTGAAAGGTGCCTTGTGGGCTTCTTTCCAGGCTGAACCGGCGAGTGTGGTGCGCGCGCCGATCGTCGATTTGACCATGGCCTATACCGATGCGCTTCGGATGGAACTCAAACTGCGCGCCGTCGGCAAAAGCCCTGGGCCGTCGGTGCGGCTGGCGGCCAAGACGGGCGCGCGGGGGTATTGATTGGCGCTGATTGCGATATTACCCGACCAAAAGGCCGTTCAGTCCGGCCTTCGCAGGTCATGAAAGTAATTCAACCATCATTTGCGGTTGCATCGTTCCGCCTAAGGAACTTATGCTAACGCCATGATTGACAATAGACAAATCCGTGCCGCCCGCGCCCTGCTCGAATGGAGCCAGGCCGATCTCGCCCGTGCCACCGGTATGGCGCATTCGTCCATCAAGGCCATCGAGAACAGCCATTCGACACCGCGCCGCGAGACTTTGGAATCTATCGCCGCTACTTTCGAAGCCGCCGGCATTGAGTTCTGTCCTCCCTCCGGCGTGCGCATGAAGAACGACGTCGTCACCGTGCATCAGGGTCGTGATGCGACGACCGCACTCTTGAACAGCATCCTGCGTCACGCGCCGACCGATCCAAGCCGTGAAGTCTGTATCATCGGGCTCGATGAAAAGCTCGCCCGCGAAATGGACGGTTCCGAGTTGCTCGAAGCCCATTCGGTACAGTTGCGTGAGAGCGGCATTCGTGAACGCATCCTGATCTCCGAAGGTGTCACTCAGTTCCTCGGCCACGAAACCAGCTATCGCTGGATGCCGCACGACGGCTTCTGTAGGCAGGCACCCATCTATATCTACGGCGACAAAGTCGCCGTGCACTCCGGCACCTTGCGCCGGCAGACGATCATCATCGATGCCAAACCCTTAGCGCAACATCTGCGCGCACTGTTCAGTGTGCTCTGGACCCAAGCCGATACGCCGTGGGAAAAGCCGGCGTTCGCGGTGCGCAGAGCGCGCGAGGCGGTTGTCGAGGAAGCGATCGCGTAGGCCGGACCGGCCAACATTGCTGCCCGCCGGGTTGGGACAATCTTCTTTGGCGCCCAAGGGCTTTGGGGTAGAATGAACTGATGTCCGGGCTCATGCACCCGGGTGGAGATTTCCCGTGCCCACCAACAAGATCAAAACAACCAAGCACGCGACCAAAAAATCGGCGCACTCGCTGACTACGAAGGTCGCGCACAACAAGCCTGAACCAATCATTGGTGGCCGTCCCGATAAGTTCAGGACCATCCATCGCGCCATGATCTCAGCTGCCAACGAAGCGCGTTCTGAAAACGAGCGTCTTGGGATTCCCAGGACTAGTTCACGCTATAGCGCGATCGTCCACAGCACGCCGTCATGTAAGAAATCGGCTCACGCGCCGAACGCCGGGTAGTCCATGGCAAACGAGAAAATCCTGATCCTTGAAGCATGGGCAGACGATATCAGCGACACCCGCGCTGTTCGCGACTTCTATGCATCTGCTGAGCGCTTGATGTCGGTTTCGGCACCAGTCCGCATCATTGGACGCCCACTTCTAGCCAACAAATACACCGATGATGTGAGTGCGTTTTTGGACCTCGAATGCAACCTTCGCGGACCGAACATCGTGATATTCAGCGCCCATGGCGGTCACGAAGTGAAAGAAGCCAATGGTCGAAAAATCAACAAGCGTACGATGACCGGTCATGACGGTGATATCAACATCAGTACCGGCATTCGTAGATTGAACGGTCGCCTCGAACGAACGATCATCATTTTGGATTCGTGTAAAGTAGGTAACAACATCGGTTCGTTTCACGACGCTGCTGGTGCTCATTGTGTCGTCGGATTCACGACGGAGGTCGACTGGACCGACTCAGCAGTTTTCCTGCTCGCCCTTCTCATGAAATTACAAGAAAACGGCATTTTGCACCAGCAACGCCTCGATGTCAGTCGCGATGGACGATTGTCATCCTTGGAAAAAGTTCTTCAGGAGATGAAAAGCGGCCAGTACCGTTCGCTCGCTGAACATTTAGGATTTCAATATAAACTGGCTTGATTGGTAGAATCCGAGAATTCCTCTGGCGTGTCCCGCGCGAAAAGGCGCGAGGCCGGGCTCTAGTCGGTCGTGAAGGACGCCCGACCGAAGCCCCATTGCAAAAATAAGGAAAGCGCAATGATGGGTCTCCGCCCATGCGGGAAACGATCCCTCACGCAAAGCTGCGGCTGAGCCACGCCGGCGAATTGTGGTGTGTCATTGTGTTGACGCCCGCCGCTAACACTCGCAGCTTCGTCATGGCGGCAGTTGCGCGCCTCGGCCGGCCGGCGCAACCAGACGCAATTTCGGTTTGCTAAAGATGTCGGTGACGTCGAGACCGTACCAGCGGCACAGAATCTGTACCTCAGCAGCACTCCACCCGGTTTTACCCGCCTCGATGTCCTCGACTGTTTCGACCGGATGCCCGAAACGACGCGCCACCGCCGCGACCGGCACGCCCCGTGTCTGCCGTGCCGCCCGCAGATGCAAGATCATGTATCTCTTGGCCAACGGCGGTAATGCCATGGTGTCTGTCTCCTGAGGTTCGCATGCCAGCTAGGTCAAGCGCGCCTGCACCGCCGCACGTCTCTTCTGTCAGCGTTGATCGGCCCGATGCGTTGAGTTTGCCATCGTGCTCGGGTCCGTCAAGGATGAACCCTCGCGGGCGCGCAAGTGCGCGTCCTTGACCGACCCTGTGCGCGACGGCCGCGCTTGCAGGCGGTCGGGGCGAAGGAAAGCCTTCGGCGAGGCCGAACCAAGGAAATGCACGGATAAGGGAATTCAGCGTGTACTGCGTCGGCGAGGCGCGAGCGGCTGCAGGAGTGCAGGCTAAGGCGATCATCAAAGGTGGTTTGCGAGTGCTGCGGCAGACGATGATTGCAAGTGCGGCGGTGAGCACCCGGGTTGGTTGATATCACGTTGATTGCTTTCGGGCGTTCTCTGTCGCGTCCAGGCTTTGGTCTCCTCGTCACAACAGGAGAGCACCCATGCAAACCCACGCCGATCCAAGAACCGCCATCGTTGCGCCCGCTGTCATCAGTGCCGCGCTCGATTGCCTCGCCGTCCTCACCGACATCGATCCCATTCGCCCCTCGCACATGCATTTGATCGCCAAGGCGCTTGGCTGCCGTGAGCCCGAAGCAATAGCCCTGACTTTGCGTCTGCAGGCCACGGCGCACGTGCTCAATGACCCGCGCTGGCCGGCCTGGTCGCGGTTCTACAAGGCCGCCGCGATCGATGTTCGCCGCCAATTCGATGGCCGGCTCGTCCTCCTCATTGCCGAGTTGGAACTCGATGCGGCCTGCCGCTTTCCTGCCGATCGCTTCTTCGCCGCGCTGCTCGATGAGTGTGCGCCCGATTGAGCATTGTGAGCGGCCGCAAACCAAAAGGGCCAGTGCCACGCGCCAGAACCGTCACGGCATTTTTGAGTGCTGCCATTCTCACACTTATCCGCCGCCGGCCACGTCCGTAGCCTGACGACGTTCAATTCATCCAACACCTGAGGAGACACCCATCATGACCCAACCGAACGGGGCCGCCGCCCCACAACCCGCCGAGACCAACAGCGGCTTCTTCGTCAACACTGGCACGCACACCGGCTGGTTCACCACGCCCGATGGCGACATCTACGACATCCGCAAACTCGAACCACGTGAAGTCACTGATCCCCGCAATGGTGAAGTCACCACCATCTGGGGCGGTTACGCGACGGCACGCGATCGCGACCTCGCCGCCCGCGATGCCATCCTGCAAGCCGAATTCAAAAAGACCGGCGTTCGTCCGGCCGAGCTGTTCGATCCGCAGGCTCGCGACATTCCGCTCTACATCACGCTGCGCAATCGCCCCGGCAAAGGCTACAGCGACATCGGGTCGTTCTGGAATGCTCGCGGCCGCTACACCATCTTCGCCCGCGATCTCGAAGGCAAACGTGGCCTGCGTTTCGGCGGCAATGTGCTCGCCTGGAAATCCACCGCAGCGCTCGATGCCGAACGTGCCGCCCAGACACCTGAACCCGATGTTGCTGCACCCGATGCAGCACCAGTTTCCGCGCCCGATGGGAAAGCCGCTCGCGATGGTGCCGCCAAACGCGCCCGCAAAGGCCGCGATGACACGCCGAGCGCCGATGCCTGATCAATTCTGACTGCCCTTGGGAGACGTCTGGTTTCAATACCAGGCGTCTCCTTTCGCTGCCGGGGCCCCCGTTTGGGCGAACCCCAGCAGCGAAAGGAGCCCACAAACCATGGCCAGAAAGCCCAGAACCTACAAAACCCTACCCCGTGCCGACGGCAAGACGGCACGACATCAGGACGGCACGACCCAACCGAAGGATGGATCTGAGACGCGCCAGAAGATCGACGTGCACGAAGCCATCACGCAAAAGATCATTGCCGCGATCCAAGCCGGAGCTGGCACCTTCGAGATGCCCTGGCACCGGCCCGGTGTCGCCTTCACCATTCCGACGAATGCATCGACCGACAAAGCCTATCGCGGATCGAACATTCTCTCGCTGTGGATTGATGCCGACGCCAAGAAATTCGAGCATCAAGTCTGGGCCACCTACAAGCAATACGCCGAACTCGGCGCGCAGGTGCGTAAGGGCGAAAAAGGGTCCATCATCGTCAAGTATGGCGAATGGGTCCCCAAAGAGAAGACCGGCGCGGTTGCTGGTGAGCAACCAAAGCGCCAAGGCGAAAATGATGACGACGGCAAACGTCTGTTCGCCAAGGCTGCCTGGGTGTTCAACATCGACCAAGTCGATGCGCCAGCCGCATTGCGCGAGCGATTGCTGCCAGCTTCTTCACAGCGCCCAGATCTGACGACACAGCTTGCTCATGTCGATGCGTTCATTGCTGCCACAGGTGCTGAGTTCCGCGAAGGTGGCCAACGAGCCTTCTACCGCCATCGCGATAGCCGTGGCGAAGGTGATTTTATTCAGATGCCGCCGCGCGACTTATTCACCGGCACCGCCACTTCAACGCCAACGGAAAGCTTCGAAAGTACCAGGCTTCATGAATTGACCCATTGGGTTGGCGCAGAACACAGGCTGAATAGAAAGTTCGGCGAGCGCTTCGGCGACAAGGAATACGCCTTCGAAGAACTGGTTGCGGAATTATCTGCCGCGTTCCTTTGCGCGGAGTTGGCAATCACCAACACGCCCCGTGCCGACCATGCCCAGTATTGCGCCTCGTGGCTGGAAGTCTTGAAGGGCGATGCCAAGGCGATCTTCACCGCCGCCTCTTTGGCAACGCGCGCAGTTGCGTATCTCAATGAATTGCAGCCGGTTGCCGTGACGGCGCCGGGCGTCGATGACACCCGCGCGCACGGTGCAGAAGGTGACGCATTGGAACCCGATAGGCCGAGCAGTAACGACGCGCGCGATCGCCATGTAGCGCCCCGTTCTGCAAAAGCGGGTGGTCCACGATGACGGGACGTGCACGCAAACTATTGCCTCATGCGGCGGCCGCTACCAAGTTGGAGCTCCAGCGCGTTCGTGTTCGTGCCGATGGGTATGATGCGAGTGGAGCCTACTGGGGTGCAGGCACGGACGTGTTTGTTGCTTCTCTGCAAGATGGCGCACAGGAAATTACCGTTCGCGCCAAGTCCGCCGCCGAGGCACGCACCAAGGTCATGGCCGAACTCGCCCGCGCGCCCGGTGCGGCCAAGGTCGCACAGCACGACCAACTCGGCGGCGCGTCGCCCAATAAGACCCGCTATGAAATCTACTGGCGCGATCCCGTTGCAGGTTCGAGCACACGTATTCGCATCACCCACTCCCGCGACTATCTGGTTATTGGGCAGGATCATGTCGAGATCGAAGCTCTGGCGCCCAAGAAGGCTGCTCTGCCGATCACCGGCACCGGATACCTGTCGCAGTTCTTGACCGCGCTGGAATTGATCAACGCCGGCGGCCCCGTGACGTTTGTCACCGCATGGCTCGACCGTGATGCCAAGAACAAGGATTGGCAGAAGCGGCAGACCGTTCGCCAGCAGGGCGATCTGTTCCAATGGGCAGATGCCAACACCGAGGTCGGCAAACGCGAGCGGTCCGCCAAGGCGAAGCGCCCGAATGCCAAGGATGCACCATCGCGGCGCGATCGTGATCCCGCATGATTTTGACGCGGCGTGAACGGCAGGCCCAGGGACAGGCGGCCGAAGACAGGTTCCGCACCTGGCTGGACAGGTGCCACCTGCCGCACATCTATGTCGAGCAGTCGCCGATGACCATCCCGCAGCACCTGCGCGGCGAGATCAAGCGTCCAGATTTTCTGGTCGGCGTTCCCACCATCGGCACACTCGCCGTCGATGTGAAAGCCAAACGCGTCTACCGCGATGCGATCCTGATCGACGCCTATGAGCACCGTACCCTCATGGCGTTCGAGACGTTCTTTAATGTGTCCGTCTGGTTCGCCTGCTTCCCGCCTGACGCGCCGCACACCTGTCATCTGTTCCTCAACCGCAGCCTGGCTGGGCTCGAGGTGGTGACCGTTAAGGGCAAGGCCGTCGTTGCTGTGCCGTTGCGGTTGACCAGATCCGTGGACGAGCGGCGGGATTTTATGGCGGCGCTGCTCGGGGCGATCAGTTTGAAGCAATAATTGGAAGCAATATCAAGCAAAGACCCAACGAATCACTGGTAGTAGCTGCTCAGTGGGATGGGCGAAGCATTCGATTGCAAATCGCCACTGAACACTTCCGCGCCGCACACCTGCTGCCCAAACTCGAGCAAGCCATCCTCGCCAAAGCCTTCCGTGGCGAACTGGTCCCCCAAGACTCCAACGACGAACCAGCATCCGTACTGCTGGAGCGGATAAAGTCAGACCGCAGCAATGATGCAAGGAAGCCCCCTGGCCGACGGCCGAAAGTTTGACGCGGTGCCCCCCGAATGTAGGGAGCGCCTTGCCCACGGCCCTGCTTGGCTGGAGTTAGCCCATAAAAATACGAATAGAATCATGGCTATTTGTGCAGCACGGACTAGGGCACGTTATATTTATTGAAAACTAGTCCACAAATGCGTAAGGTGTGGCATGCCCTACGCTGACGGTAACACCATGCCCAATGAAACATCCCCGCTTGAGGCCGATTTCGTGCAACTCGCACGTATCGCACTGTCCGGGCGCGCCCAGGACATCCAAGTGCTGCTGCATCGTGCCGCCAAGCGCTATCGTCCGGACGCACCGGCGTTCGCCGATGCTCTAGTTGCACTGGTTCGTGAGGCTCCGACACGTTCATCGCCACTGCGACGCCAGACCGAAGTGCCAATGCCGGTTGACGCCGACTCGCGCCTGCATTTGTTGCGCGTCGAGGATACTCCGCATCTTGGACACGAGCCGGTGTTCGCGGCAGGCCTCGCCAAAGCGATGAACCAATTGGTACGTGAACGGCACAGCACGACGTCACTGCGCAAGGTCGGTCTGGAACCAACCCGTACCGTACTGTTTGTTGGCCCTCCTGGCGTCGGCAAGACCATGGCTGCGCGATGGCTCGCACGCGAACTCGGCAAGCCGTTGATCATCCTCGACCTAGCCGCAGTTATGAGCAGCTATCTAGGCCGCACCGGCACGAACCTGCGGCACGTGCTCGAATATGCCAAGTCCCTCGATTGCGTCTTGCTGTTGGATGAGTTGGACGCCATTGCAAAACGCCGCGACGACCGGAGCGAGGTTGGTGAATTGAAGCGGCTGGTGACCGTGCTGATCCAGCAGATCGATGATTGGCCATCGACCGGTCTGCTCGTAGCGGCAACCAATCACTCAGAACTTCTTGATCCAGCGATCTGGCGACGCTTCGAGACCAAGGTCGAGTTCCCGATGCCCGATCAAGCGGCAATCCAAGCCTTTGCAAAGGGCATGCTGACACCAACTGCGGACGGTGGGTCGTCATGGGCAGACGTACTCGCCGTGGCTCTGCGCGGGAAGTCGTTCAGCGACGTTGAAATCCTGATCAACGGTGCCCGCCGCGCAGCCGCTGTCACCGACATTCAATTGACCGAAGCCTTGTCGGCCATCATCCAACCAGAAACCATGAGCAAAGACGAGAGGATTGAATTGGCGACCAAACTCGTCGAGAGCAATCTTGTATCCCAGAGGCGCGCCCATGAATTGACCGGTGTATCGCGCGACACAATACGTGGCCACGCTGAAAAGAAGCCTAAGCCGAAACGCTCTGCAGGTCGCAAATGACGAAACGAAATTTTCTCCTTGGCAAGGGCGAACGCCTCATCTCGGATGTCCAAGGCGTGCGAGGTGGCGGTCCAAAGGAGCATCCTTACACGTTTGGGGAAGCAAAGGCGCGTTTGGAGCCGCGCCTGATCAAGGCTGTCGATGCAATTGATAAATTGCCGCCCGAAGCATGCCCGGACGACAAAGCCGTCGCCACCATCACCCTAAATCCCGAATACATCGCCAAGTCATACCACCCTGAAGGACTGTTCGAGGCCGTTGGACTTGAACCGGTCGGTAGCCGCCCGAAGCGCATTACGCCTGACAAGAGATCACGCGGAAGAGCCCCAGAAGAAACAATCACCACAGAATTTTTCGTGATGGGTTCACGAGAGGCGTTCCGTCGATGGCAGCGTAACCTGCCAACATGGCAAGCAGACAGCCCCGGCGCCAAAGAGTTCGTATCGATTGAGGAAATCACCGCGCCAGATTTCTCTGACAAGATCAAAGGCGAACTTCCGAAGCATGGCAAGGCAACCTTCGAAGTGGTTCTTCACGCCGACGCACTGTTCGGCGAAAATCGCCTCCTGCCCTTGTTTCGCAAGTATTTGGCCGGTTTCGGCGTCAATGCCAATCTGGCCCGGCGGTTCTACGCAGGCGGACTTTGTTTCTTAGAACTCGATGCCCCGGTCGAGACCGCCGCCAAGATCGCGACCTTTACGCCCGTGCGCGTTCTTCGCCAGATGCCAAATTTGCGAATGCTCCGACCGACAGTTAGAACTACCGGACTGCCGGCGCAACCGCTCGTCCTGCCCAAGGAACCCGCGCTCGATTCCAGCATCAAAGTGGCTATTTTTGATGGTGGCTTGCCCGATAAGCATCCGTTGACGGCCTGGGCCAGGCCGTTCGACACGACCGGTCTCAGTACACCTGATAAGGAAGGTCTGCAGCACGGCACACACGTCACATCAGCGTTTTTGTTCGGGCACATAGATCCAACCAAGCCACTGCCGCGCCCCTATGCTCCTGTCGACCACTATCGAGTCCTTGACAGTGCACCGAGCCAAGATCCACACGAGCTTTACGAGGTCCTTGAGCGCATCGACAACGTGCTCTCTAACAAGAATTATGATCTGGTCAACATCAGTCTCGGTCCTCATTTGCCGATCGAAGATGACGACGTCCATGCCTGGACAGCCGTGCTCGACGAGCGTTTCGCCCGCGGCACCACACTTGCTGGTATTGCGGTTGGAAATGACGGAGAGGGCGACTCAAAACTGGGCCTTAATCGCATCCAAGTCCCGTCGGACGCCGTCAATGCTATGGCGATCGGCGCTTGCGATTCACCTGAAACACCATGGCTAAGGGCTACTTACAGTTCTGTAGGGCCCGGCCGAAGTCCTGGCCTCATCAAACCGGACATCGTCGCCTTTGGCGGTTCACTACAACGACCATTCCTGGTGGTGAGCGACACAGACAAGCCAACCCTTGATACGACAGGCGGCACTTCCTTCGCCACCCCGCTTGTCCTGCGTATGGCTGCCGGCATTCGTGCTCACATCGGATCGAGCCTCGGCCCGCTTGCCATCCGCGCCTTACTCGTCCACTCCGCCGAGGCATCTGACCATGCTGCGGAAGAAGTCGGCCGTGGTCGACTTGCCTCCACCTTGGACGACATTCTCGTCTGCGACGACGATACGATCCGTGTTGTGTATCAAGGTGTCATCTCTCCCACTCGATACATTCGCGCACCGATACCCCTGCCCTCCACCATCATTCCAGGTAAGGTCCGGGTCGACGCAACGCTCTGCTACGCAACAGCGGTCGATCCCCACCATCCTGGAAACTACACGCGCGCAGGCCTAGAGATCGCGTTCCGTCCCCACGACGGCAAACGCACTAATCCTCAGAAAGTGCACGCCGACACGAAGAGCTTCTTTGGTTCCGCACAAGCCGGATTGTCCGAGGACGACCTACGGCGCGATGCCTGGAAGTGGGAGAACTGCCTTCACGCATCTGTCAGCTTCATGGGCAAATCTTTGCAAAACCCGGCTTTCGATATCCACTACAACGCCCGATTAGAAGGCCGTAACTTCGCGCCTGATCATGAACTGCCCTATGCACTCGTCGTCACGGTGCACGCCAAGAAGCTGGCCGATCTCTATGATCAGGTCGTGCGCAAGTATGCAACACAACTTGAGCAACTGAAACCCGTCATCGATATCCCTGTTCGGGTTTAGGAATGCCAGATCACAGCGTTGTTGCAAGGAACCCCCGTGGCCGTCGTCCGAAAGATTGAAATCCGCCACTTTCGTGGCATCGCAAGTCTCGACTGGTGCCCGAGCGAGGGCATGAATTGCCTTGTCGGGCCAGGAGACAGTAGCAAGACCACAATCCTTGATGCCATCGATTACTGCCTTGCGGCTCGTCGAAATCTATCATTGAGCGACGCCGATTTTCACGACCTGGATGTCAAGACGCCTGTTGAAATCTCGATCACACTTGGCCGTCTCGGCGACAGCCTGAAAAATCTTGAGGCCTACGGCTTGTATCTTCGCGGCTTCGATCCAAAGACCGGTTCCATCGACGACGAACCGGACACCGGACTAGAGACGGTGCTGACGGTAAAATTGACAGTTGAGGCGGATCACGAACCATCATGGTCGCTGTACTCGGAGCGCGCGGCCCAACAAGATCAGGCCAGAGGACTCGCATGGGCGGATCGATCTGCTGTCAGCCCAACCAGACTTGGTGCCTACGCCGATCATAATTTGAGTTGGGGTCGTGCATCGATCTTGAACAAGATCTCCGACGAGACGATTACCGCTACAGCGGAGCTGGCCGAACTTGCTCGCAATGCACGCGATGCCTTCGGTCAACAAGCAGAGGCCGGATTGCCGACAGCTTTGAGCATCGTGCAGGACACGGCTGGAAAACTGGGCGTTCCTGTCGGTGATGCAGTAAAAGCAATGCTGGATTCCCAGTCGGTATCATTTTCAGGTGGTACGATCTCACTTCACGATAGTGATAAAATTCCCTTGAAAAACCTGGGCCTCGGCTCGAAGCGGCTGCTCGTCGCCGGCTTGCAGCGCGCCGCTGCTGGCACGACTCCTATCGTCCTGGTCGACGAAATTGAGCACGGCCTGGAACCACACCGAATTATCCGTCTCCTCGATGCGCTCGGCGCCAAAGAGGCAAAGCCACCACTTCAAGTTTTCATGACAACGCATTCACCTGTCGCTGTTCGGGAATTGATGGCTGCACAGATCCATCTCGTTCGATCACGCAATACGGTTCACGTTGTCCATCGCGCGAGCGATGTCGGTGATGTACAGGGAACGATCAGGCTGTTCCCCGAGGCCCTACTCGCCCGGTCTGTCATCGTATGCGAGGGCGCGACAGAGCATGGGCTTCTGCGGGGCCTCGACCAGTACCGCGTCGCAAACGGCAAGGTGTCACTGACCGCGCGTAATGCCGCCATCGTCGACGGGGGTGGTGATAATGTATTCAAACGAGCGCGCGCGATCCAACTATTGGGCTATCGTACAGCTGTCCTCCACGACAGCGACAAAATCCCGACGCCAGATATCAAAGCAGAATTCGAAACTTCGGGTGGCCCAACATTTTCTTGGAGCGCGGGCTGCGCATTGGAGGAGGAGCTTTTCCTTTCACTCCCCGAAAAAACTGCTCAACAGTTGCTCAACTACGCTGTGGAGCGACGAGGTGAGAAAGCAATCGATGATCAGATCCGGTCTGCGTCCAACGGTAAAATAACGCTGGCCGGATGCCGCGCCGACCTGACGCAAGAAATGCGCACGCTACTCGGAAAGGCCTCGAAGGCAAAAACAAGTGGTTGGTACAAAACTATCTCTGACATGGAAGTCGTTGCTCGCGACATAATCGGGCCAGGCGCAAACGGCTCTGCTGCTTCGTTGACCGGCCCGATTAACGCCCTGACCAAGTGGATTGCGGATGGTGCCTGATTCCGTCGATCTGCTGACAATCCCACGAGGGCTTGTCATTGCCCCGGCCGGATGTGGCAAGACGCAATTGATCATTGAAGCACTCAAGCGTCATGACGCCACCAAGCCCATTCTAGTACTGACACACACAAATGCTGGCGTGGCAGCGTTGCGAAGCCGGCTCGATCGAGCCAAAGTGCCCCCGGTCGCCTATCGGCTGTCAACGATTGATGGGTTCGCCATTCGACTTGTTGGGATGTTTCCCGCGTCGGCACAAATCGACCCAGCTCGCCTCAAGCTAGAGCGACCCCCCTATCGCGATATCCGAACAGCGGCATGTAACGTCCTAAAAATATCGAGCATTCACGACGTTATTCGAGCCACCTATGCACGACTGCTCGTCGATGAATATCAGGACTGCTCACAATGGCAGCACGGGATCGTGTACTATATGTCCCACGCGCTTCATACGTGCGTCCTCGGTGATCAGTTGCAAGCGATCTTTGGTTTCGGAGACGATGGCTTAGCCGATTGGCATAAGCAGGTAGGTGCACATTTTCCTGTCGTAGCTGAACTGAAAACGCCATGGCGATGGATCAACGCCGGGGCCGACGAGCTTGGCCAATGGGTGCTTGCGGCCCGCACAAAGCTGTTGTCCGGTCAGACAATAGATTTTCGCCACGCACCAACGGCGGTCGAGTGGGTCCAACTTGACGGCTCGAACAGCGATCGGCCAAAGCAGCTCAAGGCAGGCGCAACACGATCACATACGACGGACGGTCATGTTTTGATTATCGGCGACAGTATGAGCCCGCCCAGCCAGCAGCGCCTCGCTAGTCAAATACCTGGAGCGACCGTGGTCGAAGCGGTCGACTTGAGGGACCTGGTGAACTTCGCATCCAACCTCGATCTGAAATCGACAGACGTTGTACGCCAAGTTGCGGAATTTTCCGCCAAGCTCATGACCGGTGTTTCACCTGACGATCTATTGCGCCGATTGGATACGATCAAAGCGGGTCGTGCCCGAAAAGAGGTTAGCGATCTGGAACGAGCAGCCCTCGCGCTGCTTGCAGAGCCGAACTACGACGGTGTCGCGTCCGTTATTGCTCAGCTCAACCAGCAAGGCGGCGTCCGCGTCCATCGACCAGCTGTGCTGCGAGCATGCATCCGCGCTCTCAACGAGTGCGCGAAGGCAGATGGTCCGGAGTTTGCAGATGCCGCTATTCGAGCGCGTGAGCAATATCGTATGGCGGGGCGATCTCTCCCCCGTCGTGGCGTCGGAAGCACGCTTCTTCTGAAGGGGCTTGAGGCCCAAGTATGCGTTGTCGTTGAAGGCGATAAGCTGAACGCGAAGAACCTCTATGTAGCCCTGACACGCGGTTCCAATAAGTTGGTTGTGTGTTCGAAAAATCCAGTGTTGCCCGTAGTCGCATGAACTGAAATAACTTGATGCCTTGTTGTTGATACGCCTGGGGATCACACTGTCGGCTACGTCTGATCTACTAAGAGCTGACGAGGATAATTGTCCGCTCGCGGGACTTTGGTTTGCTACACCGTACCCGACAGGGGAAAAACCAAACTTGAGTCAATGACCGAACAATCGCTCGACGCAAGAGACTGATTTCATTTGGCTTGTATTGACTCAAGAATGGTTTGAAATTTGTTGAACTGAGTCGTTGCCGTTGCGAAGTTGGCCTCACCGGGACAACCGCAGATCCTCAGGCCAAGAACAGCTTGATCTGGCTCGGGAATTTCAAACAATTATCCGTACACCAGCCCAATACTGCAATAGCTGTAGCGGGCCCCTGATCGAAATCAAATAGGTATCTTGCACTTCCGACATTTGCTGGATGCCGTGTAGGCCTGAACCTCATCAGCGACTTAGCGCGGCATCAGTTCAGATTCTCGCTGTCTCATAAACTTCAAGTGCGACTTGAAACAGAACGCGCGTTCTGTTAAGAAGTCCGTATGGCGAGAACAAGATCACAGACTAAGGACACTGTTATCGAGCGCGCGATGCATTGCTTTTGGCAGCGAGGCTTTGCAGCGACATCAATCGATGAACTCGTGCGAACTATCGGTATCAGCCGACACAGCCTCTACGGTGACTTCGGCGGCAAGGAAGAGTTGTTCGTCGCCTGCCTCGACACATATAGCCGGGACGTAGTGACGCCGGCGTTCGCTCAGGTCGAGGAGGAGCGTGCCACACTTGAGGCGGTTGCGCAGTACTTCGAGTTTCAGATCGCACGGGGCGAAGATGCCGGGTTTCCAGGGCCTGGTTGCCTGATGGC
>JAIEPV010000098.1 GCA_019748215.1 Hyphomicrobium sp.
TTTGGTTTCCGATCAAGCGCGGGCTGCTTCAGCGCACGGTCGATCATGTCAAGGCGGTGGACGGATTGTCGATGACGCTGCGCGCCGGCGAGACGCTCGGCGTGGTCGGTGAATCTGGATCAGGCAAGACGACGCTGGGGCTGGCCCTGCTGCGTCTCGTCTCATCGCAGGGCCCGATCGCTTACGTCGGGCAGCGCATCGACGGCATGACGAACAAAGAAATGCGGCCGCTGCGCAAGGAAATGCAGGTGGTCTTCCAAGATCCCTACGGCTCGCTGTCGCCGCGGCTGACCGTCGGCCAGATCATCGAAGAAGGCTTGCTGATCCAGCACCCCGATTTGGATGACGACGCGCGGCGGACGAGAGTTGGCGCGGCGCTGACCGAAGTCGGTCTTGATCCGGCGGCACAGGATCGCTATCCGCACGAATTCTCCGGCGGACAACGCCAGCGCATCGCCATCGCGCGCGCCATGGTGCTGCAGCCGAAGTTCGTCATGCTCGATGAGCCAACGAGCGCGCTCGATCAAAGTGTGCAGGCGCAGATCGTCGATCTGCTGCGCGATCTGCAGGAAAAACGCGGCCTGGCGTATCTGTTCATCAGCCACGATCTCAAGGTGGTCAGGGCGCTGTGCCATTATGTGATCGTCATGCAAAACGGCAAAGTTGTTGAAGAGGGTCTGGCGAAGGACATCTTCAACGCGCCAAAAATGGATTATACGAAAGCTTTGCTGGCGGCGGCCTTCAATTTGACCGTAGCGCATCGCGGCGTTCTCGCGACGTAAGCAACACCGATGCGTGTCACGGCAAAATTTGCGGAACGCTAAAATCTGGGACGGCTTGATTATGCCCGGAGATGGCCCGAAGCTGCCGTCATGATGGCGCCGCCGATTCGCCCAGCGACTGCACTGCCTGACGACGTGTTTCGCGAGCGCCTCGGCGACACGATCGCGGCGCTGGAAGCATGGGCCGCGGACAATCGCGATGTCGCCGAAATCCAGATGGCGACGGGAGCGGAGTTCTGGAAAATCCGGGCGGTGCCTCACATGCAGGGCGCCTGCCCTTTCGAGATTTTACTTCGCACCAATCAGACCTTCAGCGTCAATCTGGCCAGTGAAGTCTACGAAGACCGGCGCATCGACCGGTTCGATTTTTTCGCCATGTTCGCCCGTGCCGTGACGCTTGGCAACGTCGAGCGGATCGAGACACTGAGCGCTGCGACCGGTGCCCGCGAAATGATCGAGATGCGCGTTGATCTCGAAGACGGCTGGGCATGGATCGGGGAACGCCGGGTCGCGCCGCGCAGCCTGCGCAAATTCGAAACCAATGAAGTGTGCCGACTTCGGCGGTTTCTCAGCTACCGTCGCGCTTAACTCCCCGAAACGGCGAGCCGCTTGACGGCTGTAATGGTACCGCCGGTCTTGGCGATCCGTGTTGCCGCTTCGGGAAGCGGTTCAACCGCGACCATCATGTGATGGGCATTGGCATGCACCATCATGATGCTATCGAGCATGATGCCGACATGCCCGCGCCAGAATATCAAATCACCACGCAGCGCGCCTTCATAAGTATCGCTGACCTCAACGGGCTGACCGAGTTCAGCGCACTGCATGTCGCTGTCGCGCGGGGCTGCAAGTCCAGCGGCCTGGAAGGCGGTTTGCACGAGGCCGGAGCAATCGATGCCGATGCGCGTGCGCCCACCCCAGAGATACGGCGTGGTCACGAAGCGCTCGGCGATTTCGACATAGTCGCGGGCCGGACGATCGAGCGCTGAAACATGCCGGGCAATGACGTAGCCGCCATGCTCCAGTTGCACGAAGCGGTCATCGCCACCGGCGACGGTCACCACCGAATTGAGCGAGAGGTGCATGATCGGTGGAGATTTGATGTCGGGCGCGGGGTAGAGAAATGTACCGACCGCCTGAATGCGATGGCTCGGCTCCACGACGTCGCGCGCGATGGCGTCGGAAGGCAGATAGCCGACATAGCCATCTCGCGATAGCTGAACCCAGGCCCAGCCGTCGGCTTCGTCATAGACCGTCAGCGTTTCGCCAAACAGCGCCTCGGTCTCAAGTCCGCGCGCTAAATCCGGCGAGCGGCGCAACGGTACGGAGCCGCGGATGATTTGACCGTTGTGGCCGGCAACGAAGCGCTGAGCGGTGACACGGCCACGTAGATAATCAGCGGCGACGTCGTCACGAAAGGCGTGCCGGCGCCGATCCAGCGGCGGGTCAGGCACATCGGCCTGATCGGCGAGATCGTCGAGGTTTTCAGGCTTGAGGTTTTTGTCGTCGATCACGAGGTGAGCTCCTGGCGCAGATGCTCCATCACGGCGCGCGCGGTTTGCGGTTCGCCGCCTTTCGGTCCGAGTGGCCGGGCCGCAGTGCGCCAGCCGTACAGATCGAAATGGGCAAAACGGCGGGCCTTGGTCACAAACCGGCGCAAGAACAAGGCCGCCGTGATGGCGCCAGCGAACGGGCTCTCCCAGACGTTGTTGGTGTCGGCGATGTCGCTGTCGAGGTGGCGCGCATATCCAGGCCACAGCGGCAACCGCCACAGCGGATCGCCGATCGAGGCGGCGAGTGGCGGCAAACTCGCGCCGAGCGTTTCATCGTTGGTGAAGAACGCGGGCAGGTCGGGGCCAAGCGCGCTGCGCGCTGCGCCCGTTAACGTCGCAAAGACAAAGATACTGTCGGGCGTTGCTTCGTCGGCCAAGGTGAGTGCATCCGCCAGCACGAGACGGCCTTCGGCATCGGTGTTGCCGATCTCGACCGTGGTGCCGGCACGGCTGTTAAGGATGTCGCCCGGGCGAAACGCATCGCCGCTGATCGAATTCTCGGCGACGGCGAGGAGGACGCGCAGCCGGCACGGCAGCTTCTGGCCCATGATCATGTGTGCCAGCGACAACGCCGTTGCGGCGCCGCCCATATCTTTTTTCATCAGCAGCATACCGCTGGACGGTTTGATATCCAGACCGCCGGTGTCAAAGGTGATGCCCTTGCCGACCAGCGTCACGCGGCGGCCGTTTTCCGGCCCCCACGATAGATCGACGAGACGCGGAGCGCGCGGACTGGCGCGCCCAACGGCGTGGATCATTGGAAAATTTTGCGCCAGCAGATCGTCGCCTTTGATGACCGTAATGCTGGCGCCGTGACGTGCAGCGAGCGCGCGAGCGGCGGCTTCGATCTCGTCGGGACCCATGTCGGAGGCCGGTGTGTTGATCAGATCGCGGCCGAGCCAGACCGCTTCGACGGTGTTGGTGATGCGCGCCGCATCGAGCGCGGGATCAAGACGAAGTTGCGCACTTTTGGCTGACGTCTCCAGCGACGTAGACGGCGACGGTGTGCGATAGCGACTGAATGAATAACGCCCGAGTCCCCAGGCGATGGCTGCGAGCTCTGCGTGCGCTAGCGGCGTGGCGTAAGTATATGTCTTTGCCGGGAGTGACGCGGCCAGTGCGCCGGCAAGCAACTCGGACGGGCCGCTCGGATCGCCCGCGGTGCCATCGCCAAGACCAAAGACAACGCTTTTGAGATTGCCATCAGGCGCAGCCAGCATCACCGACTTGCGCGCTTGACCGCTGAACTTGTGGGTCGCGAGCCAAGCCGTGTCGGCGGCGGTAAAGCCAAGACCAGCGATCGCTTCAGGTGTTGCCGCCGGCGTGCCGACGAGCCATAGCGGCACATCGTTCGGCGACGGCGCGGATGTCTCGAAGCACGACCCTGCTGTCCATGCCGACGTTTCGAACTTTGTCACGTTGCCCCGTTCGATCTTGCGTTGACTGCCGCAGCTGCCGCCGAACCATGCTGTTGCATACGCGACCGCATCGGGCGCGCAAACCTTAAAGGTTTATTGACCGCTGTCTCACACACTGACACTCGCACAGATTCGCCCGGTTGTGTGCACACCGGGCTCAACGGAGACAAGTCCCATGACGCGTGCCCAGCGGCCGGCCCTACGGTCGCAATTCGCTCTGACCCTTGCTGGATTGACGTCCGCATTGATGCTCGGCGCCTGTTCGCAGGCCACCGAGCTGTTGCCATCGGCGAAATTTTTGACGGCTGAAGCCGAAGCTCCGCCGGCGAGCGCCGAGGGCAGCCAATCGGAGTTGCAGAAAGCAACGATCTATTGGGGCCAGGAATACGCGAAGCGTCCCTCCGATTTGAACAACGCCCTCAGCTACGCGCGCAATCTGAAAGCGCTCGGCGAAAAACAAAAAGCTATGGCCGTGCTGCAGGAAGCAAGTTCGATCCACAATACCAATACAGAGCTCGCCGGAGAATATGGGCGGCTAGCGCTGGAGCTTGGTCAGATCAATGTCGCCGACAGGCTGCTGGCGGTCGCCGATAGTTCGGATAAACCCGACTGGCGCATCGTGTCGGCGCGCGGGACCGTGTTGGCAAAGCAGGGACAATACAAGCAAGCGATCCCTTTTTATGAACGCGCGCTTTCGCTGTCCAACGATCAGCCGTCAGTCCTGAATAACCTCGCCATGGCCCACGCGATGAACGGCGAGCCGGCCAAAGCCGAGGAGCTGCTGCGCAAGGCCACGACCGAAACCGGTGCGACGCCAAAAGTCAGCCAGAACCTTGCCCTCGTGCTCGGCCTGCAAGGTCGTTACGACGAAGCTAAGACCTTCGCCGTCACTGGAGCGGGCGCGGAAGCGGTTAGAGCCGACGCCGACCTGCTGCGGACAATGGTGAAAGCGTCGCCGCAGTTGGCATCGGCGGCCGCCATTCCGGCGTTCACCACCCATGTCGCACGCGCGCAAATGCCGGCTGCCGATGCCGCGCGTGCGCTGCGTCCGCCGGTGGTCGAAACCGCATCCGGCGCCAGCGACGAGACGCTGATCGCGAAAACGGCAAGCGCCGCGATGGAACCAGCGGCGGCCGGCGGCATGGCCCTGAAGGGATCATCGCGCTAGAGACTTCCGTCCGGCCGGCCAAGACGCGCGCGCGCAGACGCTGGCAGAGCTGAACGCGACAACACGTTGGCGCTGCCAGCGCGTTTTTTGTTGTTGGAATTTTGCGCCTTTCGACCCCTCTGCGTTCGATTGAGGAAAAAATAAAACCCCGGCTGCGGAACAGCCGGGGTCAACGCAACACCAAATCGATATCGTTTCAATGCTATCGGCGAGGGCTCGGACCGTGCTTGCCGCGCGACGCGCGTCAGTTGAAGTTGGTGTTCATGTACGAAATGCCGGCCGGGCCCAAGATTACGATGAACAAGACGGGCAAGAAGAACACGATCATGGGCACCGTCAGCTTGGGCGGCAAAGCGGCGGCCTTACGCTCGGCTTCGGACTGGCGAATGTCGCGATTTTCCTTGGCCATCGTGCGCAGTGCCTGGCCGACCGGCGTCCCGTAGCGCTCGGCTTGCACCAGCGCCGTCGTGACGCCCTTGACGCCTGGCAAACCGGTCCGCTTGGCGAGGTTTTCATAAGCTTGGCGCCGCTCCTGGAGATACGACAACTCGGCGGTGGTCAGCGTCATCTCTTCGGCAAGCTCAAGCGATTGAGCAGCAATTTCCTTGCCGACTTTGGCGAAGGCCGCCTCGATCGACATGCCCGACTGCACGCAGATCAAAAGCATGTCGAGCGCATCGGGGAATGCCTGCTTGATCGACATCTGACGCTTGCCGGCGCGGTTCGAGATGTAAATGTTCGGCAGATAAAAGCCGAGAAACGCGCCGCCCACGGCCATTAAGACATTGATCGATGGCGGATAGCCCGTATCCTTGACGAAAAACACGTAGAACAGCGTCACGAAGAATGCGACGATCGGGGCCACCGCGCGGAAAAAAAGAAAGCTGACGACGTGCGATTGCGTGCGCAAGCCTGCGCGCTTGAGGTTTTCGCGCAGTTCCTCGTTATCGAACTTTTTGCGCAAGTCGAGCTGTTCGACGATGCGCACCATGAAGCCCTTCGGTGCCGAGCGAAGTTTGGTGGTTTTGCCGTCCTTCAAAGCCATTTCAGCGAGCCGAACGGAGCGCATCTTATCGCGCTCGGTGGCCATTTCTTTCATCCGGCGATTCATTTGATCGCGCTGAAGCATTGGCATGGCAACCGACAGCACTGTCGCAAAGACGCAGATCGAACCGAGGATGACCGAGATCATCTGCGGGTTCATCACGGTTTCCATGAAGTCTGTCATTGCTGCAACCGCTCTCGAAAGTGATGTTGACCAATACCCGGCGTCAGACTTCGAACTAGAACTTGAAGTTGATCATCTTGCGCATGATCAGAATGCCGGTCAGCATCCACAGCGCACCGCACGCGACCATGAATTTACCAGGTGTGGTAGTGAACAGCGGATTGATGTAGTCGGGCGATGACAAATACACCATCGTCATGACTCCTGGCGGCAGCGATGCCAAGACAATGGCCGACGCCTTCGCTTCGGCAGACAGCGCCTTGACTTTCATGGACAGCATGAAGCGATCGCGCAGGACGCTCGACAAATTGCCGAGGGCCTCCGACAAGTTGCCGCCCGCCTGCTGCTGGATCGAAATGACGATGGCCAAAAAGCGGATCTCAGCCAGCGGGATGCGGTCGCCCATGCGTTCAAGGCACTCACCCAGCGTGACGCCCATGCGCTGCTGATCAATGACTTCGCGAAATTCCGACGCCAACGGCTCGGGCGACTCGCGGGCGACGACCTGCAAACACTCGTTCAGCGGCAACCCGGATTTGACGCCGCGCACGATCACGTCGATCGCGTTCGCCAGCTCGGACAAAAATTTCCCCTGGCGCCGCTTGGTGATCTTGCTCAGCACAAAGCGCGGCAACCCGGCGCCGGCAATAAAAGCAACAACGGCGGCCGCCTCGACCGGTAAGCCGCCCAGAAAGACCGACATTGCTCCGAAAACGACCGCGGAAATCGCCGAATAGACGTAGAAATCGCGTGGCGTGATATCGAGGCCGGCGCGCTGCAACCGCAGCCGCATCGTCACCTTTTCTTTTGCTTGCTGACGCTTTTCAATTTCCTTGAGCGACTCCGCAACGTTTTTCTTGCGGTTGGATTGTGCTTCGGCAACAGCGCCGCCGCTCTGTTTGCGGCCACGCGTTTCGGTGACGCTGATGACGCGACGGTCCTTGGCACGATCGCCAGAGATATAGGGGAACATCAATGCATAAACGAGCCCGGCCATGGCCAGCGCGCACAGTGTCGCCAGAAGGTAGGGACTAGACAGGATCTCAGCCATTACTGTTCACCGAGCGGGTTGCCGTTGTCGTCTGCGACTTCAGATTCAGCAAGAGCACGCGCCAGCCGCTCGGTTTCACCGTAGTATTCAGCGCGCTCCCAGAAGCGCGGCCGCGCGATACCGGTCGAGCGATGGCGGCCGACGATCTTGCCGTTGGCGTCTTCGCCGGTGATTTCGAAAACGATGATGTTCTGCAACGTCACCGTTTCTTCTTCCATGCCGAGCACTTCGGTGATGTGGGTGATTTTTCTGGAGCCGTCACGCAGGCGCGAGGCCTGCACGATGACATCGACAGAACCGCAGATCATTTCGCGGATTGTCTTGATCGGCAGAGCAAAGCCGCCCTGCATGATCATCGATTCCAAGCGGCTCAAGGCTTCGCGCGGACTGTTGGCGTGCAGCGTTCCCATCGATCCGTCGTGGCCAGTATTCATGGCCTGCAGCAAGTCGAAAGCCTCAGGCCCGCGAACTTCGCCGACGATGATGCGTTCAGGCCGCATACGCAGGCAGTTTTTGATCAAGTCCTTCATCTTGATCTCGCCCTCGCCTTCGAGGTTCGGCGGGCGCGTTTCGAGACGGACGACGTGGGGCTGCTGGAGCTGCAATTCGGCCGAGTCTTCGCAGGTGATGATGCGCTCATCCATGTCGATCGAGCCGGTCAGGCAGTTTAGCAATGTGGTTTTACCCGAACCGGTACCGCCGGAGATGATGGTGTTGCAGCGAACGCGGCCGATGACTTCGAGAATGACTTTGGCCTGCGGTGTGATGGAGCCGAATTTGACGAGCTGCTCGAGCCGCAAACGGTCCTTTTTGAACTTACGAATGGTGAGCGCCGGGCCATCGATCGCGAGCGGTGGAGCGATGACGTTGACACGTGACCCGTCAGGCAAACGAGCGTCGCAGATCGGGCTCGATTCATCGACGCGGCGGCCGACCTGGCTGACGATGCGCTGACAGATGTTCATCAACTGCTGATTGTCTGCAAAGCGCACGCCCGTCTTCAGAACCTTGCCGTTGACTTCGATGAAGGTGGTACCGGCGCCGTTGACCATGATATCGGCGATATCGTCGCGGGCCAGAAGCGGCTCCAGCGGACCGTAGCCGAGGACGTCATTGCAGATGTCTTCAAGCAGTTCTTCCTGCTCGGCAATCGACATCACGACATTCTTGATCTGAATGATCTCGCTGACGATGTCGCGAATTTCTTCGCGCGCAGCCGGGCCATCCAACTTCGACAGCTGCGTCAGGTCGATCGTGTCGATCAGGGCATTGAAGACCGTGGTTTTGACGTCGTAATACTCTTCGGAATGCTTGCGCTGCTGCTCGACCACCTCGACCCGAGGTGCTGCGACTTGTGGCGTGGTCGCGGCGGCTTGGCGCTGTTGCGCGACCTTCATTTCGGCCTGCGCAAGTGGCGCAGATTGGCCGCTCTCCTGCGCCGCAAGACGCTTGGGGGGTGCGGGCTCGTTTGAACGCCTGCCGAACATTCGAATGTATCCTTAACGCTTGAGCTTAAACTTTTCGAGAAGCGGAGCGAGAGCCGACAGGGCGGATGCCGCCGGCTTGTCGGCTTTCATGTCTTTGCGTCGCGTCATCTTCATTGCGATCTCGCGGAATTTCTCCGGCGCTTTCGCTTTCGGGTTGAATTCTTCGACCATCAGCCCGTTGTTGGCTGCCTGGCTGAAACTTTCACAATCGTATTCGATGACCGCCATGGTCTTGAGGTCGAGCGCCTGCTCGAACTCTTTCTGGCTGATCTCTTGACGCTTCGCGACATTCGTCATGTTCAAGACGAGATGCGGCTTGCCGTCGTTTTTGCGCGATTGGCGAAGCAGATCGACAATGTTTTTCGCGTTGCGCAGATTGGCGAGGTCGGGGGTCGCCGTAATGATGACTTCATCGGCTTGCAGCAGCACGCGCTTAGTCCATGGTGCCCAGCCGTGCGGCAAGTCAACGGCGACAAACGGAACGTTCTGGCGAACGACGTCGATGACGATGTCGCAAGCTTCGGGCGAAATTTCATAGTCGCGTTCGAGCACCACGGGGGCCGCGAAGATCGACAGACGTTCAGAGCATTTGGTCAACAAGCGGTCGAGCAACTGATCGTCGAGGCGCTCAGGCGCGGCCAAGGCTTCGGCAATGCCTTGCACAGGATCCTGATTAAAATCGAGCCCTGTCGTCCCGAAAGCGAGATCGAGATCGGCGATGGTCACGTCGGACTTCAGCACCTCCGACAATGTCCACGCAACGTTGTGGCAGATCGTCGACGAGCCGACGCCGCCCTTGGCGCCGATGAAGGCAAATACGTGGCCGACGGGATCGGTGTCGGGATTGTTGTAGAGGTTGGAAATGCTCTCCATCAAAGCCATCGGCTCGATCGGGGTGACGAGATATTCGCTAACACCGCGCTTTAAAAGCTCGCGATAAAGCAGCACGTCATTTTGGCGGCCAACGACGATCACGCGTGTGCCGGGATCGCAGCTTTCAGCGAGCTTATCGAGTTCGGGCAGAAGGGCTGCGCCACGCAGCGCAGAATCGACGATGATCAGGTTCGGCGTCGGGCTATCGACGTAGTGGGCAATGGCCGCGCCGATGCCGCCCATGTGAACACTGACGTGCGCCTTTGCCAAACGGCGGTCATCGGCGGCGTATTGTAAAACTTCGGCAACGCGAGGATCGTCGCAGAACCCTTGAATGGAAATGCGCGGGATCGGCCGAGCGCGTTCAGCGGCGGCGGCGTCGGCCGTCGCGTCATCGACAAACGTGTCCATGTCGGGATCGGCGCTTGAGTGTGCTGTGTGAGCCATGACCATCCTCAGAAAATGCTACTTCTCGACCCGGGCGCGCTCATCGTCGCTCTTCTCAGCACCGGTAATTGCACCCTTGGTCCACTTGTCCATGACCTGATCGCGACGCTCGCCATAACGCGGTCCGGACGATCTCGGCCCGAGCAGATCGGCCGGATTGGCGACCATCGCGGCGAGGTTTTGCTGGCCGACGCAGCCAAAGTTCGGATGCCCGGTGTTGGAATGGTTGACGCCCAGATTTTCGGACCAATCGCGACCGCACTCCGGACCCTCCGCCACGAAGCGCATGTATGAGATGCGCACCGGCGCGGGGGCGTGCGCCTCCGACGAGTAAGCTTCAACAGCGATTGCCGCTTCGTTAAAGCCGCCGCTAAGAAGCAGGTCGCGAACCTCATCGACGGCTGCCATCGCGGCCATTTCATTGGACGAACCGCTTGGCGCAGAAATGATCAGGCGGCTGTTGCCGGCGTCGCTGGCGCGATAGCGGCTGGTGAATTGCATGACCTCGGCACGTTGCGAGGGCGACAAGCCTTGCGAGCCGCTGGCAATCCGCAAGTTGAGATGGGCCGGCTCCTGCGAGACCAAGATCGGATGCCGTTGGACGGGATCGACGAGCGACCAACCAGCAACGGCTGTGCCTTCATCGCCGTGTTTGCACCCGGCCAGCACGAGCGGCAGAAGCGACAGGCACAAAAGTTTACCGGCCAGTCTGTGACCATTCCTGCGCGTCGAACCGATCGCCTGATGGCGCCCAGCGTGATTGCGAGACAGGGGTTCGCGGGTGGTGAGCGTTTTGTGCGTCATGATACGTCTCCGGAACCTGAAATTATTCAACGATAAAGCCGTAGTCACCCTTCAGATCGCCGGCAGGTAAGCCTTCGTTCTTGCCGTAGATGCGATTGAGGTGGCCGAGGAAGTTGGCTTTCATGTCGGTTGCCGGTGCCAATCCATCAGCTGGAGTGGCCAACTGCTGGCGCGCTACCGGCTTGACGAGGTAGGGCGTGACAATGACGACCAGCTCGGTTTCGTTCTTGATGAAGTCGCGGCTGCGGAACAGCGTGCCGAGGATCGGAATATCCTTCGCACCCGGCAGACCGTCGATGTTTTGGCGGACATCGTCAGAGATCAAACCAGCAAGTGCGAGTGAACCACCCGACGGAAGTTCGACGGTCGATTTCGCCTGGCGCTTTTTCAGAGCCGGGATCGAGATGCCGCGCAGTGTCACGGCGCCCTGGTTGGTGAGCTCGCTGACTTCCGTTTCGATCTTCAAGCTGATGCGCCCTTCCGATAACACGATCGGCGTGAAGGCAAGGGCAACACCGAATTCCTTGAACTCGACACCGAGCGCACCGAGGCCATCCACGGTCGGCACCGGATATTCACCGCCGGCAAGGAATTTCGCCGGTTCGCCGGAGACGGCGGTGAGATTTGGCTCGGCCAGTGTGCGGATGAGACCTTGGCGCTCAAGAGCCCGGATGGCGTGCGAGATTCTATTGCCGCCGCTGGAATAATCACCACTGAATCCCGAGTTGCCGAAGGTGCCCGGAGTCGGACCTGCGTTCGCATTGCACAGAACGCCGAGCGTATCGCAACCGATGGGATCAGCCACATCTTGAGCAACAGTTCCGAGCCCGGGAATTGGCAGGGTTCCAAGGCCAGCCGCAGCCGTCAGCGGCAAAGCGTTTTCGGTCAACAGCGCCGTGGTGAAGTTGCCAGCATTGATGATGCCGCCGAGGTTGACGCCCATCTGCTTCAACAGTGTGCGCTGAACTTCGGCGACGGTGACCTTGAGCATCACCTGCTCTTCGGCTTCAACCGTCAGCATATTGATGACGACTTCGCCTTCGGCCTTCTCGAACTTCCCGACGGACGCGCCTTCCGCACCCGCTGCGTCTTTGATCTCGTAGGTCACGGTAGCGAATTGTTTGGCTATAGAGGAGGCCCGCGTGGCGTCCGTCGGGTTCTTGACGCTGCCCGTCAAAACCACGGTTTGGTTGAGCATCTCGACTTTGATGCTCGAGCCGACAATCAGGCGATTCAAAAGGTTCTCGAGGCCAGCCGTCTCGCGCTCGACGTAGAGTTCCATGGTGGCGAACTGCTCGCCCGCGCCATCAAAGAAGAAAGCGTTCGCTTCGCCGATCTTGCGGGCCAGCAAAAAGACGCGGTTCGAACTCAGGACGACCGCATCGACAGCCGCCGGGTTCGACACCATCACGTCACGCACATCGCGCGGGAATTCGATGAGCACCGATTTGCCCAAACCGATCTTCATGTTCTTGCGCAACGGAATCTCGCCGTTGTCTTCGATGCGAATGAAGGATTGGTGCGCGGACTGCGTCGACTGGCTGGCGTCGGCCGCGTCGGCGAGGTTGCCGCCGGCACCGGCGGGCAGCGATAAGGCCACCTGCAAGCCGAGTGCGGCGCAAGCAGTGAGTGCAGAGACGGCGCGACGACCCGAAGATCCAACTTTATTCAGCATAGTTTTCTGCCTTATGACGACTACAGGTGTCGAACTGCTCAATTCACGCCGTACGCGCGTGACTTGGCGCCGTAACGCAGAACTCTCACAGCGCTGCCGCGCTGCTTATTGAAGTCGAGGCCACCTGCTGCTGCAGGGTCGCTGGCCATGTCCGCAACCGAGCGGAGCGACAGTGTTATTTCGCCCATCGAATTGGCCAGCGCCATCATCTCGGTCTGGCGCGGCGTGAGTTCGAGGGTTGCCGTGCTGGCCGAACTGTCAGCGGCTTTTTTGCCTTCTTTGGTTTCGATCTGCTGACCAATGGCGATCACACGCACATTGCGAAACAGCGTGTCGGCAACGGTTTCTTCATTGCCGCCTTTCGAGCGCTGGCGGCGAATCAGAATGACGTCCACATGATCGTTCGGCAGGATAAGGCTGCCGGCGGCTGTCTCCGCCTTGATCTTTGTCGAGATGGCGCGCATGCCCTGCGGAAGGATCGCGGCCAGAACGCCGCCTTGACCCGCCTTGATCAGTTTCAGCGTCGTAATTGGTTCGCCGGCGAGCAGCGATGAGCGGGCGACGGAGCCCGACAGATCGCGCATCATCTCAAGGCCGCCGCTCAACTTGGTGATGTATTGCGGCGAGGTGGCGCTCAGCGGCCATGAGGTCCAGCGGAACGTGCCCTCGTTGACGATCTGGCCAACTGAAATGTCGGACGCGGCAACGAGCACCTCCGTCGTGTCGATGGTTTTTTCGACCAGGATCGGAGCGGGCGGTGGCGCTACGAACGACGTCGCGACGTAAAACGCCAGGGCGGCTGTGACGGCAGCAACCGATATGGCAATTAGTTGGACTCGTTTCATCGCGCACGCGGTCCTTTCAAACCAAGATCCCAGTGTGGTCTTGAATTGAAGATGGCGAACAAACGTCAATGTGAGGTTAATCTTCGTCTCGGATTTAGACGAAAGCCGATGCTGTGATGTTCACGCCAGCCGCACGACAATGCAAAACGGGCGCATCGATCGATGCGCCCGCCATAAGCATGTGAGGAAATGAACGAGGCAGCTGATCAGGCGAGCAGCGCTTTGAAAATCGGCGTCTGAGGATAAATCATCAAACCGGCAGCGGCGATAGCAATGCCATAGGGAATGCCGGTGCCTTGAGCATGCAGGCGTTGCGCCCAGTCCGGAAATCCGACCGGCGTCAGCGGCACCATTCTTCGGTAGGCGAGAATGACGAGCGACAGCACGCCGCCAAAGAGCGTCATGTAGAAGAGATACGGAACCATCTGGTCGAACCCGATCCACAGCGCACCAGCGGCCATCAATTTGGCATCGCCGCCACCAAGCAGGCGAAACGAAAATAGAATGAAGGTGATCGCCAGGATCGCAGCACCGACAGCTAAGTGCATCGCGATGGTTTCAAGCGTCAGTCCGGCGACGATCGCAACCGCGGCAAATGACGCGATGAGAATGAGCGAAAGCTTATTTGGAATTCGCATTGTGAAGAGGTCGTTGGCCGCGGCAAACGCCATGACGACCGGAAACACAAGAAGAAGGGCTTGCTGAACCACGTTGATCGCTCCGTGTGGCGGTTGACCAGGTTACGGTTGGCTGTGCGACGCGCGCGCCGACCCGCCTCGCAAGACAAGTGTCGCGCCGACGAACCCGAACCCACATCGTTATGTTCGACACAACAGCGTTAATTTTAGCCTAACGCCGGCCCGGCTTTCACGGGCACGGGACGCGCCGTGGCGGCTTGCTCAATTCAAAATGATATTGAATTGGTTCGAGATCTCCGAGAACACGCCGGCCAATTGACCCGTCACCTGCGTCAAGGATGCAACGATGGCGACGCTGACGATGCCGGCGATCAGTGCATACTCAATGGCCGTCGCGCCATCCTGGTCTGCGACGAATTTTTTCAGCGTCATTGTCATTGGCTGGCCCTGGTTGCGCAATGTTGATCGGTAAAACGGTGCGATTTGCACGCGCTGGTGATTGTTGCAGCCTATCGCGCCGTCGTTAAAGGTCTGTAGCTGCCAGCGAATAAAGGCAGGCCAAAACCGACTTAAATTGCCAGTCGTCATGAGTGATTTATGAAAAGTGGCAGGCCGCCGTCATCAAACTCAAGGTTTCAAAACTACACGCCGCCACAACAGGAAACGCCCGAAGCGTGAGCTTCGGGCGCGACCTGCGGACAGTCCTGCTAATGCGATCGATGTCAGGCAGAGCTGACAGACCGATTAGTTGGCTCCGTTAGCCGTCGACAATTCGGTGGCGATTTTCGAGAACGTGCCGTTGAGGTTGGTCTTAACGGTACCGAGAATGGTGATGATGCCAACGCTGAGGATAGCGGCGATGAGGCCGTATTCGATAGCCGTTGCGCCCGACTCGTCGTTCATGAAATGTGCAATTTTCGACATGTAACTCTCTCCCAAATTTTCACTGACTCAGATCATTCGATCCTGTCCATCGGGGGAGCACGTCCGCACCGCTGAACTGAGGGTGACACTACGCTGCAGGTATTAAGCTGTAGTAAAAATCCCCGCCAGGCGAATAAATATGTCCTGCGGATGTGTTAAAAACATATTTTTGTTTGTTTAGTTTAAGTAAAAAACGTGTATTATATAGATTTTCTGGAATATATATTTGTTTATGTGGTCGAAAAATAAAAATACACACCGTTTTTTCGGTTAATACTGTGTTTATGCAGAGTGTATCACTAGAATATTGAACGCTCGCCTTGGAACAGGCCTGAGCAAATCAGTGTTTTCGGCGCAAAAGTTGGTGCGATATTGCAATTTGGGGCGCGAGTATCTTTGTGACGAGCATTTCAACAGAGGCAAGGCTTCGAGTCATCTGCAATGGCCGCGAATTTGAGTGGCAACACAGCGACGCTTTTGCGGTGCGCCACACGTTAGTGCCAGGCTGCGACAGGCGTTTGCAGTTCCTTCACCATTTCCTGGACTAATGGGTGGATCATTCGACGACTTGCAACGGGATGCCCGATCATGAGTCTTTCAACGCTGACCTCCGCACGGGCTTCCCTTAGCCGCCATGCGACTGGCTCTGCTATCATCATATCTATCGCTTGCCTGGTTGGTCTTGCCCCCGGCTCTTCGGCGCAGGCCGGCGATCTGATCGTGCGCTATGATCAGTCGCAGCTCCTGCGACTGCCGCGGCCGGCTTCGGAAATCATCATCGGCAATCCCTCAATTGCAGATGTGGCACTTCAAGGCGGCAATTTGCTGGTCGTGACCGGCAAGACCTTCGGCATCACCAATATCATCGCGCTCGACGCGGACCGGAACGTCATTCAGGACCAGCGCGTTTTGGTCGAACGCGACGACTTGAAAGTGGTCAACCTGCATAAAGGCAGTACGCGCTTCACCTACTCGTGCACGCCGAATTGCGAGCCGAATTTGACGATCGGCGACGATAAGAATTTCTTCGAACAGGTCGTTGGTGCTAATACGGCCAAGATCAGGTTCTCAGAAGGTTCAGCCGATAGCGCCGGTTCGGGTGGTGCTGCGCAATAGGCAGCGTCGAATAGCTAGCCGACATTAAGCTCGATATGGCGATATCTATCTGTGTCGCGACAACAATGTCGCCCAGACGGCCGCTGGAGCCTGACCACTGTAGATGACGTCAGGCCGGCTCCGTCCAATTGACTTAACTCATCTTACCCATCACCCCGATGCCGCTGATGCAATTATCTGGTGGACATCCGCGACCGCACACGCGTTAATCGCAGGTTACGCAAATCCGCTAAAGTTTAATCAATCTATTCATCTGCATTAAACCATTTTCATTGATACGCCCGGGAAGTGGTGGAACTTTAAAGATTGCGCCCGTACCTTCGCTCGCACGTGTTAGTCGATGATCGAGAAGGTTAAACGCCATGACGACGGCCGCGACTCTGGACAATAGGGAAAGCCAGAAAACGCCGATTTCAATATTGGGATTGAAACGGCCATATCGTGCCGCGATGCGCCGCTTCAAGCACGACACCAATGGGTCATTCGCGATCGAATTTGCAGCCGTCAGCGGGCCCTTTTTGGCGCTCGTATTCGGCCTGTTCGGTATTGCGTTCTTTTTCTTCATCATGAACTCGCTTGAAAAGGGAATGGATCAGATGAGTCGTCTGATCCGCACCGGACAAGCCGCAGAAACACAAATGACCGTGCAAGATTTCAAGAATGGAATTTGCACGAAAGCCGGCGACTGGCTGCGCTGTAGTGCTCTTGAAGTTTTCGTCACGAAGTATCCGTCGTGGGCCGCCGTCACTCCACAGCCGTGCGTGAACCAAGCAGGCGTCGTGAAAAATGCAGCTCCCGCGACCGCGAAGATCGCCGACTACTCGGGCGACGCCAGCGACATCGTCATTGTGACGGCCTGCTATAAGTGGGACTTCCCGCAGAGCCTGCCGTTTCTCACCATCGGCAACATGCCGGACAAGTCTTACATGATGCAGGCCGCAACCGCGTTCCGCAGCGAACCATTCGAGAAGAATTGAGCAAAGCATCGCGTTCGCAAGACCGGCGGCAACGTTCGATCTCCGAAGACAACAGGACGAGCAACCATGACGACCAAAGCCAAGCGCCAGACATTCGCGACGATCCGGCGTTTCTTCGTCAACACCGCCGGCGTGGCGATGATCGAGTTCGCATTCATTGCGCCGTTGTTCGTGCTGATGGCGCTCGGCACCTTTGAAGTCGGTCGCAGCATTGTCGTCCACAAACGTTTCCAGCGTGCGACAGCGATGGTCGGCGATCTCGTCGCGCGAGAAGAGGTTCTGGGCACCAGCAAGGCTGACTCGGTGGCGCAGCTGCAAGGCATCGTCAAAGCGGCGGAGTTCGCCATGTGGCCGTATAGCACGACGCCTTTGAAGCTCGCGATCACTCAAATCCGTGCCGCCGTTGGCAACGCCGCAACGACGACGGTCGCATGGTCGTACGCACACAACGGCATGTCCGTCGCCCAGTGCCCGGCATCAAAGGCGATGCCGGCGACCGGGATGATTGTCGCGGGTGGCTACGCCATCATGGTCGAGGGCGAATACCAGTACACGCCGCTCCTGAAAGACATTTTGCCGTTCAACTGGACGGGCAAGCCGTTCAAGGACACGGTTACGAACTCGCCGCGCAACAACTGTGTCGAATACGGCGGAATTCCCTGCACGGGCGCTTGCCCGCCTCCGTGAAACGCGTTGTCATAATTTGAATTGGACAAGCGGCATCGTCATAATGACCGTTCAGAGAACTTGAATAAGTGGACGGCGATACCGGCGAACGCTTATTTTTTCTCTGATAAAAGTCTTGTATCGCATTGAGATTGTTTCAACTCTTTCAGTTTTTGCAAGCCGCCGCGTTATTGCTCTACAGCATAGGGTATTAAACTCGTCGCATATTGCCTGTCGATAACTCGCTTGCTCGTTTTGACTGGTCCACCTACGGTTGCGAAAAGTGGAACGGGACATAGTTTTTGGTATGGGTCGGCGCTCATTACATACGCCTGAGGAACTGCGACAACTTATTCTAACCTCAGCACGAAAAATAATTGAGAAGCAGGGATTGCCAGGCCTATCCGCTCGCGAAATCGCGCGATCGATCGAGTATTCGCCCGGCACACTTTATAATATTTTTGAAAATCTCGACGACGTGCTGCTGACACTGCAAATTGAGATGCTGCGCGACGTCGCCAGTCAACTCGCCGAGACGCCGGTCGGCGCAACGCCAGCTTTGCATATTGAGGCGTTGGCGAAAACTTACGTTGACTATGCACTGCGTAATCGCAAGCTCTGGAACCTGCTGTTTTCGCATTCACTGCCAACGACTGTTTCACCGTCAAAGGTTTTGCACGATTACGTCTTTTCCATCGGCGACACTGTGTGTGCAGCGCTCGCACCTTTGATGATCGGCGCCAGTGCGGAAGAGAAAAGCTTAGCGGCGCGCGTTCTGTGGGCTGGCGTGCACGGTATCACGGCCATCGCCGTCACCGACAAGGCCCCGGTTTTGACGGCCAGCACGGCGCTCGATTACACGCACGTGCTCACGCAGACCTTCTTGGACGGTCTTGTCGCCAATCGAAACGTCGCCGCCAGCGCTTAATGAGCGGCGATTGAGCCATCATTGCCCTGCGGGGGAGCGGTCCCGCTTGCGGCCGGATCTGGAATAGATCCTGTCGTCACTGGCGGCACCGCAGGCCCAGCACCGTTCTCTGTGAGTGATCGATCAGACGGCGCTCGATGGGCAAAGTGGGGCATCGCCACGATGCCAAACCATTTGCTGTCGGGCAGTAGCCGGCGATGCAATCCACTCCAAAGATCTTTCGAAGCAACCCCGTCGATGAATATCTTCGTCGGAGGTGCCGCCCAGATCGCTGCGGCGGTTGCGGTCATCATGGCGAGTGTCGCGGCCATGAAGCGGCGGTCGAACATTTTTAGGGCGGTTCCGAATGACGACTTGATGCGGATGTCCATCACATCGACGGAATAAAGTTCATCGAGAATGAGATGCGTCAGAAAACCCACCATCATGAAAGCGGCGGCGAGCCATGCCACGCCTTCGGGCCGGCCGAGCACATGATAGTAGACGACCGCCGTCGCCACCGACGAAAACACGGCCGCGAGGAGCGAATGCCAGGTGCCGCGATGCACGGATAGCCGATGGAAAACAGCATGCAGCCCATAGCGAACCGTGACCAGCGTGCCGAGCCAGAGAACCCAAAGTTCGGCGATCGAAAGCTTTGTCGCCGCGTTGAACAAAATCGCGAATGAAAACAGAATACCGAGACCAGCGAACATCGCGCGACTTGGCCGTGAGTCACGCAAGTCGATGTCAGGCAGCACGGAGCCCAGCACGCCAGCCATGGTGACGGCCACGAGATTTTCTGGCGCAACCACGTCGGCTGCGAGTGTCAATGTGGCGAGGCCGCCAGAAACCACCGTCCCGGCTCCGATGTGCGTCGTGAAATTGGCCATTTGCGCCCCCCGTTCGCCGCACCTTGATCAGGACCAGCCTTCTGTCAGCAACAGATTCGCACGGTTGCGGCGAGACGGGAGCCACCGAGGCCAGTGGATAAGGTGCAAAGCCAATCGATCGTCAACGCCGGATGGGGGCGGCAGGACATGGAAATCGTCGTCGTGCAGTGCCATGTGATTGGGTGATTTAGAGTGCGCGCGGCTTTGGAGTGCTTCTGGAAAAGTGGAAACCGGTTTTCCGAGAAGAAGCACGATAAGACAGAGAGCACGAATGCTTCCGGAAAAGTCGAAACCGATTTTTCGAAGAGAAGCACGATAGCAAGGAGCTCAGGTCGGTCCATTAATCCGCTAAAAGCGGACAGACCCTAGTCGCTCAACGCGAACTGTGCCACCTAGACCTCGAAGACCAAGCCGCGAAGGCAAGCTTCACAATGGTAGATCACCAGTCGGCTGTGACCCGCAACATCACAACATTCGCGATGGTCAACATCGCCGTCGCCGTGGCGGTGATGGCGATCAAATATCTGTCCTACAAGGTCTCTGGCTCGGTGGCGCTCTATTCAGACGCACTCGAAAGTGTGGTCAACGTCGCGACCGCCGTCGCCGCCCTGCTCGCCGTGCGTTTCAGCGCCAAGCCGGCCGACGCCGACCACCCATTCGGCCACCATAAAGCTGAGTTTTTTTCAGCGATCTTCGAAGGCGCGATGATCATCGTCGCGGCGTTGCTGATCCTGTCGAAAGCCTACACGGCCATCACCGCGCCGACACCGTTGCAATCACCGACGCTGGGCCTGGCAATCAATGGCGCCGCGGCATTCATCAATGCCGTGTGGGCGTACACATTGATCAGCCGCGGAAACGCATGGCGATCGCCTGCCTTGGTTGCTGATGGTGCACATCTTTATACTGATGTCGTGACTTCGGCCGGCGTCATTGTAGGCCTCGTGCTGGCCGTTCTGACGGGATGGAGCATCCTCGATCCTCTGCTCGCGGCACTGGTTGCGCTGAACATTTTGTGGACCGGACACAAGATCACATTGCAGTCGATGTCGAGCCTGCTCGATCAAGCCGCATCTCCCGACATCGAGGCCCGCATTCGCCGGGTGATTGAAAGCAACGGCGCCGGTGCGATGCAAGCGCATGACATTCGAACGCGGCAAGCCGGCCGCGCTTTGTTCATCGAATTTCATTTGGTGGTTCCGGGCATGATGACGGTGCACGAGGCGCATGCGATTTGCGATCGACTAGAAGATGCGATCGAGGCCGCGATTGAAGGCTCGGAGGTCGTCATTCATGTCGAGCCAGGTCACAAGGTGAAGCCTGCGGCGACCGGCGCGGTCAACCTGTAGGGATAAAGCCGTGGCCTATGCGATGCGTTCGGCCCACAGATCATAGTCATCGGCGTACAGGATTTTCGTGCGAACCAGATCGCCGGGTTTGGCGCGGGTATCGCCATTTAAAAACACGCTACCGTCGATATCAGGCGCATCCCACGGTGTGCGGCCGATAGCGCCCTCGTCGTCCACTTCGTCGATCAGCACGTCAACCGTGCGCCCCACTTTGGCTGCGAGCAGCTCAGCGCTGACGTCCTGTTGAGCGGCCATGAAGCGATGCCAGCGCTCGGCTTTCACCTCTTCCGGCACTGCGCCGTCGAGCGCGTTCGCTTTGGCGCCGTCAACAGCCTCGTACTTGAAGCATCCGGCGCGGCTGATCTTGGCCTCTTTCAGCCATTGCAAAAGAAAGTTGAACTCGTCTTCAGTCTCGCCCGGAAAACCGACGATGAACGTCGAGCGAATGGCGAGGTCAGGACAGATATCGCGCCAGCGGCGAATGCGCTCGGCGGTTTTTTCTTGGGCTGCAGGACGTCGCATCGCTTTCAAAACAGACGGGGCTGCATGCTGAAACGGAATGTCGAGATAGGGGAGAATTTTGCCGTCAGCCATCAGTGGCATGACATCGTCGACATGGGGATAGGGATAGACGTAGTGCAATCGCACCCACGCGCCGAGGTCGCCCAGCGCCGTGCACAAATCCAAAAAGCGTGCTTTCAACGGCTGACCGCGCCACGGACTTTCCGCGTACTTCAGATCGAGACCGTAGGCGCTGGTGTCCTGACTGATGACCAACAGCTCCTTGACGCCAGCGTTCACCAAGCGCTCCGCTTCGATCATGACATGGTTCGCCGGCCGGCTCGCGAGATCGCCGCGCAATGACGGGATGATGCAAAACGAGCAGCGGTTGTTGCAGCCTTCGGAGATTTTCAGATAGGCGTAATGACGAGGCGTGAGGCGCAACCCCTCAGGCGGCACCAGATCGATATAGGGATCATGCAGTGGCGGCACGGCGTCATGCACTGCGGCGACGACCTGCTCATATTGATGCGGCCCTGTGACGGCCAGCACGCCGGGGTGGGCCGCCCGAATGCGGCTTTCTTCGACGCCGAAGCAGCCGGTGACGATGACGCGGCCGTTTGAGGCCATGGCTTCACCGATGGCGTCGAGACTTTCTTGCTTGGCGGAATCGAGGAAGCCGCAGGTATTGACGACGACCACGTCGGCACCGGCGTAATCGCCGGCAATCTGATAGCCTTCGGACCTCAGCTTGGTGATGATGCGTTCGCTGTCGACCAGCGCTTTCGGGCAGCCGAGTGACACGAAACCGACCTTCGGTTGCGGACCGGATTTTGTGCCGCCGGATTTTGTGGCGAGCAGGTTTGCGGATCGCCGGGTTTTGGGGGTTGCGCGAGCGGCGGCGTTTGCTGAGGTTTTCGTCATAGCGGTGCTTCTAGTCCGAGCCTGAATGCAGTGCAATCGCGACGACGCTGCAGGTCGTCAAAAGGCCCAGCGGTCCGGGCGTGACGCATTGACCACCGATCACGGATAATGGGTTTGTACGCATCGCCGCCCGAGGCATGCTCATCGGCGATAGCTCATAAGTGGAGACGCGCCATGAACATTGGCGGGATTGTGCTGGCGGCAGGTCATTCATCGCGCTTTGGCGACGGCCACAAACTGCTGGCCAGCGTCGGCGGCGTGCCGTTGCTGCGCCGGGCGATCGCCGCCCTCGACGGGTCTAGCGAAATTTCAGACATCGTCGTGGTGCTGCCGCCGGAAGGCGACGCACTCGCGGCCGTCGCAGGCGTTGGCCGATGGCGCACCATCACCAACCGAGCCGCGGCGGACGGCATGGCGACGTCGTTGCGATGCGGGCTTGAAGCGTTGGGCGAAAGCGTCGACGGCGCGCTGATCGCTTTGGCCGACATGCCGTTGCTGACGGCCGGCCTCGTCACTTCATTGACAGCCGAGTTTCGCTTGAGCGAAGGCCGCGCCATCGTCTTTCCGCAGGACGCCTCAGGCCGTCAGGGCCATCCGGTGATCTGGCCGAGCATGCTCTTTGGCGAATTGAACCATCTCAGCGGAGACCACGGCGGAAAAAGCATCCTGATGGCCAACCGTGGCCTGTGGCGACCAGTGGCAACGGACACGCTCGACGCATTCATCGACGTCGATACGATCGACGATCTGCGGGCGGCTGAAACGTATTTGCTCTAGGCGAGGCGACGAAGGTGGTTGTCGAACGCGATACCCTCCAGGTCGACCTCCGACAACACCTGAAGGCCTGACGTTGCATAACGAAACACGCCGAAGCCGGAGGTTTCGACGAACGTTTCAGCCGCCAGCGGCGCCAATCCGCACGCGTCGCGCAGAACACTGCACGCGGTAATGCGGGACGTGACCGTGTCGACATAGACGATGCGCCCGGCTTTGGGAGCACTGGCTGCAAGCGTGCGTCCATCGTCGCTGATGGCAACGGAACCGATGTAGTCTTTGAGATCGTCGCCGGCTGAAGCATCCGGCACGGCAAACGACAAGGCCCGGTCAAGGCTAGCGCATCCAATCAATCCAGGCGCAGCGCCTGGATCGCCCTCCCATTGGCCACCGAACCACACCTGCCCGGCGCGGTCGGCAGCGATGTGGCGAATGGAAAGCCGTTGCGCGTCACGCGTGAAGACGTGCTGCTGGCGCAGGGCACCGGTTTCTCGATCGACGAAGGCGAGGGAAGGCTGCATGGCATCGAGGTTGAGATTTTCGCGGCCCGCTTCCGGTGACGTATCAATGCCGCCGTTGGCGATGGCCAGGGTCTTGCCGTCAGACAGCAAAATCAGTTCGTGCGGACCGACGCCATAGCTTTGGTGCTCGCCTATTTTTTTGTATCCGCCCCCGACATCATAGATGCCGACCACTCCGACGCCGGCGGCAATGTTGTTTTCGGTGGCGTAGAGGAGGTGGCCATCGGGCGAGAATGCTCCATGGCCGAAAAAGTGACGACCTTCAGGCGCGGTGAAGACGATCGGCTCACTGTCGCTTCGTGTTTCGAAAGCGACCGCAAAATCACCGGGCCGACGCGCGAAGGCGACGGCCCGGCCCGATTGCGCATGGATGGCGATATCGTGGCCGCGCGCCGAAAGCGGAATATCGCGTAGAATTCTACCTTCGGCCGAGAGCATGATGAGACTGAACGTGCCGTCGGCATTTCGGGATGCTGAGACAAACCTTGGCTCGGGCCCAGCAGCGAAGGCTGGAGATACAGCGCGCGTCGCAAGCAAGGCGATGGAGTTGAGCATCAAGGAGCGGCGTGACAACGACATGCTAATCTCCGTCGAGTTCGTTGAAGCCAACGGTCAGATGCGACGCGGTTGCGAGTTCTCGCGACACGAGCTTACGCAGCCCCGTCGTCTTGTCGAACACTTCGCGCAGTGTCGGCGACGTGCTGCGGCTTGCATCGGCGACGCGTCCGCCAAGGCCGTCGCTGGCGCGGATAGCGCGCCAGGCGCCGCTGGCCCAGTTCTTCACCCAGAGCTGATCGTCGCCGAGATAAAGTTCCAACCCGAGTGTGTCGTAGAACTGGTTCAGCGACGTGACGAAAGCCGTGTAGTGGGCTTGCGTGAGGTTCGACGCGGCGTAAGGGCCGGTGGCTTTGTCTTTAGCATCGAGGCGCGGCTTCAGTTGAACGTCGGCAACGAGCTGAAAGCCGACCAGCAGCGCCTTGACCAGTTCGCTCGCGGCCTCGCTTGGCTCTTTGTAGGTGTCATTGTCCGAGCCGGGACGCAGCATCTTGTCTTTCCAGCCGCCGTCTTTGGTCCATGCCGTGTCAAAGGCTGCGGCGTTGTCGGCAATCGCGCCGGCGATCGATTTGGCGAGCGCACACTGCGTGACGCTCTCGGGGCCCGGAGCTAACGGGGTGTTGCGATCAGTGAGCAAAATTTCGAGCGCAGGAAGACCCTGTAACGCTGCACTTTGCTTTTTGATGAACGCCACATCAGCGGTGGCCGCATCTGGACTCGTCAGAAGCTGGCGCATTTGACGCGGCAAGATTCCGCGCGGATCGGGCCAGAATGACAGCTTCTCGCGCAATCCTGACTGTTGCAGCGGACCAAAGCGCAGAAACTCGATGGCGGCATAGGATTCAATCGCTTCGCGGAAACTCTTCGCCGCAGCAGTGCGTGAGGATTTGTCGCCCCGCTCGCACACGTGCGCGATCGTTTCGGGAAGCTTGGCCGCGGCGGTTTTGAATGCCGTGACGTGTGGAATGATATGCGTCTCAAGAACTTTCAAGACGATGGCATAGGGATCGGCTTCAGGCGTGGCCATGGCGGCATTCGTCGCCGATCCGACGCCGATGAGCGTCAAGGCTGATGCGATGAGGGAGCGCCGCACTGTTCGGCTCGAAACAATTTTCATAGACCCTTCACATACTCTAAAAGGCGGGCACGATCGTGCGGTGCGAGCTTGCGAAATGCGTCACGACTCGCGTGTGCCTCGCCGCCGTGCTTGCCGATGGCGTCTGCGATGGTGGCGGCTGACCCGTCGTGAAGATAGCGCCGTACGCCAGCCATCCCACGGCCATCAAGCAGAGACGGCGTCAGCCATTCGGAGGAAGCGACACCGGGTTCGCCGACCGCGTCATCGAGTTGGTGTCCCATATCGTGCAACAGGAGATCGGTAAAGGCGTCGACAGGCTTGCCATTTTTACCGTTCAGCGTCGGCATGTGGCACGACGCGCATCCGGCGGCCGCAAATAGCTGCTCGCGCGGCGCGTCTGCAGTCCGGGCGGGCGCCGCCAGTGACGCGAGGTATGTGGCGACGAGATCGATCATCTGATTGGAGACTTCGCGACCGTCGAAGGCCGGGCTTTCACCAGTCGCGGCGGCAAGACAAGCCGTTTGCGCCGCCGTGCAATCTCCATGCGGATGCGGCTGGCGCGGCGATGATAAACCCATATCAAGCGCAAAGGCGTGGGCGATTTGGTCATCAAGTGTCGGGTTTTGGGCCTTCCAGCCATAGCGACCGACGCGTCCGGCGACGATGTTGGCGCGGCCGGAAATTCCATCGCCGTCGGCGTCTGACGGATCAGCGCGTTTGAGGATCTCGGCATCCGGCACGTCGTTGAAAGCCGCCCGCCCCCGCAGCGAGGGCGCCAAACGAACTGACGATTTTATGCTGGCATCAAGCGGCGGTCCGTCGAGGATCATGTGTAGACTCGGCAGGAATTGCGCGCTGCCTTCGCTGGCAAGTCCGGGCACCGCTTGTGTTGACAATTGTGCTCCGTAGTACGGATCATGCGCGCCCGTGGACGTGCCAAACCGCACAACGGCTCCGAGAAAATCGGCCTGGCCATCGGCGTGGACGATGACGCGCGCACCGCCGCCGCCAGCGTGGCACGTGGCGCACGACCTCGCATTAAATAAAGGTCCAAGTCCGTCGGAGGCGTCGGTCGAGGCCGGCGCTGGAACCCAAAGCCGATCGAACAACGCCTTACCCGCCATGGCGTCGAGACCATCGCCACTGACCGAAGGGCTGGCGCAGATGAGTACGGAAATGAACGCGAGGCCTGCAAACAACCGGCAGCGTGTGCATCGGCGTTTCATGTCACGGTCACGTAGCCCATCATTCCCGTCTCTTGATGTTCGAGAATATGGCAGTGAAACATCCAGCGGCCCGGATTGTCAGCGACGAGCGCGACTTCGATCCGCTCCTTCGGCAACAGCAGGATCGTGTCAGCGCGTACGCTTGGCAAGTCGCGCAAGTTGGACTTGATGATTTCGAAGGTGTGGCCGTGAATGTGGATCGGATGCGCATTCGGCGTCACGTTCTTCAGTTCGAAAATGTAGCTGCGACCGAGCTTCAATGATGCCAGCGGCGGGCCGAGATCGCTGTGATCGACGCTCGACCACGGTTGCTTGTTGATGGCCCAAAACGTCCGCTTCGACAGGCAGAGTTTGCCGATCAGAAGCGCTTCACCACCGACTGCGGCAGCGGCGATGGCGGACCCGGTTGCGGTGGCTGAAAAGGTGAAATCGAGATGTTCGGCGGCGCGCCGATCGGCGACTTTGAACGGCATGGTCAACAGCGGCGTTGGCCTGAAAGCGTCGTCGCGCACCTCCGGCCCGTCGCCAACCAATTGCGCCAGCACCACGGGCTCGGCGCTAAAGTAATCGACGAGTTCCGCCACTTGTCCGGACTTTGGCGCGCGCATCAGGATGTCGAGCCGGCCGGCCGGGCCGAGGCGCCAAGTGCCGAGCTCGATCGGGGCGCAGCCGTTGCCGTCGACGGCGATGATGGCCGCGTCGGTGCCCTCGACGCCTATTTCGGAAATGCGCACCGGATCGACGTTGAGCAGTCGGACACGAATGTTGCCCGAGGCGGGGACCGCATACACGGGATTGGTTACGCCATTGATAGCGCGGACCGTCCCCGCCGATCCGGCTTTGGCGGCGCCTTCATCGGTGGTGAAGGGCAAAAAAGCTTTGCCGGCATCGAGCCGCCAATCCTTCATCATCAACACGAGGTCGGCGTCCGAAGCTTGAGCTTCGTCGCCTTCGACGATCAGTGCTCCGACAAGCCCACGGCCGAAATGGTCGACCGAATTGCAGTGGGTGTGGAAAAAGAACGTTCCGGTTTCCGGCGGCGTGAACGCGTAGCGGCCAGTCTCTCCCGGCATGATGGGTGCCTGGGTCATGTACGCGACGCCGTCTTGGGTGTTGGGGATTCGCAACCCATGCCAATGCAGCGTGATGTGCTCGTCGGCACGCGGCAGGCCGTTTTTGATGGCGACTGCCAGCTCTTGCCCACGCTTGATGCGGATGATCGGACAAACTGACGTGGCGTCGAACGTCCACAACGGCAGCGACTTGCCCTCAAAGCACGGCAGCGCTGTCATGCGCTCTGCGGCCTCGAGCGATACAACCGCGCCTGGCGATGGGCGCAGTGGAGCGTTTATCGGACTTGGAGCGAGCACCGGCGTCGCGGCACTATCCGTTAAACGCAGGCCGGCGACGCTGATGACTGCCGCAGACGACAGCAGCATCGCGCGCCGATTAATCAACTTCGTTTGCGATTGCGCCAATGGCCAACGTCACTCTTAAGTTTTCTGGACGACCTGATCCCCGCACTAGTTTGCGGAAATCGCGGCGGGATTGTCTAGGCTGTCCGAGCCCTCGAATTTCGCCTGCAGCTTCAGCGCCGCCACGACGGATTCGATGGCGCGTGCTTGCGAGACCAGGGCATCGACGCCGTCCAGGATCAGCTTGTTGCCGGCGTCGTTACCGGCCGCCAGCATTTGGTCATACGCCATCTCGCCGGAATCAGCCTTGTCTTTGATGGCTTTTAGTTTCGCTTCGGTTATCGCCATCGCCGCGTCGACGCGCTTTGCGGCTTCGGGCGCTTGCGACCGGGTATAAGCCGCCAGACTGGCACCGGAGACAGTGGTGTTGCCGCCATAGCGGCCGTTCCAAATGTTCATCATGCCGATCTGGTTGAAGTAATGGCTGTTGTGGGTGTTGTCCGAGAAACAGTCATGTTCCTCCTCTGTGTCGTGCAGCAGCACACCGAGCTTCATGCGTTCGCCAGCGAGCTCGCCGTAGGATAGCGAACCGATGCCGGTGAGGATCGCGGCAAGTTGCTGGTTTTCATTTTGGACGGCCAGCGCTTTGCGCGCGTCACCGTCCGGCTGCCAAGCTTTCACCATGCTATCCAAGTCATCGATCAGCAGCGCCGACGCAGCCTTCAAATAGGCGCGGCGGCGGTCGCAATTGCCGCCGGTGCAGGCTTTCAGATCAAAATCCGACGCCGGGCGATTGCCAGCCCCTGGTCGTGTGCCATTGAGGTCTTGGCCCCACAACAGAAACTCGATGGCGTGGTATCCCGTGCCGACGTTGGCCTCGACATCGAGCGCGCTGTTGAGTTGTGCGATCAACGCCTTGTCAATGACGCGGGCATCAAGCTTTTTCTTGCCGAGGCGCAACGATGGGGTGGCGATGATATTAGCTGTGTAGAGTGGGTTTTCAGCTTTGCTATCGCCATAAGACGGCGCATCGACATAGTCGATCAAACCTTCGTCCAGCGGCCATGAGTTGAGGTTGCCCTCGACGTCATCGACGATCTTGTTGCCAAAGCGGAATCCTTCCGTTTGTGAGTAGAAGGGTCGCGCAGTCTTCCATGCCATGCGCGCTGCTGCCAAAGTTTCACTCGACGGGTTGGCGAGTAGGCTATCGATTGCCTGGTCGAGCAGACGGGCGGTATTGGCCGCGTCCGAGAAGTTTGCAGCCGCGACATCGCCGTATGTGGCCATGACCGCCGCGATGGACGGGGCCTTTTCTTCGGCCGAAGCGCCAGCCGGGGAAAGCGCCACAATCACCGCAACCACGGCGCAGGCGGCCGTAACGGCATTGCGGAGCGTTTGGCGAAGAAATCCGATAAAAAGCATTTTCGACGTCTCCGGGATCAACGATCGTTCGGTCTGCATCGCATGAACGTGGCATCACGCTGATTGGAGCATGTCTAGTGCCGCCCGCCGCGTGCGTCACGTTCATTTATTTACTATTTTTGTATAGATTAAATTTACGCTGGTCTGTCAAGGGCCCCGTTTGAAAGGCCGCTCGTCGGCGCCCTCCCTCCGGCTCTGCTTGCCATCGCGGGCCGAGTTGTGAAACAAGCAAAACGCCGGGCCACCCATGTCACGGTCGGCGAGTGCGCGAGAGCCCAGGCAGACGCCATGCGAATAACCAAACAAACCGGCCATGCTATTCGCATTCTCGTCGATTGCGCGATGGCCGATGGGGCGTTGGTCAAGGTGGCCGACATTTCAGAGCGCCTTGGCATCACGAAGCCCAACGTCTTCAAAATTGTGCATGTGCTGTCGCGCACCGGTTTTGTCGGGGCCGTGCGTGGTCCGTCTGGCGGTGTGCGGCTAGCGAAAGCGGCCAACGAGATTAAAATTGGTGATGTCGTTCGGGCGATTGAAGTGACCAATAGTCAGGTTGCGCGAGACGCTGCGAATGATGGCTTAGAGAGTCGAAGTTTGCATTCGGTGTTCGACGATGCCTTCGGCGCATTCATTTCGGTTTTGGATCAGCACACGCTCGCCGATTTGGCGTCGGCGCACACTCCGCTGGCAGTAAAATCGACTGGTCGCAAAGGCAAGGGCGGCGCATCTCGTCGCGCTTGAGCCATCGTCACTGATCCGAGGCGACTGAGCCAGCGTGACTATGCCCGCGTTAATGGGCCAAGGAAGGCATTGCGATGGCCGACACCGTGAACGGAAAACCTGCGCCACTGCCGCCGCCGTCGCAGCCGTTACGCGGCCGCGAGATCCTGGCGAACGCTTCGGAATTTGAATCTGTGTTCAAACAGTATCGCTCCGCCATCCTGATTGTAGTGGCGCTTTCGATCCTCGGCATCTTGAACGAAACCGGCATCGTCTCGGCGCAAACAGCGTTTGCCGCAGCTTCGCTATCTGCCATCGCGCTTGTCGTAATAGATAATTTATATCGCATTAACGTCGACAACTTTGCTGCTGATCGCACGCATCACAAGCACAGTGAAAGTCATCGCGCCTCCATGTCGACCGCACAGATTGTTGCGGCACTGCCTGATCCGGCGGTGCTGCTGGACCGATCCTTCACCATCATCGAGCACAACGCCGCAGCCGAAAGCCTGTTTGGCAAAGCTATCCATGGACTGGCGCTTGAGCACGTCAGCCGCGATCCCGAGCTCATCACGTCGGTGACCATTGTGCTCAACGCCGGCGACCGCAAAACGGTACGCCTCGCGTGGCTTGGCGCCATCGAACGACATCTGCTGGCAACAATTTCGCCGGTGGGAAACCGAGCCAACGGCACGCTCGAATCAAGCGCCAACGCCGAACCGGAATTTGTGCTCATCACGATCAAAGATCTGTCGGATCAGCATCGCCTCCTGGAAATGCGAACCGACTTTATCGCCAACGCCAGCCATGAGTTGCGCACACCGCTGGCCTCGGTGCGCGGCTTCATTGAAACGTTGCAAGGTCCGGCGCGCGATGACCCCGCCGCGCGAACACGATTTCTCGGGATCATGGCGGCCCAGGCCGAGCGCATGACGCGCCTGATCGACGACCTTCTGCTCCTGAGCCGCGTCGAGGAAAAAGCCTATCTCGCGCCAACGGGACGTGTCGATCTCGATGAGGTGATCGCCGACGTCGTGCGGACGCTCCTGCCGATCGCCGACGAGCGCCGCGTGTCGATCATCGTCCAACGCACCGAACTTGCAGGCCAAGTGGTCGGTGAACGCGACGAAATCTTTCAGGTATTTCAAAACTTGATCGAAAATGCCGTGAAATACGGTCGCGATGGCGGCATGGTCACTGTTGCACGCACCAAGGCCGACGGCGCCACAAGCCCGATTCCACGAACCACCATCACCATTTCTGACGACGGACCCGGCATTGCGCCCGAGCATCTGCCACGCCTGACTGAACGATTTTACAGGGTGAATGCCGACCAAAGCCGCAAGATTGGCGGCACCGGCTTGGGCCTCGCGATCGTAAAGCATGTGCTCAACCGCCACCAAGGCGAGCTGCAGATCGTGTCAACTGTCGGCGTGGGCACGACAGTGCGCGTCACGCTGCCTACAAGCATCCGATAATAACATATTTTTCAATATTTTAAACTGTCACAAATACATTGCATCAAACGACTAAAACCCTCGCAGGTGCTTAGGCGCCGGGCTATCGAGGGATCGCTCCGCGACCTCGGGCCGAAACAGAATGAGGGAGACGTTTCGTGTCAATCTTTAAGCAGGCAAGTTCCGCAGCGCTGATCGCTGCATCCGTTGTCGCATTTTCGGGCGCCGCCGCCGCCCGCGATCAGATCCGCATTGTCGGATCCTCCACCGTTTATCCCTTCACGACGGCTGTTGCTGAGCAGTTTGGTAAGTCCGGTGGCAAGACCCCGATCGTTGAATCGACGGGCACCGGCGGCGGCATGAAAATCTTTTGCGAAGGCGTCGGCGAGGACAAGCCCGATGCGACCAACGCTTCGCGCCGTATGAAGAAATCAGAATTCGAACTGTGCGCTAAAAATGGCGTCACCGAGATCGTCGAAGTCAAGGTTGGCATCGATGGTCTGACCATCGCCCATCTCAAGGGTGCCAAGCCCGTCGAGATGACGCGCAAGCAGGTGTTCATGGCGCTCGCCGAGCAAGTTCCCGACAAGGATGGCAAACTGATCGCCAGTCCTTACAAATTGTGGTCGGAAATTGACGCATCGCTGCCGGCCGTCAAAATCGAAGTGCTCGGTCCGCCGCCAACGTCCGGCACGCGCGACAGCTTCCACGAATTGTTCATGGAAAAGGGCGCTGAAGACTTTGAGTCTTTGAAAGCCCTGAAAAAAGCCGACGAAGCCAACAAGACGAAGGACTTCGAAAAGGTTTGGAAGTCGATCCGTAAGGACGGCGCCTATGTCGAAGCCGGCGAGAACGACAACGTCATCGTCCAGAAGCTTGAAGGGAACAAAGACGCGTTCGGCATCTTTGGGTATTCATTCCTCGAAGAAAATGCTGCCAAGATCGAAGGCGTAAAAATTGAAGGCGTCGAACCGAATTACGACAACATCTCAGGCGGCAAATACAAAGGCGCTCGCGAGCTCTATATCTACATCAAGAAGCAGCACGTCGGCGTGATCCCCGGCCTCGATAAGTTTGTCGCTGAATACGTTTCCGACAAAGCGCTTGGCGAAGACGGCTATCTGGCGAAGAAGGGTCTCGTCTCGCTTCCGAAGGACGCGACTGAAAAGGTTCGTGCGGCCGCAACGGCCATGACTTTGCTCGATGGCAGCACGCTGAAATAAGCTTCGAGTTATTTGGCAGCCGTGCCTGTACGGGCTCGGCTGCCACCCTCTTTTCGTGCGGGATGCTGATGACGGTGGTCTATTTTACAGCCTTGGCGCTGTTGACGCTTACGGCGTACGTGCTCGCGTCGCGTCGATCGGTGGCACTCAGTGCGACGGGCGTGCGGATGCATTCGCTGCCGGCTTATCATGGCCTCCTCGCGATCTCCCTTGTCATTGCTCCGATGTTACTGATCTGGGCAGTCGGTACACCACTCGTCAGTCAACTCGCCGCCTCGAACGCGCTGACGAACTTTCCGGCCGAAATTCGCAACGACGCACTGCAAGCCGGGTCGGCATTGCGCGAGATTAAAAATCTTGCTGCGGGCCAGCATAGCGGCGATGTCAGCGACGCGTTGCGTGCGGCCACCGACACCTACTCGGCCTGGCGCACGAGCGGCAATTTTCTGCTGCTAATCATTGGACTGACCGCGGCCTTGGCCGGCATTGCAACATCACTGAGAATGGTGTCGGGCCAGTTTAGAGCGCGCAATCATTTTGAGCGGATTGTTCGCATCGTTTTGATGGCCTGCGCCGGCGTTGCCGTTTTGACGACGATTGGTATCGTCGCATCGGTGCTGACGGAAACCATTCGCTTTTTCTTCGATCCGAATATCAAAGGCCGGCCCGGCATTTTGGATTTCCTGTTCGGCACCGAATGGAACCCTCAGCAAGCGATGCGCGCCGATCAGGGCGACATCAAATCCGCCTATGGCTTCGTACCGCTTTTGACGGGCACCTTGCTCATCACCGCCATCGCGATGTGCGTCGCTGGACCGCTCGGTCTGCTGTCGGCGATTTATCTCGCGGAATATGCATCCCCGCGCATGCGCCGCTACGCAAAACCGGTTCTGGAAATTCTTGCCGGTGTCCCCACGGTCGTGCTCGGGTTTTTCGCGGCGCTTACCGTCGCGCCCTATATACGTGGCTGGGGCGAAGCACTGGGGCTCGATGTGGCAAGCGAGTCGGCGCTGGCGGCTGGTCTTGTCATGGGCATGATGATCATTCCGTTCATTTCGTCGCTGTCCGACGACGTGATGAACGCGGTGCCCCAATCGCTTCGTGACGGAGCCTACGCGCTTGGCGCGACGAAATCCGAGGCCATTAAACAGGTCGTCTTGCCGGCGGCATTGCCCGGCATCGTTTCAGCTTTCATGCTGGCGATGAGCCGGGCGATCGGCGAGACGATGATCGTGGTCATGGCCGCAGGTCTTGCCGCCAATCTGACACTCAATCCGCTCGACGCTGTGACGACGATCACGGTTCAAATCAAAACAATTTTGGTCGGCGACCAGGAATTCGATAGTGCCAAAACACTGGCCGCCTTTGCACTCGGCTTTGTGCTGTTCTTCATCACGCTGATCTTAAACATCATCGCCCTCCGCATCGTGCGAAAGTATCGTGAGCAATATGACTGACGCGATCTCATCTCTGCCGACGCAACTGCCGCCCGCGCGGCGTCGCGCCATTCCGCCTGATGTGGCGGCGGCCCGCGTGCGCCGCCGCTATGCTTCAGAACGGACGTTCAAGGCGCTTGGCTTTGGTGCGTTGGCGCTGACGGCGGTATTTCTGGTGGCGTTGCTGACGAGTATCATCGTCAAATCGCTGCCAGCGTTCTCGGAACATCGCGCTGTGCTGAGTGTGCTCGTCGACGCAGCCATCGTCGATGCAGACGGCAAGCGCAATGCCGACGCCATCCGCGCCGCCGATTATGCAAGCCTCACACGTGCGGCGATAACGGCGGTCATTCCGGGCATCGAAGGCCGGACGGCGCGAAAGGCCTTAAATGGTCTACTCAGCAGCGGCGCGGCCGACGATCTGCGCGACCGCGTCATTGCCAATCCATCGATTATTGGAACGACGATCAAAACGCCGATGCTGTTTTCCGATGACGTCGATTTGTATTTGAAGGGCGACACGGGCCGCCATACGGCCGCTTTGGGCGCTGCCGAATTAACGCCGAGCGACGTCAAAGGTGACATCACGCTGACGGCGGCTAATCAGTCTTTCGCGGCGCTGATCGCTGACCTCGAGCGTGAAGGAGTTGCGAATGATGCTGAAGCTGGCGCTCATGTTCTAGACGGGCGTATTCCAAGCCGCGTCGTCTATATCAACGGCGGCGCCGTCAAGGTTGTAAAGGCGACGGCCAACACGCTGGCGGGGCCGGTGCTGCTGCCGCTCTCCAGCGTCACTCCCGCGCAGGCAGGTAGCTGGAATTTGACGACCTACGTCCAGCCTGAAAGCCGCCGCCGCATCTCGGATCAGGAAATCGTTTTCATCGATAAAATCAGGTCAGCCGGCGCGATCGAGCGCGGTTTCAACTGGCGCTTTTTCACATCCGGCGACAGCCGTGAGCCTGAACTTGCCGGCATTCGCGGCGCACTCATCGGTACGGCGCTGACTTTATTCGTGACGCTGATTTTGTGCCTGCCGATCGGTGTTCTCGCCGCCATCTATCTGGAGGAGTTCGCGCCGAAAAATTGGCTGACCGATATCATCGAGGTCAACATCAACAATCTCGCGGCCGTCCCCTCGATCGTCTTCGGATTGCTGGGGCTGGCGGTGTTTTTGAACTACTTCAATCTGCCGCGATCGGCGCCGCTAGTCGGCGGTTTGGTTTTGGCACTGCTGGTCCTGCCAACGATCATCATATCGGCTCGGGCCGCGATCAAGGCCGTGCCGCCGTCAATCCGTGAGGCGGCAATCGGTCTTGGGGCCTCACAGCAACAGGCCGTTTTCCATCATGTCTTGCCGCTGGCCATGCCGGGCATCATGACCGGCACCATCATCGGCATGGCGCATGCGCTCGGCGAAACGGCACCTTTGCTGATGATTGGCATGGTCGCCTTCATCGTCGACGTGCCGACGAGCATTTCGGATGCCGCGACCGTTCTGCCGGTGCAGATTTATCTTTGGTCGGATCTACCGGAAGCGGCCTTTCAACAGCGCACGGCAGCGGCGATCGTGGTGCTGCTCGGCTTCCTTTTCGCGATGAACGGCGCCGCCATTTGGCTGCGCAACAAATTCGAACGTCGGTGGTGATTGTGATGGAGAATTCAACCGTGGACTTATCTGCAATCGAACGGGTCGAAGCCGCTCGCACCGCGCATCTTACTGCGGGCGCGAAGCCAGCCAAGGTCTTGGCCCACGACGTCAACGTTTATTACGGTGACAAACATGCCTTGCAGGCTGTCAATGTCGAGATTCCGGACCGTGGCGTGATGGCCTTCATCGGCCCATCCGGCTGCGGCAAATCTACGTTCCTGCGCTGCATCAACCGGATGAACGACACCATCGCATCGTGCCGCGTCACCGGGAAAATCACGATCGACGACCAGGACATTTACGATCGCAGCCTCGACGTCGTCCAGTTGCGCGCCCGTGTTGGTATGGTGTTTCAAAAACCAAATCCATTTCCGAAGTCGATCTACGACAACGTTGCCTATGGACCACGCATTCACGGTTTGACGGCGAACAAGGCCGAACTCGACGAGGTTGTGCAGAGCAGCCTTGAAAAGGCGGCGTTGTGGAACGAAGTGAAAGACCGGCTGCAGGACTCTGGGACGGGTCTTTCCGGTGGCCAGCAGCAGCGGCTTTGCATTGCCCGCGCGATCGCCGTGAATCCCGACATCATCTTGATGGACGAGCCGTGCTCGGCGCTCGACCCGATCGCCACGGCGAAGGTCGAGACCTTGATCGACGAGTTGCGTTCTAACTTTTGCATCATCATCGTGACCCATTCGATGCAGCAGGCCGCCCGCGTCTCGCAACGAACGGCTTTTTTCCACCTAGGGACGCTGGTCGAGGAAGACTCGACCAAGACGATTTTCAGCAACCCGAAAGACCAGCGGACGCAGGACTACATCACCGGCCGGTTCGGTTGAACGCATTTTTCGATGATTGGAACGGCAAATGAACGAGCATATCGTCAAATCCTACGAGGACGAGCTTAAGCTGCTCGACCGTCGCATCGCGCAAATGGGCGGCTGTGCTGAAAAGCTGCTGGTGCAAGCGCTTGGTGCACTCGAGCGGCGCGATCCGAAGTTGGCGGAATCAGCCGTCGCCAGCGACGCAACAATCGATCAGCTCGAGCGCGAACTGCAGGAGCAGGTGATCGAGATGATCGCCAAGCGCCAGCCGATCGCTAACGATTTGCGCCATATCATGACGGTTCTCAAGATCGCTGGCGATCTGGAACGCATTGGCGACTTGTCAAAGAATATCGCCAAGCGCGCGTTTGCCATCGCTGGCGAGAGCCATCCAAAACCACTGATGACGGGCATGCGCCACATGACCGAGATGGTCCAGGCGCAATTGAAGCAGGTTCTCGACGCGCTGGCGGAGCGCAATGTGGAAAAAGCTTTGCAGGTATGGCGAAGTGACCAGCAGGTCGACGCGATGTACAATTCGCTGTTTCGTGAACTTCTCACCTACATGATGGAAGATCCGCGAAACATCGGTTTGTGCACGCACTTTCTTTTCGGGGCCAAAAATATTGAACGGATCGGCGATCACACCACTAACATTGCCGAAAACGTCCACTATCTCGTCACGGGCCAGGCGATCACGGATGATCGTCCTAAGGATGACCAGACGTCGTCAACGCTTATCACCGTGCCGCACTCATGACCTCTTTAGCGCAAAACGCTCCATCCAGCAGTCGCTCCATGCCCGCTAAAATTCTTGTCGTCGAAGACGAATCCTCGCTTGCCGAGCTGATCAAGTACAATCTCGAGGCCGAAGGCTACGACGTCACACACGCGGGAGATGGCGAAGAAGCTGAACTGATGCTCTCGGAGCAGTCGTTCGACTTGGCCATCCTCGATTGGATGATTCCAAAAATCTCGGGCATCGAGCTTTGCCGTCGGCTGAGAAAGCGAACGGATACGTCGAATCTACCGATTTTGCTGCTCACGGCGCGCGGCGAAGAGGCCGACCGGGTCCGCGGCTTGACCACCGGCGCCGACGATTACGTGACCAAGCCGTTTTCGGTGCAGGAACTGATGGCACGCATCAAGGCCTTGCTGCGTCGCGCGTCGCCGGAACGCATGAGCGATATCCTTGTTTCAGGCGAAATCGTCCTTGATCGTCAAGCGCACAAGGTCACACGGGGAGCGCGCGAAATCCGTCTTGGCCCGACTGAGTACCGGATGCTGGAAGTTTTCATGGAAAGTCCGCGCCGCGTGTTATCGCGTGGGCAATTGCTGGATCGCGTGTGGGGTCAGACCTCCGAGATTGACGAACGGACGGTCGATGTCCATATCGGCCGCCTGCGCAAATCTCTCATACGTGGCAACGAGCACGATCCGATCCGCACGGTTCGTGGTGCCGGTTACGTGTTCGACGGACGTGGCAGTGAATTATGATCGCCCCTGGCGATTGCACTGCCACGGATTGAATTATTCGACACTGGCGGCATATCGCGCCGTACCAAGGTGCATGGTGCGAACCGACCACTCCACCACTTGACCGGTGCGTGTCCGCGCTGACCTCTCGACGCGCAACAGCGGCCGCGAGGGCTCGACCCGCAAAGCTTCGATCATGGCCAAATCGGGGAGCACACAGTCAGTGCGCTCGGTAATGGCGTGCACGATGGTCTTATAAACGCGTCGATAGATGGGGAATAGGAACGGTGACGGCAGCGCGGCCGTCCGCTCGATTTCGGGAAAGCGCGCTTGCGCCACAACAACGCGCTCAAACACCCGCACACCGTGGGACGCGCGCCAGGCTAACTCAAATCGTGCCACCGGATCGCCGATGCGGATCGCCAGCCGGTTTGCCGCCTCAGCGTCGGCCGTGCTTGCGTCACTGGTCAGTGCGGTGACCTCGCCTTTCAGTTTGCGGCCATCGGCAACAAGCGTGACGAACCGCTCGACATCGGACTGGTCCGACGCTTCAATGACAAACGTTCCGCGACCTTGACGCCGCTGGATCAACCGCTCACCTTCGAGCAGTTCAAGCGCCTTACGCATCGTGCCGACACTGACGCCGATATCTTTGGCGAGCACGGCCTCGTTGGGCATGGGGACCGATGACGACCATTCGGCCGCAGTGATCCGCTCGCGCAGATAGTTGGCGACCTGAGCATAGAGTGGCCCGGCAAATCCAGGCGCCGCCGATAGGCTGGCTTGGTACGTCATGGCAATATCCTCTTCAAAATTTCTAACTGCACGACGGTGGTTGAAGGACCGAAGCGCCAACCACCAATGTTTGTCCTACAGATCCCGCGCCAACCGTTATTCGGCTAATCGCTTGCCGAATGATTGGCGGGCGTGTGTCGTTGTGTGTCAAAACGCGGGCGGCTTGCTTGCGGCGACGCGAGCTGTGAACATGCGGCCCAGCACCCGGGACGACCCTGGCCACGACGGATAACGGTCGATGACAGCACAAACCTCTTCGCGACCGGCGCGCACGACGCGCAAACGCGCAGCCGTGATCCCAGCCACAGTGACTGGCGATGCGATGGTCCTTGTCGATCACGCGGGCTTATTGAGGGCCACCAGCGCAGCGTTTACAATATTCACCGGATGGACAGCTAGCGACGTCATCGGCACATCGATTGATCGCGTTTTATGCCATGCAGACGATCGACGTCGGATATTGACGGATGCGATGACCGAGCCGGCGCCGGCCCCCTGGCTGCCTATCGAAATCGTGCATCGCGAAGGAGGACATCGGGTCACGGCGGTGCGCGCCACGAAGCTGGCGGCAAACGTCGTCGATCAAACTTCATTTGTGCTTTTTTTTCGCCAGCCCGATCCAGATGATCGGCTGAAATTCGGCTCGGCTGATGGCGAAACCGTCGATTCTCTCACACGTCTCACCGCCGGCCTGACGCATGATTTCAACAACGTTCTGGCCGTCATCAAGGGCAACCTTGAACTGGCGTCGATGCGGGTCACCGATGCGCGCGCGAGTGCCGCACTTTCGGAAGCAAATCTCGGCTGCGAGATGGCGGCCCGCATGATCGCGCGATTGATGACCGTTGGCCAAGCGCGCCGATTTCAGCCAACCGACACGGACGTCGTCGCAAAAATTGCAGCAGTGCTCGATGCGACTGGCAGCAGCTATGACCGACAGCGGCGACGGCCCGTTGGCGCATTCCGCGGCTACGTCGATGGCGCAGAATTCGAAAGCGCGATGCTGAACATCTGGCGCAATGCCGTCGACGCGATGGCGGGCGGCGGAACATTTTCAATCGTGGTGTCACGGGCCGATGTCGACGCCGGCATCGCAACCGCTGGCGGTCCGTTGCGACCTGGCCGGTATGTCAAAATCGTCTGCGCCGATACAGGTGCCGGCATGTCGCCGGGCGTCGCCGCTCGCGCGCTGCAGCCATATTTTTCAACCAAGACACCAAGCTCCGGATCGGGGCTTGGCCTCGCACAGGTGCACGGCTTTCTCCTGCAATCCGGCGGCGGCATAGATGTCGAAAGCGCGGTTGGAAAAGGCACTCGGATAACGCTCTACGTGCCGCGGGCGTTTGGCTCGGCGAGCGAGGTAGATTGTGGGACACCATCGGCCTCAACCGATTTCACTTTTACGGTGAACATATAGCCCGAGCCGCGCACCGTCTCGATCGGCGACGCATCGGTTGTCTTGAGTTTGCGCCGCAATCGCCCGACGATGGTATCGATCGCACGCTCAAGCGTGTCAGCATCATCGTCGCCCAGAAAATCCATGAGCTGATGACGTGATAACACCCGTTGCGGGCGTCGCAGAAACGCTGTGAGCAGCGAAAACTCGCGCGATGTCAATTTGACGTCGATGCCGTCCGGGCGCGTTAACCGGCGCGCCGCAACATCACAGGTCCACCCGTCAAATTGAAAGGCCTGACGCGCTGCGAAGTCGTCGCCCGTGCGAACCGCAGAGGCTGTTCGGCGCATGACGGCACGCACGCGCGCCAAGACTTCGCGAACATTAAATGGCTTCGAGATATAATCGTCAGCGCCGATCTCAAGACCGACGATACGGTCGACATCGCTGCCTTTGCCGCTGACAATGATGATGGGAACTACGCTTCGCGCCCGGATGCGCTGCGCTAGAACAAGGCCATTGTCGCGGCCCAGTCCAAGGTCGAGGGTGATCAGCGACACATCATGACTGGCGAGACGAGCGAGCGCGTCGCGTTCGCCCTGGGCTTCGATGACGGCGTATCCCTCATCCTCCAGCATCGTTCGCAACAGACGCCGGACCGCAGAATCATCTTCGACGATCAAAATCTGGTGGCGCTCGTCAGCCATCGAGATAGCGTCCGAGCGTTTCGACAAGTGACGACTGCACAGTGCAGACCTCTATTCTGTAAATGACGTTGTTCGGTGTGCCCTAGCGCCGTTTTGCACATCGCGACAAGCCTACTTTCATGATCAGGCAACCAGTCAATGCCACGCTGAGACACGCGCTGGTTCGGCAAAAGCATGACCTTGCAACCGGCGTCATATTGAAATGGATTTCCGGTCGATGTCATCAACTTCCGACACACTTGAAAAAGCACGAGCCCGGCTGCTCGCCACCATCGGCAATGAACTCGATTTTGCGCTGATCGCCGTGTCGCTGTGTGCCAGCATCAGTTCAGCACGGGCATTTCTGCGGCCGTTGGCATGCGGTACTGAGGCATCGCGTTATTTTCCGGCCGAGCCTCGCGTCTCCTCAATTGCCGCGATTAAACTCTCAAAGCCGGGCCTGTCTGAAACTCATCTGACTTTGATCGCTGATTTTTATGATCTGGTTGACGCCGCCAAAACTCTGACACTTCAGATTGAGGATCACGACGGCCCGGTCGTCGCTGCGCACCGCAAAGGCGCCAAGACAGCGATTGACAACGATTGGGTTACGGTGAGCGGCCTGTGGCGGCGCAGCGCAGCAGTCGGGTATGCAGCCGCCGACGCAGCACATCGGCTTACACGCAAATCTCCGGGCGGTGCGTCGGGACCAAGCGACAGTGGCCTTGAATTGCTGATCAACCGCGTCGTTGCTGGCGATTCGCCGTGCATTACGCCAGTCGGCGAGATCGTCTATCCAAGCTGGGCAGATCGGCGCAATCACACGCGCCGCCAACTCAACCTTCCCGCCACGTTGCATGTATTGAGCAATACTCTCAGACCGCCGTCGGCAGCCATCATCAGTGATATCTCACGAAGCGGCCTCGGTCTCATTGTCCCGGGCATTGACACCGGACGGGGACGGCAACCTGGAACCAGGGTCGCCGTCGTTACGAATTCTGGCCGGCGCCTCGCAGGTGTCGTCGTTTGGGCCAGCGCGGAACGGCTTGGGATACGGCTGATAGAACCACTCTTCGATAGCGACATGCTGCTAACGTCATCAGCCGTGCCGGTGAGTGTCAGCCGGTGCTGAACGATCAACGGTCGCCACTCAGGCACGTTTGCAAGTTTTGCGATATCCGGCGCATCAGTTCGAAATACAGCTCTTTGCCGGCAGGTAGTCCGATCCCCTCGGCATCGATCTCACCGGTACGCGATGGGCTGCCTTCGATGACCGCTGCGACCAGCTTGGGTTGAAACGAGGGTTCAGTGAAAACGCAGACTGCGCCGAGCTGAGCGATTTTTCTGCGTACCGCTGTCAATCGCTTGGCACTCGGTTGCACGTCCGGACTGATCGTGATCGAGCCCACGGCATGGACACCAAAACGCTCCTCAAAATACTGAGTGGCATCGTGGAAGATGATGAACGGCCGGCCCTTGACCGGCGCAAGCGCTGTCGTGATGTCCGCTGACAGCTGATCGAGTTTGATATTTAACCGAGCCGCATTGCCGCGAAACGTGTCTGCAGCGGCCGGATATCTTTGAGCCAACGCAGCAGTCACCGTTTCAACGATGGCTTTGGCGTTGACGGGATCAAGCCAAATGTGGCCGTCTTTGGCTTCGTGTTCGTGATCATGTTCATGTTCCGTCTTGCCGGCATTTTTCTCGCTGCCACCTTGTATATGCTCAGGCTCGCCATGCGCGGCTTCAGCATCATCATGATGGTGCTCTTCGAAAGTTCCGCCCTCGCGCTGCTCGAGAAGCTGCACACCTTTGCTGTCACTGAGGGTGATCAGCGTGACCGTTGCTGGCAGTGCCGCGACGACTTTTCGGGTGAACGGTTCGACCGCTTCTGAAACGCGAACGAAGATATCGGCTTCGTTGATGGCTTTCGCCGAGGACGGCTTGAGCGTGAAGGTATGCGGCGAGGCCGATCCATCGACGATCAGCGTCGGCGTCCCGACGCCCTCCATGATATTGGCGATGAGCGAATGAATGGGCTTGGTCGTGACGACGACACGCGGTGCATCCGCCGCACAGGCCGCAGTCGCAGCGATGAAAGCGCTAAAGCTTGCGACCGACTGCGCCATCGCCCGCGTTGTATTTAAAGGCATCGCACCGACAGGCGCGCACTCGCGGCGTGGCAACGATCGCCGAATGCCGGCCCAAATCGCCCACTCCGTTCCAAATCCCGTGAACATGACGTTCTCCCTTAATACATTTTAGTATATTATAACAAACGAAACGTTCGTGCAACATCCTTAGAAGTATCGCTTCGATCATAGAACCGATGCCAGCAGGGTCGCATTATCGCCACCTTTGGAGCCACGATCCCTGTCGACAAATTGATTTGAGTGACGGAGCCGCTATCTGCATGCTGCAGCACGCGAAAAATGAAGTGGAGCGCTCGTCATGATATCGCGATACCGCAATCGGTCGATGCTGAGCGTTGCTCTCGCCATCGTGGCCGCGTCGGCGACCGCTGCACGCGCCCATCCGCACGTGTGGGTCACATATGAAACCACCATCATCTACAATCAGGGTGCGATCACCGGTGTCGGTCATGTCTGGACCTTCGACGACATGTACACTGCGATGGCTGTGCAGGGCTTAGACAAAAACAACGACGGCACATACGACCGCGACGAGCTGGCTGAGCTCGCCAACGTCAACATGGATGGATTGAAGGACTTCGACTATTTCACGTTTGCCAAGCTCGGCAGTGCCAAGCTCAAGCTCGATCCGCCGAAAGACGCTTGGCTCGAGCACAGCAACGGAATTTTACGCCTGCATTTCACGTTGCCATTGGCGCAGCCGGTTCTTGCAGATGCGGAAGGCTTCAATTTTTCCATCGATGATCCCTCATTCTTCATTGCCTTCGAGCCAGAGAAAACCGACGCCTTGAAACTTGCAAGTGCCCCTGACGGATGCACGGCGGCGTTCGTTGATCCGAGCGCCGACAAAGCCGCCGCAGACGCAGCCAAACTCGGCGACTCGATGGCTCAGGAGCTTGGCAAGCTGATGCCGGATGCAGCGGCGCTGAATTTCAGCTCGGCGAAAACAGTTACGGTCTCATGCAAAAAATCCTAAATCGGCTCGCGAGTCTTCGTTGGGCTGTTGGCTTGGCACTGTTCATGGCCAGCCTTATTCTGTTGCCGAACGTCAGCGGCGCCCAGGAGACCGGCAAATCGTCCCCGTTCGGTGTGCCCGTCGCGCCGGGAATTCCGGCGGCGCCCGCCTCGGCTGGCCAATCACCCGCGGCCGCCGTCGCACAGCCCGCGCCGTCCGGCTTGATCGAGCAGGCCTGGACCTGGCTGCTCGCAACGCAGAGCCGCCTCAACCGTGACATGGCAGCTGCGGTTCGCGGACTAAAAAGCGAGCATCCGTTGGGCGCGGCCATGACCCTGATCGCCATCGCTTTTTCATACGGCGTTTTGCACGCGGCAGGTCCCGGCCATGGCAAAGCTGTGATCTCGTCCTATGTCTTGGCTAATGAGGAGACCGTCCGTCGCGGCATCGTCCTGTCGTTTTTAGCGGCGGTTTTTCAGGCGCTTTCGGCCATCGCCTTCGTTGGCATTTTGGCAGTCGCACTCAGCCAAACCAGCCTGCAAATGCGATCGACGGAGGCGACGATCGAGACGATCAGTTGGGGTCTCGTCGCAGCTGTCGGCGCGTACATGCTATGGCGACAGTTGGCACCGATTGTTGCCAGCATGCGTGCGAAAGCAACGCCTCCAACGAAAGCGGAGGGCGCAGCGGCTCCCTTCGAGATCGAACACCCCGCGTCCCCAGCGCACAGGCATGGCCCCGACTGCGGCTGCGGTCACAGCCATATGCCGGCACCCAAAGATTTGCAGGGGGCATGGTCGTGGCGCAAAGCCCTGCCGATCGCTCTGTCGGTCGGTATTCGACCCTGCTCCGGAGCGATTTTGCTGCTGATCTTTGCGCTCAGTCAGGGAATGTTCTGGGCGGGTGTGGTCGGCACATTTGCGATGGCGCTCGGTACGGCGATCACGGTCTCGATCCTCGCCGCCATGGCCGTTGGCTCGCGCAATTGGGCCGAACGGATGTCAGGCCCGGGCAGTGTCTGGGCGGAACGCTTGCAAATCGGCGCAGGCGTGACCGGTGCTGGACTGGTGCTGCTCCTCGGTAGCGCTTTTTTCATCGCGTCGTTGCATGGCGGCAGCCCGCTGTAAGCAGCGGTTTTCCTGCGATTGTCTCGCATTGGCGCAGACCTTAACCACTTCTTAAGAACTTCAACCCCACCGGCCGCAAGGTCTCGTACAACGCTTGCTAGATCGACAATGGGCAGACCTTCGCCCTTTTTGGCAATTTGCGTGGCTATGAGAATTCGCACACTGGTGACGCTGCTGGCCGCGACGGGCGCGCTGCTGGGCTTGCCTGAGCGGCCGAATGCTGGGCTCGATCTCGACGCCGCAATCGCTGGCCGCGCCGAGTTTCAGCTTGTCGTCATGGAAGCGCCAGGATGCATCTACTGCGGATTGTTCCGCCGCGACGTCTTGCCGTCCTACGAAGCTTCAGCCAGAGCCAAAGACGTGCCTGTCCGCTTCCTTGATATCAACGACATGGCGACGGCTAATCTCGATCTGCAATCGTCCGTCGAGATCGTGCCCACGTTCGTGCTTGTCAAAGGCAATAAAGAAGTCGGCCGCATTCCGGGCTATGTCGGGCCGGAGAACTTTTACCGCTCGATCAACTATCTCATTTTGACGCTTCCTTAATTGAAGGTTGTCCCCGCTGATCGGCATCGCCGCCAGCCGAGACCGCGCCAGGCACCTCAGGAGTGCCGCGCGGTAGGGCTGAGAAACCGCTGGCGCTCATGAGAAAAACGCCATGAGGACAGGTGGGCAACAATCGATGGTGCCCCATACCGCCCCCCGCCATTTGTCGGTTTCACTTTTGTTTCCGCCGGCTATCCATTATTCATGAGGCGGGTATCGCGTAATATCGAGAGACTATGGATATGAATGCGCCATCACTGTCGGAAATCAGGTCTTCCGCGGGTCGTGAATTGACGGACGAAAAAATGGATCAGGTGCGCGAGCTACTGGTCGGCGATGCGATGCGACGCGTCGAAGTCCGTGTTGCCAGTCTCGAAGCCCGGCTGGCCGAAGTTGAATTGGGACTGTCTCGCCAACTCGATGCGCTCGAAGCCCGTATTGACGCGCTGGCCGGAGCTGCGGCCAGTGACAGGCAACTCGCCTTTGAAGCTCTTGCAGGCTCGGTCGGCGACCTCAGCGAGCAAATTCGCCGCATCAGTCGGAGCTGATCGCGCAGTAATCGCTGGCATCGGATGACAATCCATAGCGAAGCCACACGCGACGCAGCCGAACTTGCAACCGTCCACTGATCCTGCACAAAAAGGCCAACCGCCGCCATGTCCGAAGGTGTAACGCGGCTCAAACAATTGCTCTTCGACAGCGAAGATCAGGAACTTC